>CAIVJW010000396.1 GCA_903906315.1 uncultured delta proteobacterium | reverse complement strand
TCACCTCGCGCCGCGCGGCGCGGTCGCCGTAGAGCTCGACGAGGCGGCGGGCGACGTCGACGCGCGAGCCGTCGAGCGCGCGGGCTCGCTCGAGCGCGGTGAGCGCGCGGTCGGCGTCGGGCGTGGCCGCGAGCGCGAGCGCGAAGCGCGCGGCCGTGTCGGCGTCGTCGGGGCGAGCCTGGTGGGCGCGGTCGAGGAGCGCGAGCTGCTCGCCCGACTGGCCGAGCCGCTCGTTGGCCGTCGCGAGCGCGAGCAGGCCCGTGGAGTCCTCCGGCGTGATCGCGATCGACCGCTCGAGCGCGGTCGCGGCCTCGCGCGCCTCGCCCAGCGAGAGCAGGAGATCGCCGAGCGCGCGCCACGCGGCGCCGTCCTCCGGCGCGAGCCGCACCACCTCGCGGTAGCTCTGCGCGGCCTCCGCCCCGCGGCCGCGGGCGCGCAGCGTCTCGGCGAGCATCGCGTGCGCGTCGAGCCGGTCGGCGTCGACGGCGGTCGCGCGCCGCAGCATCGCGACGCTCTCCTCGGGGCGGCCGAGCGACAGGTACGCGTGGCCGGCGCCGACGAGGGCTTCGACGGCGTCGACGCGGTGGCGCAGCGCGAGCTCGAACGCCTCCGCCGCGCCGCGCGCGTCGCCGCCGACCGCGAGCGCGCGTCCGAGCAGGAGCGCGGCGGGCACGTCGCCGGGGGCGATCGCGAGCACCTCGCGGGCCGTCGACGCGGCCTCGTGCTGGAGCCTCCGGCCGGCGTACGCGCGGGCGATGTCGAGCAAGATCCCGGGCTCACGAGCCCCGAAGCGGCGGGCGCGCGCGAGGTCGTCTTCGGCCGCGGGCCCGTCCGACGACGCCGCGCGGGCGAGGTGGAGCTCGGCCACGCGCTTGCGCAGCTCGGGGTCGGCGCCGCGCGACAGCTCGTCGGCGCGCGCGAGCGCTTCGATCGCCTCGTCGCGGCGGCCGGCGGCGTCGTACGAGTCGCCGAGCGCGCGCTGCGCGGGGAGGTCGCCCGGCGAGAGCTTCACGAGCGCCTCGAGCGCGCCTCGTCGCGCCGGCTCGTCCCCGACCGCGCCGTACGCTGCGACGATCGCCGCCAGGATCTCCGGGCGCGGGGGCTCCTTGACGCGAGCGACCTCGAGCGCCGCGGCCGCCTCGGCGTGCTGGCCGAGCCGCGCGTAGGCGAGGCCGAGCCGCGAGGACACGGTCGCGTGCCCTGGCGCGGCGTCGCGCAGCCGCAGCAGGATGCGCGTGGCGTCCGCGTCGCGACCGATCGCCTCGAACGCGGCCGCGATCGCCTCGAGGAGCTCGGCGTCGCCCGGCGAAGCCGCGAGCGCCGCGGTCAGCGGCTCGACCGCGTCGTCGTGGCGGCCCGCGGCCGCGGAGAGCAGGCCGAGCCGGCGCTGCTCCTCGGGCCCGAGCCCGCGCATCGCTCGCAGCTCGATGAGCGCGCCGATCGCCTCGCCGGACCGGCCGGCGGCGTCGTACAGGCTCCCGAGCTTGGCCTTCACGCGGGCGTCGCCCGGGCGGATCTCGGCGGCGCGCCGGAGCGCGTCGATCGCGTCGCCTTCGAGGTCGCTCTCCGCGCACGCGAAGCCCAGGCCGGCGAGCGCCTCGAAGCGATCGTCGGTGGCGAGGTCGGAGGCCTCGGCCTTGCGGAAGGCGTCCACCGCTTCGCGGCCGTAGCCGGCCTCGGCGTAGAGGCGCCCGAGCAGGAGCAGCGACCCGCCGTGGGTCGGGTGCGCCTTCAGGTTGCGGCGAAGCGCGTCGAGCGCCTCGGGTGAGCGGCCGAGCGCCTGCATGCAGCGGGCGGCGCCGAGGGCGCGCGCGGGGTCGTCGGGCTCGAGATCGCGCGCGCGCTGGTAGGACGCGAGCGCCGCGGCGTGATCGCCCTTCGACTCGAGCTCCGCGGCGCGGCCCCGGACGAGCTCGTCGAGGCGCGCCTTCACGCGCGGCGGCGCGGCGGCGACGGCGAACGCGCGCTCGAGCGCGGCGACCGCGGCCTCGTCGCGTCCGCGCGCGACCTCCGCGGCGGAAAGCTCCCACAGGCCGTCGACGCTCGTCGGCGCGATGCGCACGAGCTCCGTCGCAGCGTCGGCGGCCTCGGCCGCGCGGCCGCGCTGGGCGTGGGCGCGGGCGACGGCGAGCAGCAGCTCCGGGTCCTCGGGCCGCGATCGCAGCACCGGCTTCGCGCTGCGCACGACGTCGTCGTGCCGGTCGAGCCGCGCGTAGACGAGCGCCGCGGCCCTGCGCGCGGCCGTCCGCTCCGGCTCGACCGCGAGCAGGCGCTCCCAGCTCGCGACGCAGTCCTCGAGGCGGCCGAGGCGGTCCTGGCACGCGGCGATCGACGCGACGACCTCCAGGTCGTCCGGGGCGAGGCGCGCGAGCTGGGTGAGCGCGATGAACGCGCCCTCGTCCTCGCCGAGCGCGACGCGGCACGCCGCCAGCCGACGCAGCGGGTCCGGGTCGAGCGGCCGGAGCTTCGTCAGGCGCTGGAAGGTGTCGCGCGCTTCGGCGGTGCGCGAGGCCGCCTGCTGCGCGGCGCCGAGCTCGCCGAGCGCCGCGACGTGCTCGGGGTCGATCGCGACGGCGCGGGTGAGCGGCTCGAGCGCGCTCGCCAGGTCGCCGAGCCGCACGCACGCGAGGCCGAGGCCCAGCTGCGCGGAGAGGCGCGTCGGCTGCGTCGCGACGACGTGCTGGAACGCCTCGCGGGCGGCCTGGTGGTCGCCCGTCCGCTCGCGGAGCTCGCCCACGAGGTGCCAGACGTCGGCCCGCTCGGGCGCGATCTCGGCCGCTCGCTCGGCGGCTGCGGCCGCGTCGGCGTCCCGGCCGAGCGCGCGGAGCGAGGTCGCGTGCTCGACGCAGAGCTCGGCGTCGTCGCGCTGGTAGAGCCTGGCCTTCGCGAGGCCGGCGGCGGCCTCGGCGTGATCGCCGGCGGCGGCCGCGCGGCGCCCGGCGGCGCGGTGCAGCTCGCCGAGCGGCACCTCGAGGTCGGTCATCTCCGGCGCGAGCGAGAGCGCGCGCCCGAGCGCGGCGATCGCCGCCGTCGATCGGCCGAGCTTGCGCTGCGCGAGGCCGAGCCGGCGCAGGATGGCGGGGTCGTCGGCCTTCACCGTGACGGCGCGATCCAGCGCGGTGACCTCCTTTGCCGGGTCGGCGGCGCGCTCGTGGCAGCCCGCGATCATCGCGAAGAGCCCCGCGTCGTCCGGCTCGGCGACCGCGGCGATCTCGAGCGGCGCGACGGCCTCGTCGTGCCGGCCGAGCCGCACGAGCGTCTCGCCGAGCCGGCGGTGGGCGCCCGCGCGCCTCGGATCGAGCGCGATCCCGGCCTCCTGCGAGGGGACGGCCTCGCCGTCGCGCCCCGCGAGCACGAGCGTCTCGGCGAGGCCGAAGTGCGCGTCCGCGTCGTTCGGTCGCGCGCGCAGCCGCTGCTTCCACGCGAGGAGCGCTTCGTGCGTCTCGCCGAGGGCGCCCCGCACGCGCGCGAGCTCGCCATAGGCGTCGGCCGGATCCGTCGCCGTCCGCGTCGCCTCCTCGAGGTGATCGGCCGCGCCGCGCAGCTCGCCGGTCTTCGACAGCAGCACGCCGACCAGGAGGTGCGCCTCCGCGAGGGTCGGGTCGAGCCGCAGCGCGGCCTCGAGCTCGCGGCGCGCGTCGGGCGCCCGCTGCAGCGCCAGCAGCGCGCGCGCGTGGTGCAGGTGCGTCGCGGCCAGCGGCGGGCCGACCGAGATCGCCTTCTCCAGCGTCCGCTGCGCCTCGCGCGGCGAGTCGAACAGGAGGTACGCGCGGCCGAGCGCGCGCAGCGTCTCGACGTCGCCGCCGCGCAGGTGGTCGGCGCGCTCGAGCGCCTCGACGGCCTCCTCGTTCCGCCCAAGCTCGAGGTAGAGCTGCCCGATCGCGAGCCGGTAGCGCGGCTCCTTGGGCAGGAACGCGGCCGCGCGCGAGAACGCCTGCTCCGCGAGGTCGAGCTTGCCGAGCGTGCGTCGGCAGACCCCGAGCTCGTAGAGCGTCTCCGGCGCCTCGGCCGCGCGGGGCGCCAGGTCGATCGCCTTCTCGAGCTCCTCGCTGGCGTCCGCGTGCCGGTTCTGGCGCGCCAGCAGCACGCCGAGCAGCTTGTGGGCGGCGGCCTCGTCCGGCCGTCGGTGGATGGCCTGGCGAACGTCGGAGAGCGCGTCGTCGACCCGGCCGAGCGCGAAGCGGCTCTCGGCCAGCCACAGGAAGGCCTCGCCGTCGCCCGCGTCGAGCCGCGTCGCCTCGAGCAGCGCCGTCACCGCGCTCGCGTGGTCCTCGAGGCGCCGTCGCACGGCGCCGAGCCCGCGGTGCGCCTCCGCTCGGTCCGGGCTCGCCGCGATGGCCGCCTCGTAGTCGCGCGCGGCGTCGCGGAGCTGCTCGAGCTCGCTCGCGCAGCGCGCCGCGCCGAGGTGCGCCTCGGTCAGCGTCGCCTGCCGCGCGGCCGCCTCGCGAAACGCGATCAGCGCCTGCGGCGTCTGCCCGAGCGCGCGCAGGTGCTTCGCGAGCTCCAGCCGCAGCCCGGCGTCGTCCGGCTTCGTGGCAATCGCGCGCCGGAGGGCGCTCGTCGCGTCCGGCGCGCGGTCGAGCTTCGAGTACGCGCCCGCGAGCAGCAGCAGCGCGTCGGTGTTCGACCCGTCGAGCCGCAGCGCCTGCTCGAGCGCGTCGGCCGCGCCCTGCACGCGCCCGAGCCCGAGCTCCGCGCGGGCGAGCGCCACGTGGTGCGGCGCGTCCGTCGGCGCGAGCTTCGTCGCCCGCGAGAGGGCGCGCGCGGCCGGCTCGAAGCGATCGAGCGCGAGCAGGCTCGCCCCGAGCGCCGCGTGCACGTGCGCCGCGTCGGGCAGCCTCGTCGTCGCGCGTTCGAGCACCGCCGCGGCCTTCGCGTGCGCGCCGATCGCCGCCAGCGCCCGCCCGCCCGCGACCGCGAGATCGGCGTCGTCGGGCAGCGCCGCGAGGCCGCGCTCGTACGCGGTCGCCGCGCCGGCGGCGTCGCCCACGGCGTCGCACGCCCGGGCGAGCGCGACCCACGCCGCGGCCGGCCCGTCCTTGCGCGCGACGTACGCCGTCAGCGCGTCGCGCGCCTCGGGGAACCGGCGCAGCTCGGCGCACGTGAGCCCGAGCGAGAGCAGCACGTCGGCGTCGTTCGGCGTCTGCTCGCGCGCCAGGCCGAGGAAGCGCGCGGCCTCCTCGAGCCGCCTCGCCTTGAGGGCCACGTCCGCCGCCCCGCGCAGCAGGCTGACCATCTCGGGCTTGAGCGCCAGCGCCGCGGCGAACGCCTCCGAGGCGCTCGCGTGCTCGCCGCGCTTCGCGTAGCTCTCCGCGAGCGTGACGTGCGCCTGCACGAGCTCCGGCTTCAGCCGCAAGGCCTCGCGCAGGCTCGCCTCGGCCTCCGTCCACTCGCCCTTCTCGGCGAGCAGGTTGCCGAGCGCCGCGTGGGCCGGAGCGTACCCCGGCTGGTCGCGGACGGCGCGCCGGAAGGCGACGAGCGCCTCCTCGTGGCGACCGAGCTTCTGATAGGCCTCGCCGAGCTGCGTGCGCTTCCACGCATCCCGGCCATCCATCAGCAGCCCGTCCGACAGGACGTTGATCAGCTGCTCGAGCTTGGCGTTCGACATGGCGCGCTCACGTGACGCGGAGGACCTCTTCGAGCGACGTCACGCCTAGCTTGGCCTTGTTCAGCCCGGCTTCCCGCAGCGGCAGCAGCCCCGCTGCGTGCACGGCCGCGCGGTAGTCCTTCGCGGCCGCGCGCTGCTTGATGAGCTCGCGGATCTCGTCGTCGATCTCGAGCACCTCGAAGATGCCGCAGCGCCCGCGGTAGCCGGTGTCGTGGCACTTGGCGCACCCGCGCGGCATCTTCAGCGGCGTCCCGGCCTCCATGAGGATGAGGCCGTCCTCGTCGGAGAGGTCGGCGCCGAGCTCGTACGGCTCCGCGCACTCCTGGCAGAGGACGCGCACGAGGCGCTGCGCGACGACGGCGAGCAGCGAGTTTGCGACGATCCACGACTCGGCGCCGAGGTCGACGAGGCGCGCGACGGTCTCGATCGCGTTCGACGTGTGCAGCGTCGAGAGCACCAGGTGACCCGTCAAGCTCGCCTGGAGGGCGATCTGCGCCGTCTCGGCGTCGCGCATCTCGCCGACCAGGATCACGTCCGGGTCCTGGCGCAGGATGGCGCGCAGCCCGGTCGCGAACGTGAAGCCCTGGCGCGGGTTCGTCTGGCCTTGCGTGATCTCCGGAAACTCGACCTCGATCGGATCCTCGAGCGTCACGATCGACAGCTCCGCCGTGTTCATCACGCGGATCAGCGAATAGAGCGTCGAGGTCTTGCCGGACCCGGTCGGGCCGCAGCAGATGATGAGCCCCGTCGGCCGGTCGGCGAGGCGCCGCACCTTGGTGAAGTCCTTCGGCTCGATGCCGAGGCGCTCGAGCGGGATCATCGACGAGCCCATCAGGAGCCGCAGCACGAGCGTCTCGCCGTGGATGCCCGGGAACGTCGAGGCGCGCAGGTTGATCGCGGGCCCGCCGAGGTCGAGCTGAAACTGGCCGTCCTGCGGCAGCCGGCGCTCGGTCATGTCCATGCGGCCGAGGACCTTCACCCGCGAGGTGAGGGGAGGCCCGAGCTCGAGCGGCAGGACGCCCTGACCGACCATCACGCCGTCGACGCGGCAGCGCACCCGGATGCCGTCGCGCTTCGGCTCGATGTGGATGTCGCTCGCTCCGATCGTCGCCGCCCGCCGCACCAGGTGATCGAGGACCTGTACCGCGTCGTGCTCTTCGATGCCGGCCGGAGGGCTCATGCGCCGATGCTATCGAATCCGGCGCCGAGTGCCGCATTTCGACGCCGCCCTCCGGCCGCCGCCGCCGCCGGGTGACCCGGCGTCACGGACCGGCTCCACGCCCCGGCCGGTCGCGCTTCGCGGAGTACTTCCGTATGCGACCTCGGGAGCGCCCGCCGCGCGCTGCTCGAGGCGACCGCCGTCGGGGCGCCGCCCTCAGGCGCTGCGCGCGAGCTGCCCGCGCAGGCGATCCAGCACGGAGGCAGCCGCTCGCTCGGCCGCGACCAGGTCCCGGGGCGCGCCCCCGCGCAGGATCAGGGTGCGCACCTCGAGCGCGTGCAAGGCGCGGCAGAGCGCCGGTCCGGCCACCGGCTCGAGCAGGAGGTCCGTCTCGAGGAGCATGGCGCCGGGCATCGGCGTGGCGTTCGCGCTGCCCATCAGGGGGATGCCTTCCGGGTCGAGCCCGAGCCGGGCGAGCGCCTCGCGGGCCGACGCCGCGACGTAGCAGCGCAGCCCGAGCTCGGTGGCGACCGCCCACGCGACCACCTCGCGCGTGGTCCGGCAGGCCGACGCGACGACCATCGGTGGCGGTGCCAGCGCCGCGGCGGAGCGCGCTGGGGAGCGCTCGAAGACGGCGCTGTGCTCGGGGGGCTCGGACGCATGCTGGGCCATGATCGCTCCTCGTCACCGTGAGGGGGCGTGTCATCCCGAGGCCGATCGGAAGGGCGCCATGCGACCCGCCCGTCCCCCGACGCCGCGTCTCGCCTCGCGATCGCCTTCGCCGGGTGCGGCCAGGGCTCCACGAACGCGCGGCGGTGCTCTGTCGAGTGGGACGGTCACGGAGCCCCCGCAGGAGACCGCCCTACCGAAGTAAGGTAGCGCTCGGCACAACGCAGGCGCAAGGGGCGCGCGTCGCCTTTCCCGGCCTCGGCGCGCGTCGTCGGTCAGTCGACCGTGAGGGTGCGCAGCGAGATCATCTGGAGCCCCTCGACGCCCGGCAGCTTCGCCCAGACGCTGATGCCGTAGAGGCCGGGGCGCCCGGCGTCGCTGATCGGCACCTCGATGGAGAACGTCTCGCCCCGGATCTCCAGCGGGATCGGCGTCTTGAAGCCGCGCGGGAAGTACGTCGCGTAGGGCTTCGGGATCGCGTACGAGTGCGTCCGGTTGAGCTCCGACGGGGTGCGCGGCCGGGGCGCGTCGAGGCGCGACACCCCCACGCCCGCGACGTGCGCCGGCGCGCGCACGCGGCCGTGCACCGCGAGGGGGGCGCCGATCTTGGCGTGCCGAGGGAGCTCGCCGTAGTCGCCGAGGTCGTCGACGAGCTCCTGCGCCATGCAGGGCACGTCGACGCCCGTCGCGAGCGCGAGCCCGACGCCGACGCTCGTGTGCCACGGCGTGAGGATGTTCCGGCGATGGCCGTCGTGCGGCGGCACCTCGTCCATGAACGCGCGCTCGATGCGCAGGAGCCCCTCGGCGGAGAAGCGCGGCTCGCGGTCGAGCGCGCGCGGCTCGCCGTCCGCGAAGCACCCGACGTTCTCCATCACCATCTGCCGCCCGCCCGCGTCCGTGTAGCGCTGCTCGGGGACCGACCCGTCGCTGCCGACGTGGGCGGTGAACCCGCGCGTCGCCATGTCGTCGGTGTGGCGCTGGCCGGCGCGCGTCGCCGCGTCGTCGAGCGTCACCGGGGCGAGCCCGGCGGCCGCGCGGTCGCGGTTCACCAGCGCCACCACGTAGCGGCGCGCGTCGTCGAGCCCCATCGGCCCGGTCGGCGCGTCGGGCCCGTGGACCGGCTGTCGATCGCCGGCGAGCGGCATTGCCTGCGGCGCGGCGGCCCGGGAGGCGTCGATCGTCGCCGTGCTGCAGCCCCAGGGCGCGAGCGCGGCGAGCAGGACGATCCGCGCGCGCGGGATGCCGGCCTGCGCGAGGCCCGGGGGAGAGGGGAGGTGATCCGGTCGGCGGGTCATGCGAAGCGTCGAGGCGGACGGTAGCACCGGGGGGCCGGCGCTGCCCCGCCAGCGCCCGGGGTTAGCCGCGCATTCCTGCCTCGGGCCGGGGTCGTGCTACGAGCCGGAGCGATGACGACGCATGGGCTCTCTCTCCGCCAGATCTGCGGTCAGCTCCTCGTCGGCGGGTTCGACGGCGACACGTTACCCGCCTCCTACGCCGCGTCCTTGCGCGCGGGCCTGCGCGCCGGGGCGATCCTCTTCCGCCGCAACGTGCCCGATCTCCAGCGCACCGCCGCCCTCTGCGAGGCGATCCGCGACGCGGCCGGCGAGATCCCCCCCTTCGTGGCGGTGGACCAGGAAGGCGGGCGCGTCGCGCGCCTGCCGGCGCCCTTCCTGAAGCTCCCGCCCGCCCGAGAGCTCGGCCGCACGGGCGACCCCGGCCTCGTGCGCCGGGCGGCCGCCGCCGTCGGCGCCGAGCTGTCCGCCCTGGGCTTCAACCTCGACTTCGCCCCGGTGCTCGACGTCGACTCGAACCCGGCGAACCCCATCATCGGCGATCGCGCGTTCGGCGCCGACGCGGCGACCGTCGCGCGCTTCGGGGTCGCGTTCATCGAAGGCCTGCAGAGCGCCTCCGTCCTCGCGTGCGGCAAGCACTTCCCCGGGCACGGCGACACGAGCGTCGACAGCCACCTCGCGCTGCCGGTCGTCGACCACGACCGCGCGCGCCTCGACGCCGTCGAGCTCGCCCCGTTTCGCGCCGCCGCGAAGGCCGGGCTCGCGACCATGATGACCGCACACGTGGTCTGCCCGGCGCTCGCCCCCGACGTGCCGGCGACGCTCTCGGCGCGCATCTGCACCGATCTCCTCCGCGTCGAGATCGGCTTTGGCGGCGTGCTGTTCTCCGACGACCTCGAGATGAAGGCTGTCGCCGATCGCTTCAGCGTCGAGGAGTCGGCCGTCGCCGCCGTGCGCGCGGGCTGCGACGCGCTGCTCGTCTGTTCGCGCGAGGACTGGCAGGACCGCGCGCTCGAGGCGCTCGTGCGCGAGGCCGATCGCGACCCCGCCTTCCGCCTCCGCTGCGCGGAGTCCGCGGGCCGATCGCTCGTCCTCCGGCGCCGGACCCCGCCGCGCCCGATCGGGCCGAAGGCCGCGCTCGAGGCGGTGGGCGGCGAGGCGTCGCGCGCGGTCGCGGCCGAGATCGCCGCGGCCCTCGCGGCTCCGGGGGCGGAGAGATCGTGATCGACGAACGGATCCTCGTCGCGGCCGGGCGCGTGGTGACGTGCGACCCCGCGCGCGCGAGCGAGGCCGATCCGCTCGGCGTCCTCGAGGACGGCGCCGTGCTGGTCGCCGGCGGCCTCATCGCGGCCGTCGGGCCTCGCGCCGAGCTCGCCGCGCGCGCTCCGGACGCGCGCCTCGTCGCCGCCGCCGACGCCGTGATCACCCCGGGCCTCGTGGACGCGCACACGCACGCTCCGTGGATGGGATCGCGCGACGGCGAGTACGCGCTCCGCATGGCGGGCGCGGACTACGAGGCCATCGCGCGCGCGGGCGGCGGCATCGTCGCCAGCATGCGCGCCGTGCGGGCCGCGACCGTCGAGGGCATCGCCCGGGCGCTCCGGGCGCGCGCCGCCCGCATGGCCGCGCTCGGCGTGACCACGATCGAGTGCAAGAGCGGCTACGGCCTCGACGAGGCCTCGGAGCGCAAGCAGCTCGAGGCGATCGCGGAGGCGTCGACCGACCCGCTCGCGCCCCGCCTCGTGCCGACCTACCTCGCGCTCCACGCGCTGCCGCCCGAGGCGCGCCCCGACGGCGCCACGCCCGCGGCCCGATCGGCCTACGCGCGCATCGTCGCCGAACGCTGGCTGCCCGCGATCGCCGCCGCGGGCCTCGCCCGCTTCGTCGACGCGTACGTCGACCGCGAGGCCTTCTCCGTCGACGACGCGCGCCTCGTGCTCGGGCGCGCGCGCGCGCTCGGCCTCGGCGTGCGCCTGCACGTCGGCCAGTTCGCCGACGTCGGCGGGGCCGATCTCGCCGCCGAGCTCGGCGCGGCGTCGGCCGACCACCTCGAGCACGTGGGGCCCGAGGGCGCGCGCGCGCTCGCCGCCGCCGGGACGCGCGCCGTTCTCCTCCCCGTCGCCAGCCTGACGCTGCGCCAGGAGCCGCCGCCCGTCGCCACCCTGCGGATCGCCGGGGTCCGGCTCGTCGTCGCCAGCGACGCGAACCCGGGCACCGCGCCGACCGAGAGCCTGCCGCTCGCCCTCGCGCTCGCCGTGAGCAGCTACGGGCTGACGGTGGCCGAGGCGCTGCTCGGCGCCACCCGCGAGGCCGCGGCTTCGCTCGGGCTCGCGACGGCCACCGGCGTCCTCGCGCCCGGCCTCGAGGCGGACCTCGTCGTGTGGGACCTCCCGCACGAAAATGCGCTGGTCCAGCCCTGGGGCACGAGCCGCGCGCGCCTCGTGCTGCGGGGCGGGCGCGCGCTCGCGTGCGGATCCGGCTCCTCCGTTCCGTAGCGAGTCTGCTGCTATCTCGGCACCGTCGCGTCCGATGTTGGCTCGCCGACTCGATGGTGCGAAACTCAGTTCGGCAGCGCGCCGACCCGCGCGCCAGTGGGTGCGAACATGCTCTCCGCGATTCTTGCCCCCGGCGTCGATCCGTCCACATCGTCCGCGCTCCACGGCGCCGCGATCGAGAGCTGTCCCGAAGGCTTCCTCGCGGTCGATGCGTCGGGCCGCCTCGTCGAGGCCAACGAGGCGTACGCCCGGCGGTCCGGCTACTCGCGCGGCGAGCTTGTCGGCATGGCCCTGTCGCAGCTCGCCACCGGATCGACCGACGAACAGATCGTGGCCGGCCTCGCCGCGCTGACCGCTTCGTCGGGGGTGGTCGTCGAGACCTGGCACCGCGCGAAGGACGGCGCGCTCTGGCCGGTCGAGGTCACGGCGTTCCACCACCCCGGCGACGGCGGGCTCTTCTTCGCCTTCCATCGCGACCTCACCCGGCGCAGGCGGGAGGCCGCGCTCCTCGAGGCGCGCTTGGAGCTCGCTCACCTCGCGCTCGAGGGCAGCCTCGACCGGGTGATGCAGCGGACGATCGACGCGGCCGAGCGGCTGACGGGCAGCGCCATCGGCTTCTTCCACTTCGTCGACGACGGCCAGCAGGATCTCACGCTCACCGCCTGGTCGTCGAACACCCTCGCGAACATGTGCACCGCCGAGGGCAAGGGATTCCACTACCCGATCGCGCTCGCCGGCGTCTGGGCCGACTGCTTCCACGCGCGCGCGCCCGTCCTGCACAACGACTACGCCTCGCTGCCCCACAAAAAGGGGATGCCCGAGGGGCACGCGGCCGTGACCCGCCTGATGACCTTGCCCGTCCTCCGGGGCGACGCCGTCATCGCGTTGCTCGGCGTCGGCAACAAGAAGACCGACTACGGCCCCGACGACGTCGCGGTCGTCCAGGCCCTCGCGGTCTCCACGATGGACCTCGTGGCCCGCCTTCGGGCCGAGGAACAGCTGCGCGCGAGCGAGGAGCGCTTCCGTACGCTCTACGAGTCGATGGCCCAGGGCGTCGTCTACCAGAGCGCGGACGGCCAGCTCGAGTCGGCGAACCCCGCGGCCGAGCGTCTCCTCGGCCTCACGTCGGCGCAGCTGCACGACCGGACCTCGGTCGACCCGCGCTGGCAGGCGATCCACGAGGACGGCACGCCCTGGCCGGGGGAGGACCACCCGTCGATGACGGCGCTGCGCACGGGCGAGACGGTGCGCGCCGTGATAGGCGTCTACAACCCGCAGCGGGGGGCTCGCGTCTGGCTCCAGGTCACCGCGACGCCGCGGTTCCGGCCCGGACAGGCGAAGCCGTGGCAGGTCTGCGCCGCGTTCGAGGACCTCTCCGACCGGAAGGCGGCGGAGGAGGCGCGCCTCGAGCTCGAGCGCCGTGATCAACGGATGAAGAAGCTCGAGAGCCTCGGCGTGCTCGCGGGCGGCGTGGCGCACGACTTCAACAACCTCCTCGCCGCCATCATCGGGCACCTCGACCTGGCCGCGGGCGATCTCGATCCCGGCAGCTTCGTGCACGTCGACCTCGCCGGCGCCCGGCAGGCCGCCGACCGGGCGACGCACATCTGTCGTCAGATGCTCGCCTACTCGGGCCGGGGGCGCTTCGTCGTGGCACCGGCGACGTGGAACGACCTGCTGGCGGACCGCGAGGCGACGTCGGTCGGCGTGGTTGGGGGGCCGGTCGAGGTCGTGCTCACGCTCTCGCCGGTCCTGCACCGGATCGAGGCGGACGCGGGGCAGCTGCGGAGGCTCGTCCACAACCTCGTCGAGAACGCCGCGGAGGCCCTCGGACCCGTGGGCGGGGTGGTCGAGGTGGCGACCGGCGTGGCCGACTGCACGCGCGCGGACCTCGACGCGTGCCTGCTCGGCGATGGCCTCGCTCCGGGGCGCTACGCGACGCTCGAGGTCCGCGACGGCGGCGAGGGCATGGATGCGGCGACGCAGGCGCGCGTGTTCGACCCGTTCTTCAGCACGCGCTTCACGGGCCGCGGCCTCGGCATGGCCGAGGTGGTCGGCATCGTGCGCGCGCACGGCGGCGCGGTCGGGGTGCAGAGCGCATCGGGGCGCGGCACGACCGTGCGGGTGCTGCTCCCGTGCCTCGAGGAGGCGGCGGGCCTGCCCACGGCCGCGCCGGCCCCGGCAGCGGAGCCCTATCGGGGCGCGCGCTGCGTGCTCGTCGTGGACGACGACGACGCCATTCGCTTGCTCTGCCAGCGGCTGCTCGAGCGGGAGGGCTTCGCGACGCTCGCGGCGGCGAGCGGCGCGGAGGCGCTCGACGTCCTCCGGCGGGCCGGCGGGCGCGTCGCGCTGGTGATCCTCGACGTGAGCATGCCGGGGATGTCGGGCGATCAGGTCCTCGCCGAGGTTCGCCGCTCCTTCCCCGGCCTGCGCGTGATCATGTCGAGCGGCTTCACGGCGGAGGTCCTCGCGGGCCAGCTCGCCGTGTGGGGCGCCGAAGGGTTCCTGCAGAAGCCGTACGACGGCCGTGCCCTCGTCGAGAAGGTCGAGGCCGTGCTGGGCTCGCGCGCCGCGAGCTGACGCGCCCGTCACGCCCCGCGCGGAAGATCAAGCCTGGACGCCCGTGCAGCGGGCACGTATGCGCCGGTCCGATGACCACCGCCGCCCCTAGCGCCCCCGCCTTCGACGTCGTCCCCGCGATCGCCGAGGAGCTCGCCCTGCCGCGCGCGGGCGTCTCCGCCGTCGTGCGCCTGCTCGCCGAGAGCGCCACCGTCCCGTTCATCGCGCGCTACCGCAAGGAGGCCACGGGCGGGCTCGACGAGGTGCAGATCCGCGCGATCGAGGAGCGGCGCACCTACCTCCTCGACCTCGAGGACCGACGCGCCAGCGTGCTCGCCGAGATCGACAAGCAGGGCAAGCTCACCGACGGCCTCGCCAGGAAGATCCGAGCCTGCAAGACGAAGGCGGAGCTCGAGGACATCTACCTGCCGTTCAAGCCGAAGCGCCGCACGCGCGCGATCATCGCCCGCGAGCGCGGCCTCGAGCCGCTGGCGCTCCGCATCCTCGCGCAGGCGGCCGACGGCTCACCCGACGCCGAGGCCGCGAAGTTCGTCGACGCCGCCAAGGAGGTGCCCGACGTCGCCGCGGCGCTCGCCGGCGCCCGCGACATCCTCGCCGAGCAGGTCGCCGAGAGCGCGGACGTGCGCAAGCTCGCCCGCGAGACGTTCGCCAAGGACGGCGTCCTGCGCGTGACCAAGGCGAAGGAGCACGAGGGCAAGCCGACGAAGTTCGACGCCTACGCGAGCTACGAAGAGCCCGTCGTGAACATGCCCTCGCACCGCTTCCTCGCCATCAAGCGCGGCGAGGCCGAGGGCGTGCTGCGCGGCGCGATCGAGATCGACGCCGCCGCGCTCGCGCCGCGCATCGAGGGGCTCGCCGGCGTCAAGCCCGCGTCGCCCTGGGCCGGCGAGCTGCAGCGCGCGTGCGCCGACGCCTACAAGCGCCTGCTCGCGCCGACGGTCGAGGTCGACGTCCGCGTCGAGCTCAAGATGGCCGCCGACCGCGCCGCCGTCGCGGTCTTCGCGCAGAACCTCCGCGAGCTGCTGCTCGCCGCGCCCTTCGGCACGAAGAGCGTGCTCGGCATCGACCCGGGCCAGCGCACGGGCTGCAAATGCGCCCTCGTCGACGACACCGGCAAGCTGATCGAGCACACGACGATCTACCTCGTGCAGGGCGCCGACAGCGTCGAGCGCGCGCGCCACACCCTGCGCGATCTGTGCGCCCGCCACGCGATCCGCGCGGTCGCCGTCGGCAACGGCACGCACGGCCGCGAGACCGAGTCGTTCGTCCGCGAGGTGCTCGGCGCCGAGGGGCTCACGCAGGTGCCCTGCGTCCCGGTGAGCGAGTCGGGCGCCAGCGTGTACTCCGCGAGCGACGTCGCGCGCGAGGAGTTTCCCGATCTCGACCTCACGGTGCGCGGCGCGGTGAGCATCGCGCGCCGCCTGCAGGATCCGCTCGCCGAGCTCGTGAAGGTCGACCCGAAGAGCATCGGCGTCGGCCAGTACCAGCACGACGTCTACCCCTCGCTCCTCGCGAAGAAGCTCGACGAGGTCGTCGAGAGCTGCGTCAACCTCGTCGGCGTCGAGCTGAACACGGCGAGCGCGCCGCTCCTCTCGCGCGTCGCCGGCATCGGGCCGTCGATCGCCAAGCGCATCGTCGCGCACCGCGACGCGCACGGCGCCTTCAAGAGCCGCAAGGACCTCCTCGCCGTGCCTGGCATCGGGCCGCGCACGTTCGAGCAGGCCGCGGGCTTTCTCCGCGTGCGCGGCGGCGAGCACCCGCTCGACGCCAGCGCGGTGCACCCCGAGCGCTACGCCCTCGTCGAGAGGATCGCGGCCGATCTCGGCGTGCACGTGACCAAGCTCGTCGGCGACGAGAGGGCCGTGCAGGCGATCGACCCGAAGAAGTACGTCGACGGCGACGTCGGCGAGTTCACGATGAACGACATCCTCTCGGAGCTGCGCAAGCCGGGCCGCGACCCGCGCGCGAGCTTCGAGCCGCCGAAGTTCCGCGACGACGTGCGCACGATGGAGGACCTCAAGCCGGGCATGGAGCTCGAGGGGGTCGTGACCAACGTCACGGCGTTCGGCGCGTTCGTCGACGTGGGCGTGCACCAGGACGGGCTCGTCCACATCTCGCAGCTCTCGGACCGCTTCGTGAAGGACCCGAACGAGGCGGTGAAGGTGGGCGAGAAGATCCGCGTCCGGGTGCTCGAGATCGATCTCGTGCGCAAGCGCATCGCGCTCACCGCGAAGAAGGGCCAGCCCGCCGGCGCCCAGCCGGGCGGGGCGCGGCCGCAGGGCGGGGCGGCTCCGGGCGGGCGGCCTGGGGGCGGTCGGCCCGACGCGCGCGGCGGCCAGCCGAAGCCGGTGCCGCAGCAGCCCAAGTTCACGAACAACCCGTTCGCGACCCTGCTGCGCAAGTAGCGCGGCGCGCCCCGCGGCGGCGCCTCACTCGACGAACTCGACCTCGAACGTGGCAGTCGCCTCGATGGGCGCGTCGGCCTTCGCGAGCGTGATCCCGCGCAGGACCCCGCCGAGGCACGCCGCGAGCCCCGGGTCGGCGACGGTCGACGCCGCGGGGACGACCTTCGCCGCGCCGACGTCGCCCTCGGGGCCGACCGGGAAGCGCAGCGCGAGCGTCCCGCGCAGCCTGGGCGCCTTCGCGTGCGCGGCCTCGTAGCACGCGCGGAGCGGCTCCTGCGCGTGGCGCAGCCCGTAGAAGACCCGCTCCGGCGGCTGGCCGTCGGGGACGTGCACGCTCTTCACCACGAACACGGCGCCCTTGCGTCGCGCCTCGGCGGGTGGCGGCGCTTCGGATCGGTGCACGTCGAGCGCGATCCCCGGCTCGGCGGAGTCGAGCGCGCCGGCGATGGCGCGCAGCGTCGCGATCGGCATCGCGTTCGGCACGAAGATCACCGCGCCGCGCGGCTGGCCGCCCGTCTTGGGCAGCCCCGCCAAGACCTCGCGCGCGGCCTGGGCGAGCTCCGGAAACGACGCGGCGGCCTGCGAATCGTTGCGCGCGACGGTGCGCTCCGGAGCGACGGGCGCCAGACCGCTGCGCGCCTCGACGACGAAGGCGCCCTCGCGCGCCGTGACGAGCAGCCGAGGGGGCGTCGTCGCGGCGCCGTCCTCGCGGTCGCGCGGTCGCGGCATCACCGGGACGTCGTAGCCGAAGGCGCGGACCCACGGGGCCTCTGCGCCGCGCGCAGCGACGACGATCATCGTCGGGTAGCCGCCGCGCCCGGCGGTCTCGAGGAGCGCCTTCAGCGTGTGCGCGGTCGCGTCCTCGGTCAGCTCGATCGTCGCGCGCGGGTCGATCGCCGCGCCTTTGGCCTCGTAGAGGGCCGTCGCGTGTCGGACGCGGAGCTTCGCGAGCAGCTCGGGCACCGCCGCGATCGGCCCCGCGACCGTCACTACGCCGGCGGGCTCGCCGTCGAGGACCACGTTCGTCCCGGTCACGCCGACGTGGGGCACCGGCGCGTCGAGCTCCGGCACCGGCGCCCGCGCGCTCGCGGCGCCCTCCGGCCCCGCGCCCTTCGCGCGGTCGCAGGCGGCGGCGGACGCGATCGCGGTCGCGACCAAGACCAGACGAGCGAGTGCCCTCATACGAGCCCCACGGTAGCGCGGTTCATCGCGGGCCGGCCACGCGCGGCGCCCGATTCGCGGTGCGTTCTGGGCGCCCGGCGGAGCGGCCTGTATACGCGATGCGGCGCCATCGCTATGGGGGACCATGCTTCGAACGACTCTCGTCCTGGTCCTGCTTGCTGCGTCGGTCCAGCTCGGCTGCTCCAAGGATGGTGACGGCGGCGCTCCGGCGAGCACCGGCGCGCCGGGCGCGACCGGCGTCGCGCCGAAGCCCGCGGCGACCGCGGCTGCGGCGGCTTCGGCGTCCGCCTCGGCGATCGCGGCGGCCTCGGCCGCGGTCGAGCCGCCCGTCTATCCGCCGCGCAAGGTCGCCGGCGGCATGCTCACCGGAATGTGGGTTCAGCCGTTCGAGATCGTGCGCGACAAGGGCAACGTCGGCCTCTCCTACCTCGACGCGATGAACCGCTGCGTCGGCTACGGCAAGGTGCTGTGCACCGACAGCGAGTGGGCGCGCGCGTGCGAGACCGACGCCAACCTCTCGAAGATCGAGACGTGGACCGCGAGCGGGGTCGGATCCAACCGCTTCGTCACCCGCGGCGGCGACGACGCCGGCTGCCGCGCGCGCAACGTGAAGGACGGCGACGAGAAGTCGCCGGGGCGCGCGGCGGTGTGCTGCGACATGAACATCGCCATCCGCACGACCTCGAAGAACGACGAGCTGCTGACCGGATCCATCAAGAAGCTCTTCGCGTACCAGCGGGCGCTCCGCGACAAGGACGGGATCGCGCTCTCGGGCCTGTACCCGGCCACGGTCGCGTGGCTCGGCAAGGCGTACTCGAACGGGGACATCGTGAAGGTGCACCAGGAGTCCTTCGCGAAGGACCCTCAGCAGTGGACGCTGTTCGACACGTGCACGATGGCGAGCGACCCGGGGTCGGACGACGCCGGGACGCACGCGAAGGTCACCGCCGACTGCCTCACGATCTTCCAGCGCAAGGGGGCGGTCGTCGTGGCGATGCAGCGCCTCGTGTTCGGCAGCGAGGGGAAGATCACGCTCATCGGGGACGCGACGACGGCCAACCTTCCCGCGGCGGACGGCTCGACCGTGCACGAGAAGGAGCTGAAGGAGCGCGTCGGCATCCTGCTGTCGGCCGACTGACCGGCGGCACGCGACGCGCCTTGCTCCCCCCGGCGTCCGGAGCGGCGACGGGGGGACGGGAAGCGGTCGGCTACAGCGCCTTCAGCGCGTCGCAGGCGCTGGAGTCGCCGAGGTCGCAGCCCCTCTTGAGCAGCTCCTTGGCCTTGTTCGCGTCCTTGTCGGCGCCCTTGCCGTCGCGGGTGCGCTTGCCCAGGTAGCCGCAGGACTTCGCGCTGCCCAGGTTGCAGCCGCGCGTGTAGTACCGCGTCGCCGCGGCCTGGTCTTCGGCCGCGCCGGCGCCGGTCGAGTAGGCGACGCCGAGGTTGGTGCACCCCTCGGCCTTGTCGCCCTCGCAGGCGCGCTTGTAGAGCGACACCGCCTTTGCGGCGTCCTTCGGCACCCCGAGGCCTTCGTCGTAGGATGCGCCGAGGTTGACGCAGCCCGCCGCGCTGCCGGCGTCGCACGCCTGCTTGTAGAGCCCCGAGGCCTTGGCGAGGTCCTTCGCCACGCCGCGTCCCTCGTAGTTCATCGATCCGAGGTTGAAGCACCCCGTCGGGTCGCCGCCCGAGCACGCCTTCGCGAAGTAGGTCGCCGCGTCCGAGTCGCTCTTCGCGACGCCCGTGCCCTTCGACAAGAGCAGGCCGTAGTTCGAGCAGCCGCCGGCGTGGCCGAGGTCGCACGACTTCTTGAACGCCGTCGCGGCGCCGGGCCCGTCGCTCGCGATCAGCGTGCCGCCGAAGCGCGAGCAGCTCCAGCCTTCGTCCAAGGCGCACTGCGCCTTGCAGTCCTCGAGGTCGCCCGCCTTGCACACGTGCTTCGTCGTCGCGCTCGCCTTGGCGCACTTGCCGTCGACCAGGTGCAGGCCCGCGCGGCAGCCGTCGTCGTCGTCCTTCACGCCGCCGGCCGGCGAGGCGGCCTTCGCGGTGGCCCCGGCGGGCGCGTCCGTGATCGCGACCAAGCTGAGGCGCACGAGCGCGCCGCACCGGCTCGGCGGCTTGTCGCCCTCCGACGTGGACGCCTGGCACGACTCGAGATCGCCGTCCTGCTGGCGCGCGAGCTTGCTCGACTCGGACTTGCCGCCGGCGCCGATCTTGAAGATCTGGATTGCGGACTTCACCTCGGCCTTCGATCCCTGCTCGAGCACGAACGCGCCGATGTTGGCGCCCCGGACGAAGTGGGTGGCGCCGTCGCACATCCCCGAGAGGTCCGCCCGCGTGACCGTCGAGCGCGTCGAGACGCGGTTGCCGACGAGCGCGGTCGCGAGATCGAGCGACGACCCGCGGCCCGCCGCGCCCTCGAGGTTCGCCGCGAGGGCGGCGCCCGAGAGCGGCAGGTTGATCTTCACCTCGTCGGCGTCGTTCAGGCGCACGACCTGCTGCTTGAGCACGATGCCCTTGAAGCCGTACGTGCCGTCGACGTGGCAGTTCTCGAGCAGCTTGAGCGTCGAGCAGTCGTACTTCACGACGGCGACGCCGCCCTGCATCGCGACCTCGAGGTCGCCGCGCGCCTCGGGCTTCCAGTCGACGACGAGCGGCTTGCCCTCCTTGCCCACCTCCTTGCACTCGCCGCCCGTCGATCCGGGCTCGCCGAGCGCGTTCGCGGCCGTCCGGTCGGCCGGGCGGATCGCCTGGGCGGCGGCGCCGGGCGCGCAGCCGGACGCGAGGAGGAGGAGGGGAATGCCTGCAAGAGCCGCGGTTCGCTTCATGGGGGCGCAGTCTACCTGCCGATCGGACCCGATTGAACCGCCACGGCACGGGCCTCCTTGCGGCCGCGCCCCGTGCGGGAAGTCGACATCGGTGGCGCGATCTCCGACACTCGACGGACGACCTCGCGCCTTGCGAGGCCCGCTTCACGGAGAAACCGCCATGCCGAGCTTCCGCAGCCACGCCTTCGCCGCCGCGTCCATCCTCGCCCTCGCCGCGGCGACCGGCTGCTCTAGCAGCACGGACTCGTCGATCACGATGACCGGGGCCTCCACGACCACCGGCGCCGGCGGCTCCGGAACGGGCGGGATGGGCACGGGCGGAATGGGCATGGGCGGCGCCATGGGCGGCATGGGCGGCATGGGCGGCATGGGCGGCATGGGCGGCAACGCCATGGGCGGCATGGGCCCGGGCGGCATGGGCGGCGGCGGCCCGGCGGGCCTCTGCGCGAAGACGGGCGGCACCGAGGGCGAGGCCTCGTGCTGCGCCGGCGCGCCCGCGTTCCCCGACACCTGCGTCGACGGCCCCTGCGGCTGCGGGCCCGACAGCAGCGCCCCCGTGAAGGTCTGCGAGTGCCCGCAGGGCAAGTGCTTCGACTTCATGAAGGGCTGCGTCGCCCCCGGGGGGCAGGGCGGCGGAGGCGGCGCGCCGCCGAGCCTGTGCGTGCAGACGGGCGGCACCGAGGCCGCGGGGTCGTGCTGCAAGGGCACGCCCGATTTTCCGGACATGTGCGCGCCCGGGCCGTGCGGGTGCTCGCAGGACAACAGCGAGCCCGTCACGATCTGCGAGTGCCCGCAGGGGCAGTGCTACGACTTCACGACGGGCTGCGTCGCGATCTGATCGCGGCGGTCGGGGCGCCGCGGGCGGGTTAACCGCGCGCGGCGGCCCCGAGCGCGGTCAAGAGCGGTCCCGGCTCGTCCTGCCGCATGAGCGCCTCGCCGACGAGCGCCGCGTCGGCGGGGCTCGTCGCGACGCGCGCGACGTCGCCCGGCGTCGCGAGGCCGGACAGGTGGACGGCGACGGCGCGCCCGCCGACCGCCGCTAGCACCGAGGCCGCGCGCGCGGGGTCCATGCGCAGCGTGTCGAGGTCGCGCGCGTTGACGCCGACGAGGCGCGCGCCGGCGGCGATCGCGGCGTCGAGCTCGTCCGAGGTGGCGACCTCGACCAGTGGCTCGAGCCCGCGCGAGCGGGCGGCCGCGCAGAGCGCGACGAGGCCCGCGGCGTCGACGATGCGCACGATGATCAGCACCGCGTCCGCGCCCGCGTCGACCGCGCGGTCGATCTGGACCTCGTCGAGCACGAACTCCTTGCAGATCAGGCGTGGCCGCGAGGGGCCGAGCTCCGCGTCGAGGGCGTCGCGGCACGCCGCGAGGTCGGCGTAGCTGCCGCCGAAGAAAGGCCCGTCGGTCAGCACGCTGATCGCGGTCGCGCCCGCGCGCGCGTAGGCGAGGGAGCGCGCGGCCGGGGCCAGCGCGCGGGAGAGCGCCCCGGCGGACGGGGACCGCAGCTTCACCTCCGCGATCAGGCGCAGCGGGGCGCCGACCGGCCGCGCGAGCGCCTCGAGGACGCCGCCGCCGGGCGCGCGCGCGCCGCGCGCGATGGGCGTCGCCCGGAGCCTCGTGATCTCGTCGCGCTTCGACCGCAAAATGGCCTCGATCACGCCGCCGCGATCGCGGTCGCCGCCCTCGCCGATCACGCCGGCCGTCCGTCGTCGGCGCGCGCCTCGCGCGCGACCGCGATCCAGCGCTCGAGCGTCGCGATCGCGGCGCCCGAGCGGATCGCCGCGCGCGCCTCCGCGCCCGCCGCGTGGAACCCAGACGCGTCGACGGCGCCTCGCGCGATCGCGATCGCCGCCGCCGCGTTGAGCGCCACCGCGTCGTGCGCGGGGTGCGCCTCGCCTCGAAGAATCGCGAGGATCGCGGCGGCGTTGTCCCGCGCGTCGCCCCCCGCGATCGCGCCCGCGGGCGACGGCGCGAAGCCGAAATCGCGCGGGCCGATCACGCGTTCGAAGAGCCGCCCCCCGCGGAGCTCCGTCACGCGCGTGTCCTCGAAGGGGCTCACCTCGTCGAGCCCGTCCTCGCCGCGCACGACCCACGCGCGCGTCGATCCCGTGGCCGCGAGCGTCGCCGCGAGGATGGGGCGGAGCGCGTCGTCGTAGGCGCCGACCAGCTGGTGCGTGGCGTGTGCCGGGTTCGCCACCGGGCCGAGCGCGTTGAACACCGTGCGAATCCCGAGCTCGCGGCGCGCCACGCCGCCGTGGCGCATCGCGGGGTGGTGCGCCGGCGCGAAGAGGAACGCGATGCCTGCTCGTCGCAGCACCTCGGCCTGCCGCTGTGCGGGCACGTCGAGAGGCAGGCCGAGCGCCTCGAGGACGTCCGCGCTGCCCGCGCGGCTCGAGACGCTGCGGTTACCGTGCTTCGCGACCGGCAGGCCGACCGAGGCCACCACGATGGCGCTCGCGGTGGAGACGTTGAGGGTCCCGAGGCCGTCGCCGCCCGTGCCGCACGTGTCGACCACGACGGGCAGGCCGTGAACGACCGGCACCATCACGGATCGCATCGCGTCGACCGCCGCGGCGATGATCGGCGCCGTCTCACCCCGCAGCCGCAGCGTGACCGCGAAGCCCGCGATCTGCACCGGCGTCCACGCGCCCGCGAGGATCGCGTCGAAGGCCGCGCGGATCGTGTCGGGCGCCGCGCCGCACGGCGAGGCGAGCTCCTCGAAGACGCGCGGGAACGCGATCGCCTCGCTCACGTGCCCGCCTCCGCGCGCGCGGCGGGCAGCGAGGAGAGCCAGTTGCCGAGCAGCGCCATGCCGGCCTCGGTCAGGATGGACTCCGGGTGAAACTGCACGCCCTCGATCGGCCGCGTCCGGTGGCGCAGGCCCATGATCTCGCCCTCCGCCGTCCACGCCGAGATCTCGAGCGCCTCGGGCAGCGAGGCGCGATCGACGATCAGCGAGTGGTACCGCGTCGCCGTGAACGGCCGCGGCAGCCCGCGGAACACGCCACGTCCGTCGTGCTCGATGGGCGACGTCTTGCCGTGCATGATCCGCCCGGCGCGCACCACGCGGCCGCCGAACGCCTGGCCGATCGCCTGGTGGCCGAGGCACACGCCGAGGATCGGGATCGTCGCGCCGACCTCGGCGATGACCGAGAGGCTCGCGCCGGCGTCGTCCGGCGTCCCGGGGCCCGGCGAGATCAAGACGCCGTCGGGCAAGCGGGCGCGCACGCCGGCGGCGTCGATCGCGTCGGAGTGCACGACCTCGCAGCGCGCGCCGAGGACCTCGAGGTATTGCACGAGGTTGTAGGTGAACGAGTCGTGGTTATCGAGGACGAGGACCGTCGGCATCGGGCGCGAAGCCTAGCAAGCGCGGGCCCCTCCTGCAGCGGGCCGCGGGCGCGCACCGTCAGAACCCGTGGTCGCGGAAGAACTTCTCGATGCGGAGGCTGACGAGCTCGGGGAACTCGACCGAGGCGTAGTGGGTGCCGCCACGGATGACGAGCAGCTCCGCCGTGGGGATGCGCCGGGCCAGCTCCTGGGCGGCCGCGATCGGCGTGAACACGTCGCGATCGCCCGCCACGACCAGCGCGGGCACGTCGACCGTGCCGAGCACGTCGGCCGCGTCGTGTTGCCCGAGCGCGCGCAGGTTGCGGAAGAACGCGTCCATGTCGAGGTCGCCGAAGCCCGCGGCGAGCTCGGCGAAGACGGCGTCGTCGAGCGCCTCGCCGAGCAAGCCGATGCGCTTGAGCCAGCCGACGGCCTCGGGCTGGCTCGCCGCCCGACGAGCCATCTCGCCCGCGACGCCGTGCATCCGGCCCACGAGGTCGACGACCGTCGGCAGCACGACCTTGACCCCTGGAAGCGGGCTCAGCGCTTCGAGCGGCCGCCCCTGCGTGCCGTTGATCAGCACGAGGTTGGCGAACGACCCTCGCTGCGTGCGCAGGGCCTCGAGCACCACCTGCACGCCCATGCTCCAGCCCCACAGCGAGGGGCACCGGGCGCCGTCCGCCGCGATCACGGCCGCCAGGTCGCGCGCGTGGTGCTCGATCGCGTACGCCTCGGGGACGTCGGGCGACGGCCGCCGCGAGCCGTAGAGCCCGCGGTAGTCCCACGTCAGAAAGCGGTAGCGATCGCCGAGGTAGTCGATCTGCGCGCGCCACGCGTTCTGGCTGCCGCCGAGCCCGTTCGCGACGACGATCACCGGCGCGCCCTCGAACGGGGCGCGCGTCGCGTGCACGCACAGCTCCGTGCCGTCGAAGCTCGTGATCCTCCGGGAGTCGAGGACGAGGGGGAGGCGAGGCGGCAGCATGGCGTGGGATCTCGGTCGGTGAGGTTCGTGGGCGGGGGCGGGCCCGCGAGGACTACCACCCCCGGCGCGCGGGTCGTGGCCTCTCGGTGCGCTCGCGCGCCGACCGCGGGCGAGCGGCACCGAGGAGCGCCGCGCGGGGCGCGCGCCACCACGTTTGACACGCGAGGCTTCGCGCCGCTAACGTGCCAGCCCCTCGCGGTGGAGAGGGGCCTTCGAGGCCCCGAGCGGCAGGAGCCGATGGCTGACGACAAGTCCAAGAAACCGAAGATCGATCTCAAGGCTCGCCTCGGCAAGACGATGACCGGCGGTGCCGGTCCGTCCGCCGTGCCCCTACCGGTCCCCGGCGTGGGAATGGCGGACGGGCCACCGGCGCTGGACAGCTCGCCGATGGCGGCGGGCGGTGTTCCGGCTCCGATGCCGAGCGTTCCGATGCCTGGGCCGCGCCCCTCGGGCGTAGGCATCGCGCCTCCGCCCGGGATGCTCTCACCGGGCATTCCGATGCCGCCGTTCGCGCGCCCGGCTGCGGCAGCGCCGCCCCCGGCGGCCTCGAAGCCCACCGCCGCTCAGCAGACGATCAAGGTCGAGATCGGCGAGGAGATCCACGAGGAGCGCAAGAAGGCGTCGAAGCGCGCCGCGATCGTCGGGATCCTCGCGCTGGTCCTTGGCGTCGGCGTCGGCTGGCCGATCGGCGGCGCCCAGGAGCGCGCCGGTCGCAGCCAGGCTGCCATCGCGGGCGCGCAAGCGCTCGAGAAGGACGTCAAGGCAGCCAACGAGAAGATCAAGGCGCTCGACGAGAAGCTCAGCGCCGGCTCCGAGAAGCTCGGCGGCAAGGAGTTCCCCGCGGAGCTCGCGAAGGAGCTCGGCGGCATCAACGTGCCGTTCGACGCGTCCAACCTCGATGGCAAGCAGGTCGGCAGCCTGCCCGGCCGGGTCCTGCGCGCCCTCCTCTCCTACACCAGCGCGGTGCAGGACCTGAACTCGACCAAGGACAGCGTCAAGAACCTGCTCGGCGCCGCGCAGCCGGTCATCGAGAAGGCCTGGAAGGAGGAGAAGGATCCCGTCGTGAACTTCTCCGTGCTCTTCCGCCCCGAGGGGCAGAAGGGCATCGTCGCGGAGCTCGTGCCGAACAAGGAGCCCTTCAAGGTCGCAGGCGACTGGCCCGCGAAGTACTCGGTCATGAAGACCGAGCGCTCGGCTCAGGGCGCGAAGCAGGTCGACAAGTCGGGCAATCGCTGGGTGAAGGGCGACCTCACCGGCAGCGACCCGATCGTCATCCCGGTCGACCCGCCGAGCGTCGCTGCGTTCACGACCACGGAGCTCGTCGGCAAGCTCATGAAGGCGCTGCGCGACACCCGCCAGATCGTGGAGGGTAACCAGGACGACCCGACTCGTCCGGCACCGGGGCTGATGAAGGAAGGCGAGGACCTCGTCACCGAGCTGCACAAGGTCGCCGTCGCCCGGTAGCCTTGCGCGGGCCTGCGCGCGGCCCGTCGGCGGCCGCTCGCCGGCTCGGAGCCCCGCGTGGCTTCGCAGCCTCGCCGGTCTGGACCGAACCTGAGCGCTGACGCCTGACGACGAGCCCCTTCGCACCTCCGGGTGCGGCGGGGCTCGTTGCTTTGGGCCGGCCGGATCGGGCGCTTGGGGCCCGCGCGTGACGGGAGCGCCCGCACGGCACCTCGAGCGTCAGCGAGCGGCAACGCTCCCTCACGGTCGCGGTACTGCTCCTTCTGCGCGGGGGATCAGACCCGCGAGATCTCGACCTTGCCGAGGTGATCCTCGTCCACTTCGCGGACGATGAAGCGCAGGCCGAACTTGCTCACGGCGGTGCCGACCTCGGGGACGTGGCCGACGTGGCGCGTGATCATGCCGCCGATGGATTCGTGATCGGTCGCGTCGGGCAGCGTCCGGCCCAGGAAGGCCGAGAGGTCGATCAGGGACACCGCCGCGTCGGCGACGAGGCGTCCGTCGCCGAGGTCCTGGATGGGAGCCTCGCGCGGGTCGTGCTCGTCGCAGATTTCGCCGATGATTTCCTCGATCACGTCCTCGAGCGTCACGATGCCCGAGAGGCCGCCGAGCTCGTCGACGACGATCGCGAGGTGCTGCCGCTTCGCCCGCATCTCGCGGAGCATCGTCGAGAGCGGTTGGGACTCCGCGACGAAGTTCGCCGGGGCGCGCACCAGCTGGCGCAGCGTGATGCGCTCGGGCCGGTCGCCCTCGAGCGCCTTGAACAGGTCCTTCGCGTAGAGGAGGCCGATCACGTTGTCAATCTGATCGCGGTAGACCGGGTACCGGGAGTGCCCGCCCACGGCGACCCGCTCGAGCACCTCGTCGATGGGCGTCGACACCTCGACCCCCTCGACGCTGCCCCGCGGCACCATCACGTCGCGCACCGTGCGGTCCGCGAAATCCAGCACGTTGCGGATCATCTCGGCCGGCTCGCGCCCGAAGAGGCCGCTCTTCTCGACCTCGTCGACCATGATCTCGACCTCGGCCTCCGCCACGCGCGGATCGGGGGGCTTCACGAGGCCGCGATCGTTGACGATCGTGGCCGCCCAGCCGAGCGGCAAGGCGAGCGGCGTCATGGCGAGCTCGAGGGGGCGCAACCAGCGCGCGGCGAGGAGGGCCGCGCGGTCCGCGTGGAGCTTGCCGAGCGTCGTGGAGAGCTCGAACAGCACGCCGCTCAGCACCACGGCGGTGCCGAGCGCCGCCCAGGGAGCCCACTGTCCGAGCGGCCCGAACACGACGACGAGGCACACGGCGGTCGTCGCGTTGCAGAGGATGCGGCCGATGAGGTACCGCGCGCGCATCCTGGTCTCGTCGCGCTGAATGCGCCCGTAGGCGCGCTGGCTCGACCCCGTCGACTGGTCGATGAGAGCCGCGAGGCGGGTGGAGGTGAGGCTCGTCAGCGCCGTGTCGGCGCCCGCGAAGAGCGAACCGATGAGGACGGAGATCAGCGCCCCGACGATCGGGCCCAGTGGCACGTCAACCACCGCCTGGCGTCACGGGATGAGCCCTCGAGGGCCGCCTGCGGGAGCTACTCACTCCGTGCGGCCGAACGGCAGAAACCACGGTCCACAATGTACCCGTCCTCGCGCCTCGTGCCCACAGCCACCAGCCGACCGGCCTCGTCGAGCCAGGCGTGCGGCGCCTCGTCGTGCGGCGGTGCCGAGAAATCGTCGGCCTGAAGACGTTTGCCGTGGCCGGCGCGCTCCGTGCCGGCCGTGGTGAGCCGCGCGACCGGCAAGCCGAGCGCTGCGGCGTCGGCGACCGGGATCAGCGCGGCCGCGAGCCCGGCGCTCCCGACGTCGAGCGCGACCGCGCCCTCGATGTGGAACGGGCCGCTGGCGACGCGGCGCAGCCGGCCGAGGTGCGCCGGTACGCCGAGGAGATCGCCCACGTCGCGCGCGAGCGATCGCACGTAGTAGCCCTTCGACACCGCGAGCTCGAGGTCGACGCTCGCGGGCGCGCCCTCGCGCGGAGCCGAGGCGCGCAGCACGCGGAGCGCGCGGACCTCGACCGGCCGCGCAGGGAGCTCGACGTCCTCGCCGGCCCGCGCGCGCGCGTAGCTGCGCTCGCCGTCGACCTTGATCGCCGAGTACGACGGCGGGATCTGCTCGGCGCGGGCGCGCTCCGCGGCGAGCGCAGCCTCGAGGATCGGGGCCGGGCCGTCGCCCGCCTCGACGCGCGCGAGCTCGGCGGCGAGGTCGTCCGACACCGCGCCCTCGGTCGTCGTCTGCCCCTCGGCGTCGAGCGTGTCGGTCGCGCGACCCAGCACGACCGTGGCCTCGTAGCGCTTGTCGTGGGCGGTGAGGTACGGCGCGAGCTTCGTCGCCTCGCCGACCAGCACCACGAGCACGCCGGACGCCATCGGGTCGAGCGTGCCCGCGTGCCCCACGCGCGACGTGCCGAGGGCGCGGCGGATGCGCGCGACGACGTCGTGGCTCGTCGGCCCCTTCGGCTTGTCGATGCAGAGCACGCCCTCGGGGGCGTCCTCGCGCTTGGCTCGCGGGCCCGTCACCCGAACCAGACCGACTCTCGCTCCGCGACCATCTTGTCGACCATCCCTTGGATCGTGGCGCGCACGCGCTCCGCGAGCCGCCCGACGAGGACCTCGTCGTCGGCCGCCTCGGGGCCGTAGCCCTCGAAGCGCACCGGCTCGCCGAACCGGATGCGCCATTTCGTCGGCGCCGGCAAGAGCCCGAGCGGCCCGAGCAGCGGGAACGTCGGCGTCACCGGCAGGTACGGGATGCCCAGGGCCTTGGTCATGTACTCGATGCGGTGGAGCATCGGGTTCGCCTCCTCGGCGCCGACCACGGCGCAGGGGACGACCGGCGTGCGCGTGCGCAGGCAGAGCCGGATGAAGCCGCCGCGGCCGAAGCGCTGCAGCTTGTAGCGGTCGCGGTAGAGCTTGCCGATGCCCTTGGCGCCCTCGGGGAAGACCGCCACCGCCCGCTCGCCCGAGAGGAGGCGCTCGGCGTTCTCCTGGCACGCGCGGACGGCGCCGAGGCGGTTCATCATCGTGCCGACGAAGGGCAGGTAGTAGACGAAATCTTCAGCCAGCCAGCGCAGCTCGCGGTGATCCGGGTGCTCGCGCCGCAGCGCGGTCCGCAGCATGATGCCGTCGTACGGCAGCGGGCCGCCCGAGTGGTTCGATACGAGCAGGCACCGGCCCTGCGACGGGACGTGGCCGGCGCCTTCGGTGTCGACGCGGAAGTAGTGCCGGTAGAGGAAGTCGAACACGGGCCGCCACCGCGCCTCGTACGTCGGGTCGAGGCCGAACTCGTCGGTCTCCTCGGCGCGGCTGCGCAGGCCCTGCCGCCCCCAGTGGCGCATGTAGTAGCCCGGCGGCAGCAGGTCGCCGCCCGCGTCGGGGCCGGCGCCCTCGTCGAGCGTCGCGTCGTCGGGGGGCGTCGAGGGCGGGCCCGACGGCCGTCGCGGGGGACCGTCGGTGCGCGCCGCGCGCGCGAGGCGTTCGATCTCGGCCTCGAGGTCGGCGACGCGCTGTCGGAGGCCGGCGACGTCGGGATCGCCTCCCGGCTTGATCGTGGGTTGTTCGGAATCGGAGGGCAGGGAAGGCTCGTCGGGCGCGGCGCCGTGCGGCGCGTGGAAATCGGCGTCGATCTCCGCCTGCGCGACGCCCGCGGAGCCGAGGTCGGCGACGGGCTCCGGGGGCGCGGGAGCGCGCGTCGACCGCTCCGTGGTGGGCTGTCCGCTGCGTGATCGTGGCGACCGCCGCGCGGGCGTCGACGCCGTGGCCGACGTCGTCGCGCCGCCCGCCCTGGCCTTCTTCGGCTTGTCCTTCGTGCCCATGTCGCTCCCGTCTTACTCGGGCGTCTCCTGCAGCAGCCGGACCTCGCGCAGGCGCTGGGCGCCGACGAAGTCGAGCAGCGCCTCGCGGGTCGAATAGGTCGGCCGGAAGCCCATCGTGCGCGCGGCTTTCTGCCCGTCGGCGACGCAGAGGTAGCGCAGGTAGGGCAGGAAGCTCGGCGGCGCCGGGACGAGCTGCGCGCCCCAGAGCGCGCCCACGACCGCGCCGGCCATCGGGTGCGGCACGGGCAACGTCATGCGCGACGCGAGCCGGAGCACCGTCGAGAGCGGCAGGACGCCCTCGCCCACGATGTTGAACACCCCCGGCGCGTCGCGGTCGATCGCGAGCTTGAAGGCCGCGATCGCGTCGACCTCGTGCACGAACTGCCACAGCGGATCGAAGCCGAGGAGCGTGGTGACCGCGCGCTGGCCGAGGTAGCGCGTGATCAGGTTGCGCACGGTCGGCCCCACGATCGGCGCCGTGCGCAGGATCGTCACGACCGTGTCCTTCGCCTTCGCGCCGAACGCGAGCACCGATCGCTCGGCGGCGATCTTGTCGGAGAAGTAGGGCTCGTCCGGGCTGGCGCGCAGCGGGTGGCGCTCCGTGAGGAAGTTCGGGTTCGTCGGGGCGGCGCCGTAGAGGAGCGTCTGGCTCCAGAGCACGAGCTTGCCGACCTTGGCCTGTCGCGCCGCGTTGAGCACGTGCATCGTGCCGACGGACTCGACCTCGTGCGCCCACGCGGAGGCGTGCGTCGGCGTCGACAGGAACGCGAGGTGCAGCAGCGTGTCGACGCCCTCGGCGGCCAGGATCTCGGCCACCCGCTCCTCGGACGCGGGCACGGTGAGGTCGACCTCGTACATGCGCGTCTTCGGGCCGCCGGTCGGGGGCGGCTCGATGTCGATCGCGACGACGCGCTCGATGCCCGGGTCCTCCTCGAGCACCCCGATCAAGTTCGACCCGAGGAAGGCGGCGGCGCCGGTCAGCGCGACGACCTTTCGCGGGCGGTTGCGGCGCACGGCGGCTCGCGGCGGGCTACCTCCGAGCGGAGGACCGTCGGGCACGGAATCGGGGCGATCGCGGGGCGCGGCCATCGGTGGCAGAGGACACTATCACCAACGGCTTCGGGGATCGTGGGCGGGCGGCCCGCCGGGCCGAGTGACCGGCGGCGAGGAATCGCGCCGCCGCGCCCGCGCCGGGCTACTTCGGGTTGCCGACCCAGGCGCGCGGGTAGACCGCGGCGCCGCAGCTGTCGCACACGGCGACCGACACCGCGCGCTCATCCTCGCCGGGGCGCGGTGTGCGGACTCGCTTCACCGTGGCGTCGGTCGTGCGTCGGCACTGGTGGCATGCGACGCGCACGCGTCGGGTTCGGTCCGCGTCCTCCTGCATGGGGCGGACGCTAGCAGGGCCCTCGTCGGATTGACTATGCGAACCGTCATGGCCGGTCGGAAATCGACGGCCTGCGGCCTCGGCGCCTCCGCCCGATCCGCCCCGGGCCGACGCGCGCTCGACCGAACGTCTGGAGCCCCACCGGCGACCCCCCGCGCCGACGCGATCGTCGACGAGGCCGCGTCGCGCTCGCGCGGTCCGTCAGGGAGCGGCGCAGAACGCTCGCACCCAGCTGATGGAGTCGTCGTGCGCGATCCACAGGTCGACCTCGCCGGCCCGCGTCGCGATGGCCACCGCGCTCCCGTCGGAGACCGCGGTCGGCGCGGCGAGCGGCGCGCCGTCCGCGTCCAGCACCGCGGCGAAGACGACCCGCCGCGGCGCCCCGCAGGCGAGCGGCGCGAGCCAGGTCGCGAGGTAGCCGCGCTCGAGCGGGCGGAGCCAGCCGGACACGGGCGGGGTCGGGGTGCGGATTTCGATGGCCGCGAGCCCCGCTCGCTCGAAGCGGAGCCTGCCGCCGTCCTCGGTGCAGCCGCCCTGGTCGTGGCGCGCGCCGTAGGTCATCGCGACCGGCCTCGGTGCGGCGATCACGTCGATCAGGCCGAACGGCGCCGGCAGCACGCCGAACGGTCGGGCGCCCTCCGGCGACACCTCCCAGAACGCGAGCTCGCCGGCAGCCATCAGCACGGCGACGGCCCCGCGACCGTCGGGCCCCGGCGCTCGCGCGATCGCGATCGGCTGAGCCGCCGCGCCCTCCGTGCCCTCGCCGATGGGCACGCGGGTCCACGGGGCCGTCGCCACGTCGTCACCGAACCACAGGTCGGCGCCGGGCGCGGCGACGCCGGCGAGGCGCGTCGTGAGGAGCGCGCAGCGCCTGACGGGCGGGCCGCCGTCGGGCGCTGCGGTGGGGGCCGAGCACGCGAGGTCCACGGCCTCGAAGCCGTCGCCTGCGCCGACCAGGACGGCGTCGGCGCCGCGCGCCAGCGCCACGCGCGCCGAGGTCGTCGGGCCGGGCAGCGAGGTCGCGACGACCCACCCGCGAACGGGCGATCGCGCGACGAGCGGCGGCGTCGTGGCGGGCCACGCGATCGGGGTCGCGCTCGCCGCGCCGCCCGGGTCGACCACGAGGCCCGCGGCGCGCACGGGCGGCCCGCCACCGTCGCCGACCTCGGCGAACGCGAACGCCCCCGGGGCGGTCGGGTCGGCCGCGAGCCGCACGGCGCCGCCGACGCGCGCCCGCAGCGCCGGAGCGCGCGCCGAGCAGTGGTCGGGCAGCGCCACGAAGGGGCGAGCCCGAACGGGCTCGAACGAGCCCACGGCCGCGAGCTGCGCAGGCGGGAGCGCGAGGCGGGGCGCCTCCACCGCGGCCGCGTCCGGGGGAGGGGCCGCGTCGCGATTGGTGGCGGCGCGATCGCAGGGACCCGAGCACGCCCCCACCGCGAGGATCAGCGCGGCCGGCGACGCTCGCGCCGCCAGGGCGCGCGCGCGGGCCGCGGCCGCGACGGAGCGGGCGAGGCTCACAGCTCGAGCCGCAGCACCGGGTAGGGCTCGAACGCGTTTGCGACGACGAAGCCGTGATCGGCGAAGGCGCTGGCGGGGCCCGTGAAGAGCTCCTCGTCGGCGACGGGCTCGCGCGGTACGCGCGGGAACGCCTCGATCGCGCGGGCGCCCAGGCCCTTCGCGACCCGCACCGCGCCGCCGACGAGCGCGCCGGCGACGCCGCGACGCCGCCACTCCGGGTGCACGAGCGCGCAGCCGACGGTGAGGACGCCCGCGCGATCGCCCTCGAAGCAAGGCAGCCCGCGGTAGAGGCGGCGCGCGTAGAGCTTGCTCATGGCAGAGGCAGGCGCGAGCTTCAGCCAGCCCACGATCTGCCCTGTTTCGTGGGCGATGGCGACGACGCCGCGAGCCTCGTCGGTGCCGGCGGCGAGGGCGCCCTCGAGCTCGGCGCGGTTGTCGTCCGGCGCGCACGCGGTCCGCTCGAGCCACGCATTGTTGTCGCCCGCGAAGTGCCAGTACCGGCAGAAGCACGGGCTCGCCGCCGCCTCGAAGAGCGAGACGAGGCCTCGAGCGTGCTCCGGTGCGGCCGCGATCGCCTCGAACGGCTCGACCCGAGGGATCACGGTAGACCCGGCGGCACGAGCCCGCGCGCGGGCGAGATCTGCTCCCAGGCGTGCGCGACCGCGCAGAGCCGCGCCTCGTGGAGCGGAGGCGCGACGAGGTGGAGCCCGACGGGCAGGGGCGCGCCGCCGCCGCCCGGGCTCACGGGCGCGCAAGGCACGCTGATCGCCGGCAAGCCTGCGAGGCTCGCCGGGAGCGTGTAGACGTCGGCCAGGTACATGGCGAGCGGGTCGTCGACCTTCTCGCCGAGCGGGAAGGCGACGGTGGGCGTGACCGGCGTCGCGATCACGTCGACCGACCGAAAGGCGTCCTCGAAGTCGCGCCGCACGAGCGTGCGGACCTTCTGCGCGCGCAGGTAGTAGGCGTCGTAGTAGCCCGACGAGAGCACGTAGGTGCCGAGCAGGATCCGCCGCTTCACCTCGCGTCCGAAGCCCGCGCCTCGCGTCGCGTCGTACATCGCGCCGAGGTCGCGGCCCGGCACCCGCAGACCGAAGCGGACACCGTCGAACCGCGCGAGGTTCGACGAGCACTCGGCGGTCGCGACGACGTAGTACGCGGCGACGGCGTAGCGCGTGTGGGGCAGGTGCACGGGCTCGACGGTGCAGCCCAGGCCGCGCAGGCCGTCGATCGCCGAGCGCACGCTCGCCGCGACGGCCGGATCGAGGCCCTCGGCGAAGTACTCCTCCGGCACGCCGACGCGCAGGCCGCGCACGTCGCGCCCGCACGCGGCCTCGTAGCCGTCGACCGGGGCGTCGAGGCTGGTCGCGTCGCGCCCGTCGCGCCCTGCGACGACCTCGAGCACGCGCGCCGCGCCGCGCACGTCGCGCGCGAAGCTGCCGACCTGGTCGAGGCTCGACGCGAACGCGATGAGCCCGTAGCGCGACACGCGGCCGTAGGTGGGCTTGATGCCGACGGTGCCCGTGAACGCGGCGGGCTGGCGGATCGACCCGCCGGTGTCGGATCCGAGGGCCGCCGGGGTCATGCCTGCGGCGACGGCGACCGCGCTCCCGCCCGACGAGCCGCCCGGCGCGCGCGTGAGGTCCCAGGGGTTTTTCACCGGGAAGAACGCGCTGTTCTCGTTCGACGAGCCCATGGCGAGCTCGTCCATGTTGCACTTGCCGGGCAGGACCGCGTCGGCCGCGCGCAGCCGCTCGACGACGTGCGCGTCGTACGGAGGGCGGAAGCCGCGGGCCGGGTCGAGATCGGGCTCGCCGGGGCGCGCGCGGCGGGTGAGGATCTTCGACCCGCTCGTCGTCGGCGCGTCGCGCGTGCAGAGCGCGTCCTTGAGGCCGATGGGCACGCCGGCGAGCTTCCCGAGCGCCTCGCCGCGCGCGCGCTTGTCGTCGACGGCGCGCGCGGCGGCGATCGCCTCGTCCGCCTGCACCGTCAGGAAGGCGCCGAGCGCCGGATCGCGCGCCTCGATGCGGTCGATCGCCGCGCGCGTGACCTCGACCGCCGAGACCTCGCCGGACTGCACGAGGCGCGCGAGGTCGCCGACCGACCGGTCGAGGACGGAGGCGTCGATCCCCATGGTCAGCCCTCCTCGACGAACGAGGGCACCGCGAAGCCGTCCTGCGACACGACCGGCGCCTCGCGCAGCGCGAGCTCGTGCGGCAGGCTCGGCCGCGGGTCGTCGGCGCGCAGCGGCTGCCGATCGACCTGGGCGTGCGCGGTCGGCGCCACCATCGAGACGTCCACCTCCTGGAGCTGGCGCACGTACGCGAGCACGCGGGCGAGCTCGCGCGTCATGCGCTCGGCCTCGCCCGGGCCGAGCTCGAGGTGGGCGAGCGCGGCGATCTTCTTCACCTCGTCGGCGTGGATGGGGGCGGGCGAGTCGCTCGGCATGGGCGCGCTTTCTAGCACAGGCCCCGCGCGGCGGAGGCCCACGCCGTGGGGCCCTCGCCGCGGTCGTCCGTCACGCCGCCGATGCGCCGCGCGATCGGATCGGGCGCCTCCGCAGGAGCCTCCGCGCGATTGACCCCGCCAGGGCGATCACGACCGCCGCGAGCGTCGCGCGGCGCTGCGACGGGCCCGGTCCGCGGGGCCGCTCCGGGTCGGCCCCGGCGATCGGGATCGCCGCGCCGTTCGCCGTGCCGTTCGCCGCGAGGGGGCACGTATTGTTGGTGGCCTTCGTCGCGCGCACCCAGTTTTCGACCGCGTCCTGGTGGGGTGCCGCGGTCATCGCGAGGTCGTCCTTCAGCGCGGCGTGCGGCAGCGTGGCCTCCAGCCTCGTGACCCAGACGTCGCGAGGGTGCAGGCCCGTCAACGCGACGGCCACGTCGTCGAGCTTGCCGCACGCGAGCCGTCGCGCGTCGATCGTACCGTAGGGCGCGGACCCGCACGGGCTCGCGCCACCGCCCGCGCCGCCCGCGCC
>CAIVJW010000395.1 GCA_903906315.1 uncultured delta proteobacterium | reverse complement strand
GCCGCCGCCCGCGCCGCCCGCGCCCCTGCCCGCCCTCGGCGCGCCGCTCCCCCCGATGGAGGCGCGGATCGCCGACCCGGTGTCGTCGATCTGGGCCGCGGACTCCGGCGCGCTCGGTCGCGGGGCCGCGATGGACCGCACCCCGGAGCCTTTCGTCCCTGCGCCGAGCACCCCGTGGGCCTCCCCCGCGCCGCCTCCGGTGTCGATGGACCGCACGCCCCCGCCCCCGGCCTCCAGCTCCTCGTGGGGGGGTGGCACACCCGAGCCGCCGCTCGCGGTGAACGCCGCGCTCGTCGGCGCCGTCGAGGCCTCGAACGCGGCGGCCGACCGGCGGCCCGGCCCCGGCGGCGGGATCGGCGGCGTGCCCGTGATGCCCGGCGAGGCGCTCCAGCTGCTGTGGTTCGACAAAGATGCCGCGCCGCGCATTCATCGCAAGCAGGAGTGGAAGAAGATCCTCGAGCAGCTCGAGGAGATGCCGTTCGACCCGGAGCTCGACCAGGCCGCGCTCACCGAGGACCCGGCCGAGGTCGAGGATCGCCGCGAGGTCTTCGAGGTCGTCACCCGCGGCGCGCCCGTCGGCGAGACCGGCGTCGATCACGCGCTCGCGACCTCGGTCCGCGCCGACGGTCGCTTCGCGCCGCAGCTCGTCCTGCTCGCCGGTGAGGTCCGCTTCGACTTCGACGAGACCGAGCTCCTCAAGACCACCGCCGCCGCGGCGACGCCGTTCGCCGCGACCGACCCGGAGCTCAAGACGGCGCTCGACGGGGCCACGGCGTTCCTGTCCACGCCCGACGTCGTCGCCTCGCCCGAGGTGCTGGGCGGCCTCACGACGACGATCCGCGACGCGTTCGCGAAGACGACGAGGCCGGTGCCCGCGACCTACCTCGAGGACGTGACCCAGCGCGCCCTGCTGGAGCGGCGCGCGTACCAGAAGCGATCGGTGTTCGGCGAGCCCCACCTGCGAGGCACGTTCTTCTTCGCGGGTAGCACGACCGGCGTGCCGACGTACTTCCCCGAGGCGATGGCCAAGAAGCTCCCGCTCTACCGCGCCCTGCGGGTGCGGATGCTCGCGGAGGCCCATTTCCAGGCCGATCAATACGAGTCGCACCCGACCGCGTTGCGCGCCGCGGCCGTCGTCCGCGTCATCACGTCGCGGCGCGACGATCCGCGCACGTAGCCGGGCGGTCGCGCCCCCCTCGCCCGCCCGATCCCGCCCCGACGCGGCGCGCGCGCGCGACCGGATCGTGCCTACTGCGCGGCCTCCGCCGCGACCGCGCGACGTCGGGCTCCGATCGCGAGGAATGCGGGCATCGCCAGCAGCGCCGCCGCCAGGCAGGTGAGCTCGCCCAGCACGGCCAGCAGGCCGAACAGGTAGAGCGCGCGGTTCTGCGCGAAGAGCAGCGACGAGTAGCCGATGACCGTCGTCGCCGAGCACAGCGCCACCGCGCCGCCGGTGGACCGGATCGCCTCGGCGACGTCGCGCTGCCCCCCTTGCACGTGGCGGCTCATCATGTTGACGGCGTAGTCGACGCCGATGCCGAACGTGATCGGGTACGCGATGAAGTTCGTGAAGTTGATGCGCACGCCGAGCGCCATGCCGAGCGCCGCGAGCCAGAGCACGCCGACGCAGAGCGCGGCGAGCACGGCGAACGTCACGGTGCTCTGCCGGAAGAGCGCGAGCACGACCAGGGTGACGCCCGCGAACGCGAGGCCCGTCGCGAGCGGGCCGTCGCGGCGCAGCGACTCGAAGATGTCCGCCGTCAGCAGGAGCGATCCGGCGACGCGCGCGGGCCGGGCGCCCGGCGGCGTGTCGGCCGCGATCGCGCGCAGCGTGGTGGCGTAGGTCGCCACGGGCGGGCCCACCCACAGCGCCGAGGACGGGCGGGGGAAGACGAGCACCGTGCGGCCGATGGACCCGTCGCGCTCGCGCATGCCCAGCGTGAAGGTCGGCGGCAGATCGGCGACGCCGACCTCGCGCGAGTCGTCGACGGCCAGGAGTCGATCCACGACCTCCTTCTTGTCGGCCGGCACCAGCGCGCGGACCTTCGGCGTCAGCATGGCGCGCAGGGTGCGGAGCTTCTCGAGCTTCGCGGGCTGGTCCTGCGGCAGGACGTCGTCCAGGGTGCGGACCTCGGCGACGAGCGCGGCGAGCGGCGCGGCCCGGGTCGCCTCGCGGACGGACTTCGCGAGGGCGCGCGCGCCGGAGACGTCGTCGGCGAGGAGCACCGTCGGCGTCAGGTACGATCCGAGGAGATCGTCCATGCGGCGGCCCCAGTACCCCTCCCCGCTCGTCCAGGTGTCCGCGCGGCGCAGCTTCGACAGGTCGTACTCGAGCTGGTCGGCCGAGAAGGTGCGGACCTCGGCGAGGGCGATCACGGTGACCAGGGCCGACACTACCGCGACCGGCCACGGGTGACCCGCGACGAGGCGCGCGACGGGCGCCATGATGTCGCGTCGCGGCGGCACCGGCCGCGGGCCGTGGCCGTCGCGGTCGAAGCGAGCCGCGAGCGCCGGCGTGAGCAGGAACGCGAGCACCCAGCAGACGATCATGCCGAGGCCGCCGATGATGCCGAACTGCCGAAACCCGCGGAAATCGGTGACGGCGAGCGAGGCGTAGGCGACGCTCGCGGCGAGCGCGGCGGTGATCGTCCCGGGGCGCGCGCCCGTCACCGCGAGCGCCAGGGCGGGGTCCACGGCGACGCCTCGCCGGCGCTCCTCGACGTAGCGCGCGACGAGGATGATGCCGAAGTTGATGCCGTTGCCGACGATGATCGACCCGAGGAACGCCGTGTTGGAGTTGAGCTCGGTGACGCGGAACGGAGGCAGCGACGCGAGGGCGAACGTGTAGATCGTGCCGAGGAGCAGGGGCGGCATGATCAGCAGCACGCTGCGCGCCCACTGGTAGAAGAGGACGACGACCGCGAGGACGGCGACGAGGACGATCGCCGACGACAGCGCGAGGTCCGCCATCAGGGCGGAGGTCTCCTCGACGGAGATGGCGACGTCGCCGGTGTAGCCGACGCGCATCCCCGGGGCGTAGCGGTCCGGCCCGCCGATCGCGGCGAGGTCGCCCTGCACGCGGCCGAGGAGCTCCGCGCTCGCGCCGCCGGTCGAGAACTCGCCGACCTCGACGAGGAGCAGGGTCTCGTGGCGCGCGGCGCTGGAGTAGCGGCCGGACGGGGTGCGGTCGCCGTCCACGCCGAGGCGAGCGCGGTACTTTGCCTCGAGGTCCGAGAAGTCGATGGCTGGCGGCGGGCCGTCGTCCACGAGCGTGTCCATCGCCTTCGCGACCTCGTACTCCTTGCGAGCCTGGATGCGCTCGCGGATGGTCTCGAGGTCGCCGGTGTCGAGGTAGAGCGGCGCGTGCGTCTCGAGGAAGCGACGCTCCTCGTCGTTGCCGGTGCGGACGGCGCGCACGAGCGTCTTCGGGTACGAGCGCACGCGCGCCGCGAGGTCGTCGAGCAGGCGCTCGCCGGCGGCGAGGTTCTCGGGCGCGCCGACGTCGACCATGACGCCGAGGTGCTGGATGCCCTCGAGGCGAGATCGGAGCTCCTGGATCGCGACCACGCTCCGCGCCTCGCGCGGCAGCAGCTCCTCGATGTCCGTCCGGAGGTGCAGGTAGAGGCTCGCGGTGCGGACCGCGGCCGGGATCGCGAGCGCGATCGCCACGATCCACAGGATGGCGCCGCGGCGGCGCGCGAAGCGGACGAAGCGCGTGGCCCAGGCGGCGGGCGCAAGGTCTCGAGGGCTCAATGGATGACCTCCAGGTGGCGCAGCGCGAGGAGCACGATTGCGCCCCAGATCCCGGCGAAGACGTCGTCCAGCACGATCCCGTAGCCGCCCGGGAGCCGCTCGGCGGCGCGCGCGGGGAATGGCTTGAGCTGGTCGAAGAGGCGAAACAGCACGAAGCCGGCGGCGACCCCCTGGACGCTCGGCGGCGCGGCCATCCACGTGAGGTGAACGCCGGCGACCTCGTCGATGACCACGATCTGCGGGTCCTTCTGGCCGGTGGCGAGGGCGACGCGCGACGCCGCCCAGATGCCCACGAGCGTCAGCGCGAGGGCCGTCGCGCCGACCGCGGCGACGCCGTGCGGGCGCACGATCAGGTAGAGCGGCAGCGCGCCGAGCGTGCCCGCGGTGCCCGGGGCGATCGGGACCTTTCCGCAGCCGAACCAGATCGCGATCACGAAGGCCAGCCGGTCGAAAGGGCTCCGCTTCACGCGACGCTCCCTTCCGGCGCGAGCTCGGCGGCCGGCGCGGTGCGAAACCAGAGCGCGACCGCCGCGTGGACGATCACGCAGTAGGCGAGGCCGAGGACGACGTCGATCACCCAGTGGTGGTCGAGGTACACGGCCGCGAAGCACATCGAGGCCCAGAAACCGACCGAGATCACGCGGCCGACTCGGCCGAGAAAGCGCCAGCCGACGAGGACGATGAGCAGCGGGTACGCGACGTGGAGCGACGGCACGGCGCCGAAGACGTCGCTCGAACGGCCGTACATCCCGGCGAAGTACGCGACGCCGAGGAGGTCGTCGACGCGGGCCAGCGCGACGCCCGTGCTCGCGCGCGCGGCGAGGTCGACCGCGCAGCCGTTCGCGTGGAAGTACCAGGGCGGGGCCGCCGGGTACACGTGGTAGGTCACGAAGCCCGCGACGTTGAGCACGAAGAAGCTCCACGCGAAGCGCTGCATCGATCGCAGGTCGCGCGCGCCCAGCCAGAAGCAGAACCCGAGGGCGACGAAGATGAAGGTGCCGTACGGGATGGCGCACCAGACATCGACCAGCGTCGAGTGGTGGGTGAGAAACCAGTCGTGGATCGTGATGCGCTGCCCGCCCACCGTGAGGCCGAAGAGCGCGAGCTCGGCGTCGCGGAGATCGCAGACGTGTACCCGGTCGACGGTGACGCCGACGTTCTGCACGAGCTTCATCAGGTCGTAGAGCAGGCCGACGAGCGCCATCGGGTAGGCGCCGACGCAGATGCGCTTGGTCGCGGCGTTGCCGTAGGCGAGCGCCGGGACGAGCACGATCAGCGCGACGTGGTCCCAGCGCAGCCGCCCGGTCGCGAGGACGTAGAGGCCGTACGCCACGAACGGCGCCGGCGGGAGCAGCGTCCAGCGCGGCCAGAGGGCGCGCAGGTGGCGCCACGCGCGCATCACCCGGCGAGCCCCCACAGGTCCTCGCGCTTGGCGAGATCGAAGACCTCGCGGAGGATCGCGGCGCCCTCGCGCGCGGCGTCGGCGTCGAGCCCGAGCGGAGGCTGAAGCCGGAAGCTCGGGGCGTACGCCATGGTGAAGAGGCCGCGTCGCACGCACTCGTCGAAGAGGCGGCGCGTGGCCGCGCGCGGCAAGGGCGCCTTGGTCGCCTTGTCGCCGACGAGATCGACCCCGAGGAACATGCCGCGGCCGCGCACCTGGCCGACGAACGGGTAGTCGTCGACGAAGGGCGCCAGCTCGCCGAGCAGGATCGCGCCGACGTCGCGCGCGTTCTCGACGAGGCGGTCGTCGTCGATGATGCGGATCGCGGCGGCGCCGGCCGCGGCCGCCAGCGGGTTGCCGCCGTAGCTCGAGGAGGACCCGGACGGGTTCGACCACGGTTTCGCGGCCGAAATCGCGTCGGTCGTGAGCACGCCGCTCAGCGGGAAGCCGCCGCCGAAGGCCTTGCCGATCGTGACGATGTCGGCGACCACGCCGGCGTGATCGGCGCCCCAGTAGCGGCCGGTGCGGCCGAAGCCGGTGATCATCTCGTCGGCGATGAAGAGCGCCCCGTGGTCGCGCGCCAGGGCCGCGACGGCGGGGAGGAAGTCGTCGGGCGGGATGACGTTGCCGGCGGTGCCCTGCATGGGCTCGGCGATGAACGCGGCGATCGCGCCGGCCGAGGCCTGGCGCAGGTGCTTGCGGCCGAGCTCGACGCAGCCGAGGCCGCACGAGGGGTGCGTCGCGCCGAGCGGGCAGCGGTAGCAGTCCGCGTACGGGATCTGGTGGCTGCCCGCGACCATCGGGCCGAGGCCTTCCTTGAAGGTCGATCCCATGAGCGAGAGCGCGCCCATCGTCTTGCCGTGAAAGCCGCCCCAGAAGCTGACGAGCTCGTACTTGCCCGTGTGGCACTTCGCGAGGCGGAGCGCGCTCTCCACCGCCTCGGCGCCGCTCGAGTAGAGCTGCACGCGGTGCAAGGCGCCGTGGCCGGGGCCGTGCGCGGCGAGGCGCTCGACGAGATCGACCCGCGCCGTCGAGGTGAACGATCCTACCGACGCCTTCGCGACCTGATCGCCGATCGCGGCCACGATGCCCGGGTGCGAGTGCCCGAGCGCGCCCACGCCGATGCCGCCGATGAAGTCGAGGTAGGTGTTGCCGTCGACGTCGGTCAACGTCGCGCCCGAGCCGCGGTCGATCGCGACGCCCGCCAGGACGGCGTAGCCCTGTAGCCCCGGGGCGACGTGGGCGTCCTCGCGGCGGCGCAGCTCGACGCTGCGCGGGCCGGGCACGACGGTCTTCAAGCGAACCTTGCCATCCGGGCTTCTCACGTGGGGACCTCCGAGGTGCGGAACACGAAGCGGTGCTGCATCGGGTAGTTCCAGATCACGCTGACGATCAGCGCCACGACGATCCGCCCGACGAGGTAGTCGGCGCCGAGCCCGTCGTGCGCCACGAGCTCGCCCAGCGCGTTCCACAGGGCGCTCGCGCCCGAGACGACGGCGTAGCGAGCGGCCTGCGGGGCGGCCCGGTCGTGGTCCGCGAGGAAGGTGAAGTGGCGCCCGAGCTGGAAGTTCAAGACCCCGCCGATCGTCGCGCCGAAGAAGGCCGCGACGGCGGGCGGGACGTGGCCGACCTCGACGGCGGCGGTCATCGCGCCGAGGTCGATCGCGGTCGCGACCACGGACGCGAGCTGGTGGCGGCCGAGGCGGTGCAGGTGCGCGCGCGCGGCGCGAGGCGGCCCGGAGGGCCTCGGCGCGGCAGCGGGCAGGGCCATCACTTGCCGGCCGGCGGCCCGGCGGCCGCGAGATCGGGGCGACCACCGGCGCTCGCCGGCCGCGAGGCGAGGCGCGCACGATCGCGGTCGCGGACGGCCAGGTAGATCGCGTGCAGGCGGCGCGCCGCCGAGACGTTGCCGACCCCCGCGACGAGCGCGATCGCGGCGAGCATCGGCGCCTCCGCGAGCCAGGGCCACGCCGGGCTGTGCCCCGCGTACGCCGCCCCGAAGATCGGCGAGAGCAGCGCGCCGCCGACGAGGTACGCCGCGCGCTCGGCCCGGCGCATCGCGCCCCGCGGAGGATCCACGCCGAGGGCCTCGGCCTTCGCCGTCGAGTAGCTGACCATGAACGTCCCGAGCAGCGCGGCGAGCGTGATCAGCAGCAGCGCCGGTTCGCCGCGGTAGCGGGTTGCGAGCCCGGCGAGGAAGAAGAACTCGGCGTAGCGGTCGACGGCGGCGTCGAAGACCTCGCCTGCGTCGGAGGCCGTCCCCGTCGCGCGTGCGACCGCCCCGTCGAGCGCGTCGCCCATCGCGGCGAGGGCGGCGAGCGCAGCCGCGACGCCGAAGCGCCCGAGCGCGAGCGCCACGCCGGCGCCGATCGACAGCGCGAGCGACGCCGCCGTGATCTCGTTCGGCGTGACGCCGGCCGCCGCGAGCGCGCGCGCGATCGGCGTCATCACCCAGTAGGCGCCTTCCATCGTCGACTTGCCGAGGAGCGCGGACGCGCCCTCGCGATCGACGCGCGCGCTCCGCGCCCGGCCGCGCCGCGCGACGCGCGCCAGGTACGCCGCCCCCGCGGCGATCGCCAGAGCGAGCAGCGCGACCGACAGGCCGAGGTCGAGCGAGGTCACCGGAGCAACCCGTGCGCGCCGCCGTGCGTGACGGCGGGCACCAGGCTGGCGGCGCCGAGCCGCTGCTCGCGCCCCGATCGCCGCGCCGAGGCGTACGCCGCGCCGATGAGCTCGATGCAGCGGACCGCGTCCTCCGCGTCCTTGCCGACCCACTCGCGGCGCGCGACCGCGCCCGCGAAGTCGTCGATCAGCGAGGCGAACCACTTCACGTGGCTCGCGTCCATCCAGTCCGACGGCAGCCGCTCGCGCAGGACCTCGGGCGCGCCGCGGGCCGTGGTCGTGATCTCGAGGTCGTCGTCCTCGACCCGGATCGCGCCCTTCGCGCCGTGCACGGTGTAGATCACCTTCCTCGCGCCCGCCGTCCACGTCAGGTGCGCGCTCGCCATCCCCGTCGGGAAGCGGATCGAGCACGCGACGTTGTCCTCGGTGTCGTGGCCGTCGAGGGTGCTCGTCGTCGCGCTGATCGCGGTCGGGTAGCCGCCGAGCCAGTCGAACGCGAGGTAGAACGTGTGGCTGCCGTGGTCCATGGCGATGCCGCCCCCCGAGTAGCGACGCTCGCGGCGCCAGTCCGGGCGCCACTCCGCCACGCCCTTGGCGTGCGTGGTGCGGAACGTCTGGAGCGTCACCAGCGAGGGCGCGCCGACGATGCCCTCGTCGAGGAGCTCCCGCACGCGCTTGATCACCGGGGCGTGCTTGTAGTTGTGCGACGGGTAGATCACGCGCCGGACGCGGAGCGCGTGGTCGAGCAGCGATCGCGCCTCGGCGGGCGAGGTCGTCAGCGGCTTCTCACAGAGGACGTGCAGCCCGCGATCGAGCGCGCCGTGCGCGATCTCGGCGTGGAAGGCCGGCGGCGTCGTGACGTCGACGAAGTCGATCCGCCCCTCCTCGCGCGCGAGCAGCGACGCCCAGTCGTCGTAGATGCGCGCCTCCGGGTGCGTGGCCCGCGCCCGCTCGCGCCGCGCCGGGCAGGAGTCGGCGATGGCCACGATCTGCAGCGGCCCGCCCCGACCCGCGCACTCGCGGTAGGCAGGCAGGTGCCCTCGTTCGGCGATGAACCCGTGCCCGATCAGCGCGCCGCGCAGCGGGCGACCCTCGGTCGCGTCCGTCATCATGATCGCTCCCCAGGTGGCTTCAGGCGCCCTCGGGCGGTCTCCCGCGCCGGGCGCTGTTCACGGTCACTGCGGGCGACGACCCCGGGACCGGCGTGGGCGCAGCCCCCCGCCCAGCCCCCGTGTCGAGCGCCCATGCGGCGCGGAGTCGACAAGCACATGATGAATGCATATTCACCATGTGAGGAATGTTTATGTGTCCTGCGCCAGTGCTCGTCAAGCACCCCGGACGCACGAGGCTCGGCGGCGAAGACCTTGCGCGGTCCAGGCGTCTCGAAGATCCTCCCGCGCCGATGCCTCCCCGCAGCCCGATCAGCTCGTCCGCCGCGCGCCCCCGCGACGAGGCCCGGGCCGTGTTCCGCCGGGCGATCCTCGACGCCGCCGAGGCCGTGTTCGCCGAGCGCGGCTTCCACGCGGCGCGCATCCAGGACGTCGCCGAGCGCGCGCAGATCGCGGTCGGCACGGTCTACAACCACTTCGCCCAGAAGGAGGACGTGCTGCTCGCGCTCTTCACGGAGCGCATGCGCGACATGCACGCGGAGCTCGTCGCCGAGCCGAGCCCGCCGGAGGCGTTCGCCGACCGGCTGCTCCACTGGCTGACGCGGATGCTCCGCTTCGTCGACCGACACCGGAGCTTCTTCGCCGTGGCGAGCGAGCACGGGCTCACCGCCCCTCGCCCGCCGAGCGCGACCGAGGCCATCTTCGGCGACGCGCGGCCGTTCGAGCGCATCGACGCGGACTTCCGTTCGCTCGTGCGAGACGGCGTCGCGGAGGGCGCGATCGCGGGCGACGCCCGCCTCCTCACGCGCTTCCTCGTCGGCACGATCCACGCGATCGTGTTCGGCGCGGTCGCGGACGGCCGCGCGCGCATCGAGGACGAAGCGCCCCGCATCGCCGCGCTCTTCCTGCGCGGGGCGCTGGCCCGTCCGGGCGAGCCGCCTCCGGCCAAGCGATCGCCGCGCCCCAAACGCGCCGCCCGCTGAGCACCGGTCCCCGACGTGGGCGAGGGCCCGCCGGCGACCGCGGCCGTTGACGCTCGGGCCCCCGACCGCGAGAGTCGTCGCCTTGGAAGACGCCGGAATCCTGGTCCTCCCCGCCACCGCCGACGTGCCGCGCGGGCCCCTCTTCTTCGAGGCGATCGACGCGTCGCTCGCGATCGTCCTGCCCTCGCGCTTCGACCCGGACACCTGCGCCCGCTGGGCCGAGGCGACGGAGGCCGCGCGCGAGGCGTGGACCTCCGACTGGGACGGCGAGCAGTTCTCCCTCGGTCGCGCCTTCTACACGCACCTCGAGCAGGGGCGCGCTCGCGAGTACTTCGCGCAGGCGGCCGCGTCCGACGCCGCGGTCGAGCGCGCGCTCCCCGGGATGCAGGCGCGCGTCATCGATCTCGTCGGCGATCTCGTCGCGGGCGCGGCCCGCAAGCGCCGCGGCTGGTGCGGCCCCGGGGTGCACGTCTTCCCCCCGGGCGAGCCGGTCGCGCGCGACGGCGGCGTCGTCCACTTCGACCACGAGGGCCTCACCGATCGGCACCTGGCGCTCGGCAAGCGCGCGCTCTCGATGGTGATCATGATCGCCCCGCCCCGCGAGGGCGGCGGGCTGCGCCTCTGGGACGTGACCTACGAGGGGGACGCCTCGGTCGACGAGGACGACCTCGACGATCCGGCGGCGACCGCGCGCTACGGCCTCGGCGACGCGGTCGTGTTCAGCGCGTACCGGCTGCACCAGATCGAGCCGTTTTCGGGCGAGATCGCGCGAGTGTCAATCACCGCCCACGCCGCCGAGCTCGACCCCGGGGTGTGGGACGTCTGGTTCTGATCCCCGGACGGCAGTCCGGAGCATTGCAGTCGACACGCCTCACTTCACCGGGATCGAAGGCCAGGCCGACCCCATCGCGCCGGACGAGCCGTCGACGCCTCGCGGAAGAAGTAGGCCCACTTCTCGACGAGCGTCCGCGCTCGCGCGAGGCCGCGCGGCTCGCGTACGCTCTCCCCTTCATGAGCCGCCTGCCGCTCCGCGTCGCCTCCGCTGCGCTCCTCCTCGCGTCGTGCGGTCCGAGCGCGACGCCGCCCACGATCGCCCCCACCATCGAGCCGGCCGCGCTGCGTGCGGCGTCCCCCCCCGCCGCCAGCGCCGCTGTCGAGCCGGCCGCGGCCGCGCCGAGCGCCGTCCCGACGGCGGACGCCGCGGCGGTCGAGGCGCCGCGTGGCCCGGCGGTCGCCAGCTCGCGAGAGGAGGAGAGCGCGGCCGCGGCGGCCACGGCGGCGAAGAGCGCGAAGATGGCCTCTCTCCCCGGCGGGACCTTCTGGATGGGCGAGCGCGGCGACGTGGTGAAGGTGGCCCCCTTCTCGCTCGACGTCACCGAGGTGACGGCGGACGCGTACGCGGCTTGCGTGAACGCGGGCGCGTGCTCGATCGCCGAGCTCGGCTGCGGTGACGCGCCAACCTACGGCGTCGCCGGCAAGGGCCATCACCCCATCAATTGCGTCGACTGGAATCAGGCCCACGCATACTGCCAGTGGGCCGGCAAGCGGCTGCCGACGGAGGCCGAGTGGGAGTGGGCGTCACGCGGGCAGGCCGCGGGCACGAAATTCCCGTGGGGCAACCACGAGCCCGGCGCGCGCGTCTGCTGGCGGCGATCGGGGACGTGCGAAGTCGGGACGCATCTCGAGGGGGACGCGCCGGGGGGCATTCACGACCTCACGGGCAATGTCTGGGAGTGGACCTCGACGAGCTACGACGCCGCGACGCGCGTCGACCGCGGGGGCGGGTGGTCCAACACGGTCGCCAAGACCGTGCGCGCGGCGTCGCGCGGCCGGCGCGGGCCCGGCAGCCACTACGACGTCCTCGGGCTGCGCTGCGCGCGGTGAGAGGCGTCCGCAGGGCGCGCGCGTGGACGACGGCCGCCGCGAGGCTCGGCAGCGCCGCGATCGCCGCCTTCGGGAACGGGGCGGGTAGCCGCTCGCACGCCATCCACACGCACAACAACGGGACCACCTTTCGGAAGTGCCGATGGTGAGCTTCGATCCAGGCGGACTGCTGGGCAGTCGGAGGGGTCCGGTCCACCTCGGCGATTTCGGGTGGGTCGGTGTTCGGCACGCTCCGCTTGGCGTCGGCGATGAGAAGCGGCGCGGCGCACGTGATGAACTCCTCGGTCGCGGCCGCGGCCGCTCGCATTGCTGAGGCCCAGGTGTTGACCTGGCCGAGCTTCACGGACCGCTTGAACGACCTGTGCGCGCCCTTGAAGCCTGCGAGGGCCTCGTCCCATGGGTCGAGGTCGAGGATCGGTCCCGCAGGTGCTCCACGCCGGGGCGCGCCATCGGCGCGTCGGCACGCCTCCCGGAAGGCGCGAAGCGCGGACCGCACGGCGGCACGTGTTCGCTTGGCGCTGGAGTGCCCGTCCGCCACCGCCGGGAGCTGATCGACGAGCAGGTCGAGGCGATCCACGAGTGCGACGAGCGCGTCTCCGATTCGCATGCGCGCCCGGTCCTCGGCCGCGCGGCCTCCCTTGTGCTCGTACGTCCCCTGCACGGGCGCAAATAGACGCTCGACCGCCAACGCGAGCCAAGGTCGCCGGTGATCTCGGCGGCGCCCTCGTCGCAGTGCAGCGGCGGCGCGAACCGCCATTGCGCACGGCCTCCAGGTCCCCGGCGACAGCCGCTGCCCGGAGATCCTCGGCGAGGTGCCCGCGCAGCGCGACGCGAGGGCCGCCGGGTTGTGGTCCCGACGTGGACCCGGTGTCACCGGGAGGTCGTGAGCGGTCGCCAGCGTCGTCGAAACCTTCGGCGTTCGCGACGCCCGGCGACCCCTCGGGCTCGCCCCCCGGCTTTCAAGCCCGGTGCTCGAAAGGGACGGCGACGCACCTTCTCGGCGAGGGCGGGGGCGCCGCCGATCCCACGCACCTCCTTCGCGGGCAGCGCCGGCGCGCGCGCCCGGTGCTGATCGACCGTCGCCTCGGAGCCCGCCACGTCCACCTTCTCGGGCGCCTCGGCCCCGCCCTTCGCCTTGCCTGCCTTCTTCGACGCCATCGCCGCCTCCCGGGCCGCCCGGGCGGCCCCATCGAACCGGGAACACCGGCGGGAGATCCCCCCGCCGAAGGGGAAGCGGATTGTCCGCGGGGCCGCGCCCGACGCGCGTGCTCGGGTCCGCGGCCACCGAGGGGCCCCGCGCGAGCGGTCGGCCTCGCCTCGGAGGCGTGCGGGGGGCCTCGTGCGAGGGGGCCGGCTCGGGTCCGCGGCAGCGAGGGGGCCTTCGGCGAGGGGGTCGGCTCGGGTCTTCGGCGAGCGCGCCGCTTCCGTGCCCGAGCCGCGCGATCTCCGCGCGCAGCGCCGCGACCTCGTGCGCGGCGCGCTGGGCGTCAGCTCGCTCGGCGTCGGAGGGCCAGGTCGGGTCGAAGATCGCGAGCTCGCCGACGCCCAGCTCGGCGTAGCGGCGGGGCGAGAAGGCGTCGTCCTTCGTGCCGTCGCCCGACACGACCCGATCGCGAAGCTCGGCACGACGCCCGTCTCCCACGTCTTCCACGAGGGCGGCGCGACGCCCGGATCGACGCCGGGCCTCACGTACACGTCGGGTGACCCGCTGCGCGTCGGGGCGTGCTGATGCCAGTCGAGGAACTGGTCGGCGGCTACGAAGGCGCGCACGCCGCGATCGGCGAGGAAGCGCGCGAGGAGCGGCCGGAGCAGCTCGGTGAGGAGGCGCGGCAGGGTCGACTCGCCCAGGTCGTCCTCGACCGGGTAGCTGGTCGGATCGGCGAAGAGCGGGCGAATGCAGCCCCGAGATCCTCGGCGTTCGAGCCGCACGCGTTCCCCGGGGAGCAGGCGTGCGCGCCGCCCGTCAGCCGCGCCCGCTCTCGATCTCGGCGAGACGCGCCTTCAGCGCGGCCACCTCGCCCTCGGCCAGACGATGCGCCTCTGCCTCGGCGTCCGCGCGAAGGGCCTCCGTGTCTGCACGACGCGCCTCCACCTCCGCGCGGGCCTCCGCCGCCGCGGCCCTCTCCTCGGCCTCGGCGAGCCGGCGCTCGAGCACGTCATTCACCATCCGATCCAGGCGAGCGATCAGCTCCTCTGCCTCCGGCAGCGAGGCCTCGTCGAGGTAGAACCGCACGCGGTCGTCCTCGAGCGCGAGCCCGAGCCCGAGCACCGCCGACGCCACGACGCCGCGCTGCGGGACGAGGCGCGTGTAGGCGCGCGCGCCCGGCGCCGGGAGGCGGTAGCCGAGCAGCCGATTGCGCGCCAGGTCGAGCACGAAGTACTCCCCGATGCCGAGCCGTGCGTAGCGATCGACGTTGTCGACCGTGTCTTTCGTCGACCTGCCCTTGTCGGTGACCTCGAGGACGAAGTCGAGCCCCCTGCCCTCGCGGTTCACGATCCACGACGATCGCGACCCCGGATCCACGTCAGTCACGGCGAGCACGTCCGGCGCGAACACCGCTTCTCCCGGGTAGTACGTCGCCAGCTCGCTCGAGACGTAGATGCGCCGCCCCGCGCGCCCGAAGTACCGGTCGAGCGCGTCCGTCGCCTTCGTCTTGGCCTTCCGATGCCGGTCGCCCTCCGGCAGCGCCGACCGCAGCGGATCGGGCGAGGCAGGCAGGGATGCGACGACGCGATCGCGATCGTCCGGGCTCATCGCGTCCCACGCGGCTTGCGAGGGCGCCCGCGGGTCGCTCGGGTCGACGACGTAGGCGCTCAGGTCGGGCATGCTCATCCGCCGAGGCTAGCACGGCAAGGACGGCCGCCCGGACCCGAGCCCAGCACCCGGAGCGGCGCGCAATCCGACCGCGCTCCCGGAGCTTCGCCCGCGCCCGGGACGCTTCGCCGGCCCGAGCTCCGGCGAAATTTCTCCCCCCGATGGCCCCGACCCGCTCGCACGCGGTCTCGACCGCCATCGCGAGGCCCTCGCGCCGCCCCCCGGGTCAGCCCCAGCGCCGGTCGCGCCGGAGCCGGTCGAGCAGCAGGGCCAGCGCCGCGGCATCGAGCCCGGCGAGCTCCGCCCTGCGATCGGCCGCGAGATCGATCCCGATCAG
>CAIVJW010000394.1 GCA_903906315.1 uncultured delta proteobacterium | reverse complement strand
GCGGGCGCGGGCGGCGAGCCGGCCCCGGTGGTCGCGCCCCTCGCGGCCGATCTCGGCATCGCCGAGGTGAACCTCCAGCAGGGCGTGTCCATCCCGCTCGTGAAGGACGGCAAGCCCGCGGCGCCGGCCGCGCCCGTGGTGCAGCGCCGCGCGGCGCTCCTGCGCGTGTTTCCCGCGCCAAGGCCGGGGTTTCAGGCCCGCGAGGTGATCGCCGAGCTCGGCCTCGAGGACGGCGCGGGCCCGAAGGCGCCCCGACAGGTGACCAAGCACGTCGCCGCCGCCGCGACGGAGGGCGACCTCGAGAGCACCTTCAACTTCGAGATCCCGGCAGACCAGGTGACCGCCGATCTCCGGTGGTCCGTCTCCTTTCACGAGACGGTCGGCGGCTCGGCGACCGGCGATACGACCGGGGCCGAGTACCCCGCGGGCGGCGGCAAGGTGCCCCTCGGCGCGAAGGACTCCCGCGGCAACTTCCGCATCGTGCTGGTCCCGTTCGCGTACGGCGCCGACGGGTCCAATCGACTGCCCGACACGAGCGCGGCGCAGGTGGACCTCTTTCACCGACGCTTCCTCGGCACCTACCCGACGCCGGACACCGAGATCACCGTCCACGCGGCCGTGCCATTCCCGGTCGAGCTCAGCCCGGAGGGCGCCGGCTTCGGTGACCTCTTGCAGGCGACGTGCGAGCTGCGCGCGAAGGAGGGCCCGGATCGCAACGTGTTCTATTACGGCCTCGTCGAGCCGGCCTCGTCGTTCAACCAGTTCTGCAGCGGCGGGTGCGTCGCCGGCCTCGCCAACCTGACCGAGAACCCCGACGACGACTACGGTCGCTGCTCGATCGGGCTCGGCTACCCCGGCCAGGACGCCCCCGACGTCGCGCTCCAGGAGATCGCCCACAACCTCGGACGCCGGCACGCCGACTGCGGCAATCCGGACATGGTCGACCCGGGATTCCCGTACTCGAACGGGACCGTCGGGTCGTGGGGCTGGGACCAGACCAGCAAGGCGCTGCAAGATCCCGCGCTGAAGGACTTCATGAGCTACTGCCAGCCGGTCTGGATCAGCGACTACACCTACGGCGCGATCTTCGATCGCATCGCCTACGTGAACGCCGCGCCGTACGTGCATGCGCCGACCGGCGCGCCGACCGAGTGGCGATCGGTGATCGTCGCGGGGGACGGCGCGACCCGCCTCGGATCGCGCCTGCGCCTCCGCGGGCGGGCCGGCGGGCAGGCGCGTCGCGTGGAGATCCGCGGCGCGACCGGCGCGCGCGTCGGCGAGGCCACCGGGAGGTACTACCCCTTCGCGGGCCTGCCGGGCGGCACCCTGCTGGTGCCCGCGGACGCGATCCCCGAGGGCGGGTCGGTGCGGCTGCACTGACTCGCTACTGCAACCACGCCTCGGCGAGGCACTCCTTCGCGAGGCACTCCTGATAATCGAGCAGCAGCGCGGCGCCGGCCGGCCCCCCCTGCGAGTCGTCGCAGGCGAGGCACTCCTTCAGCGTCGAGCACGTGGTCAGACAGTCGCGGTACGCCCCGCAGTCCGCGCTCTGACTGCACGCGTCGAGCGTCGCCGCGCACGCGCCCACGCTCGACGTGGCGAGGCAAGCATTGTAGTCCCACGGGTAGCTCGAGCACGGGGCGCACTGCGATCCGGACGCGCAGTTGACGGCCGCGAGGTGCGCGCTCTTCGCCGCCGGGTACTTCGACTGGCATTGGACCTGACACGTGCCCTCGTCGGGCGAGGCGATGGCGCTGAGATTGGCGCACACCGACTCGATGCACGCCTCGAGAGCGAGGCAATCGGCGCCGCACGCGGCCAGCTCGGACCCGCACTCCTGGTCGAGGCACGCGGCGCAGAGCGCCGAGTCGAGCCCATTGCCGCCCGCGCCTCCGCCGCCGCCGCTCGTCGTCGTCGACCCGCCCGATCCGCCAGGCCCGCCCGTTGTTGCCGTTCCGCCCGTTCCGCCCGTCGTCGTCGATCCACCCCCGCCGGTCGTCGTCGTCGAAGCGCCGCCCGATCCGCCGCCGGCCGCCGTGATCGTCGTCGCGCCGCCCGCGCCGCCCGCATTCGCGCCGCCGGCGCCTCCCGCGGACGACGACGTGCCGGTCGGGCCCGCGTCCGCGTCGACGCACACCTGCGACCGGCACGCGAGCGGCGCCTCGCAGTCGTCGGTCCTCGTGCACGAGTCGCCGGCCTCCCCGCGCCGCGCGGTGTCGAGCGAGCAGCCCGGCGCCGAGGCCGTCGAGAAGGCGATCGCGAGGGCGGCGATCGCGGTCGAAGCGGCGCGGCGAGGGGCTCCGGTCATGGGATCATCCTGCCACGGGCCCGCCCGGCGGCGAAGGGACCGCGCGCGCCGGGCGGCGGCGAGGGCGCGCCGAGGGCACCCTGCCTGCGCGCGGCGTCCGGTCGGCGGCGCAAATCGTCCGGTGCGCCCGAAGGGACCGCGCGCTGGCGGGCAACCCCACGACCATGCCTTCGGTCTGCGATCCAAGCCCCATGCGACGACGCCCCCGCCGACCGACGAGCTGGGCGATCGCCCTGGGAGCCTCGCTCGCCGCCTCCACGGCGCACGCCCAGCCCGCGCCGCCCCCCGCGTCCGCGCCGGCGCCCGTCGTGGTGCTCCCCCGCCTCGACGGCTCGCCGGACGTGCCCTACCCCGAGGAAGCCGAGGGCGACGAGCGCGTGATCCTGCTGATCACGGTGGGCAAGGACGGCGCCGTGACCCGCGTCGAGGCCGAGTCCGGTCGCGAGCCCTTCGCGTCGACGGCGGCGGGCGTCGCGACGGCGTGGCGCTTCCACCCGGCGACCCGCGACGGTGCGCCCTTCGCGGCCCGGATCAAGTTCGCGGTCACCTTCGTCGCGCCCAGGCCGCCGCCCGCGGCCGACCCGCCCCCCGCAGCGAGCCCGCCCGGGAAGGCGGCGCCCTCGGTCCCGCCTCCGAAGGCCGCCGACACCCCGCGGCCCGCGGCGATCGAGGTCGTGGTCCGCGAGGAGAAGCCGCCGCCGTCGGTCACGTCGCTCGCCCGCGCCGAGGTCCGCCAGCTCCCGGGCGCATTCGGTGACCCGTTCCGCGCGATCGAGATCCTGCCGGGCGTGACGCCGGTCGTCTCCGGCCTGCCCTACTTCTACGTGCGCGGCGCGCCGCCCGGGAACGTGGGCTATTTCCTCGACGGCGTCCGCGTCCCGTACCTCTTCCACGTCGCCGTCGGCCCCTCGATCGTCAACCCGGCGATGGTCGATCGCGTCGACCTCTACTCGGGCGGCTACCCCGCGCGCTACGGCCGCTTCGCCGGCGCGATCGTCGCGGCGAGCACGACGGCGCCGCGCGACGACCTGCACGGCGAGGGCAACCTGCGCGTCTTCGACGCCGGCGCGATGGTCGAGACGGGCTTCGACGGCGGCCGCGGCACCGCGATGGTCGGGGGCCGCTACTCGTACACGGGCGCGCTGCTCTCGCTCATCTCGCCCGGCCTGAAGCTCGACTACCGCGACTACCAGGCCCGCGTGACCTACGACCTCACGCCGCGCGACCGGATCGGCTTCTTCGCGTTCGGCGCCTACGATCTGCTCTCGCAGGTGCAAAACGGCATCGAGTCGATCGTCTTCGGATCGGAGTTCTACCGCTTCGACCTCCGCTACGACCACCGGCTCGACGAGGGCGGCACGCTGCGCCTCGGGGCCACGCTCGGCTTCGACCAGACCCGCGTCGGCGAGCAGCGCAACGCGCGCGACACGTCGTTCGCGACGCGCCTCGAGATCGAGAAACCGCTCGGCGCGGACGCGACCGTGCGCAGCGGCCTCGACGCGCAGTTCGACGGCTACAAGGCCGACGCGACCAAGTGGGCCGACCCCGACGACCCGGGCACCAAGGCGTTCGACGCGCTCTTCCCGCCACGCACCGACGTCGCGTTCGGCGCGTGGGCCGACGTCGTCTGGCAGTGGGGCCCGCGCGTGCAGGTCGTCCCCGGCGTGCGCGCGGATCTCTACCGGTCGGCGGGCGCGTCGGCGGGGTCGATCGACCCGCGGCTCGCCGTCCGCGTCGACGTCACGGAGAAGGTGCACCTGCTCCACGCGTTCGGCGTCGCGCACCAGACGCCATCGTTCGTGCTGCCGCTGCCGGGCATGGCCGTCGGCGACCTGAAGAACGGCCTGCAGACGTCGCTGCAGGAGAGCGCGGGCGTCGAGCTCGACCTGCCCTGGGGGACGACGGCGACCGTGACGGGGTTCGACGACGTGTTCCTCGACATGACCGACACGCTCGGCGCCGGCACGCCCCCGCGCGACGTCGCGAGCCGCGAGCCGCGCGCGCTCGGCAACGCCTACGGCCTCGAGGTCTACCTGCGCAAGCGCCTGACGAGCAAGCTCGGCGGCTTCGTCTCGTACACGCTCTCTCGTTCGACGCGCCGCTTCGGCCGCGACGTCTTCCCGAGCGCGTTCGACCGGACGCACGTGCTCAACACGGCCCTCGCCTACGACCTCGGCCGCAACTGGCGCGCAGGCGCGCGCTTCACGCTCTACACGGGCGCGCCCACGACGACGAACACCGACGGAAGCCGCGTGGTCAACGCCGATCCGGCGCACCCCGAGCGCGATCCGGCCTTCTACCGCGTCGATCTGCGCGTCGAGAAGCGCTGGAACCTCGGCAAGTCCCGCTGGCTCTCGTTCGTCGTCGAGATGATGAACGCGACGCTCAACACGGAGACGATCCGCGGCCAGGCCGTCGGGCCGATCTCCATCCCCAGCCTCGGCCTGGAAGGGGGATTCTGATGCGACTCGCCTTCGCGATCACGGTCCCCGCGATCCTCGCCGCCTCCGTGGCGGCCGCGCCCGCCGGCTGCCTGCCGGGCGACACCCGCCCCGATCCGGCGAGCCTCCTCCTCGCCGTCGACACGAGCGCGGCGTCGCGCGACGGCGTGACCACCGCCGACGGCTGGGCCGTTTCGTTCGACCGGGTGCTCGTCGGCCTCGGCGATGCGTCGCTCGACGGCAGCGCGTGCAACGCCTACGCGAACGCCCGCTACGACCGCGTGTTCTCGGCCCCCGCGGAGGGCGCGCAGAAGCTCTCGCTCGTGTACGGCCTCGGCCAGTGCGCGCTGCGCCTGCGCCTGCGGTCGCCGTCGTCCGACACCCTCCTCGGCCTGGGGGTGACCTCGGGCGACGTCGCCACGCTGCGCACGCCGGGCACCGACGCATGGTACGCGCAGCTCGCCGCGACCAGCGGCGGGAGGGACGGCCCGACGAGCGGCCTCGGCGGCACCGCCCTGCTCGTCGTCGGCCAGGCGCGCAAGGGCGACCTCGCCAAGCGCTTCTCGTGGTCATTCCGCGGCAGCATCACCCTCCGCGAGTGCGGGATCGCGACCGAGGACGGCGGCGTCACCACGGCGCTCGACCTGCACGGCGGCGAGGTCCTCGACCTCCCGATCACGCTGGCCCCCGAGGAGCTCTTCCGCCTCGCGGAAGGATCGGAGGGGCTCCTCTTCGATCCGTTCGCGGCGGCGGACGCGGACGACGACGGCGCGATCACGCTCGCCGAGCTCGCGGGCGTGGCCGCGCCGGCCACCGCCGACGCGGACGCGGGCCCGGGCGACGCGGGAGGCCACGACGAAGGAGGTCGCAAGGACGCGGGCGCTGGCCCGGCGGGCGACCTCGACGGCGGCGAGGCCGACGCGGGCGCCTGGACGACCGCGCCGGGCGCCGCGACCCTCGGCGACCTGGTCTATCTCACCCTCGCGACGCGCACCGTGCGAGTCCGCGGCGCCGCGTGCCAGGTCGACCGGCAGCAGCGCGGCGGCGGCCCGGGGCCCTGATCGAGGGCGCGAGGTCGACCTACCGCGCGCGCGCCCGCCGGTCGACCCCGCGCGCGTAGAGCTCGCGCCTCGGTCGCCCCGTCTCGAGCGCGAGCTGCTCGGCCACGTCCTTCGCGCGGCGGCCCGCGGCCGTCTCGGCGTCGATGCGCGCGTCGATCTCGGCGTCGCTCGGCCCCGCGGCCTCGGCCTCGGCGGGCGCCGGGCCGAGCACGATCGTGATCTCGCCGAGCCACTCGCGCGAGGCGGCCCGGTCGGCCAGCTCGGCGAGCGTGCCGCGCAGGATCTCCTCGTGCAGCTTGGTGAGCTCGCGCGTGACCACCGCCCTGCGCGTGGGTGCGCTCTTCGCGAGGTCGGCGAGCGTCTCGGCGATGCGACCGGGCGCCTCGAAGAGCACGACCGCCTCCTCCGTCGCCTGCACCCGCGCGAGCGCGTCGCGCCGCTCGCGCCCCGCTCGCGGCAGGAAGCCCCGGAACGTGAAGGCGTCCTCGACGAGCCCCGCGACGCTCACGGCCGCCATCACCGCCGACGCGCCCGGGATGGGCACGACCGCGATCCCCGCCGCGACCGCCGCGCGCACGAGCGCGGTCCCGGGGTCGCTGACGATCGGTGTGCCAGCGTCGGTCACCAGCGCGACGGCCTCGCCGGCCGCGAGGTGATCGACGACGCGCGCCACGGCCGCCTCCGGCGCGTGCTCGTCGACGCGGTCGACCGGCTTGCCGGAGATGCCGAGGTGCGAGAGCAGCCCGCGCGCGCGGCGCGTGTCCTCCGCGACGACGCGATCGGCCGCGCGCAGCGTCTCGATCGCGCGCAGCGTGAGATCGCCGAGATTGCCAATCGGCGTCGCGACGACGTAGAGCGTGCCCGCCACGATCGGAGTCCCAGCGCCGCCGGCCGCGCGGCTAACCGGGACCGACGGAGTCGCCGAGCTCGGCCTGCAGGTAGACCCGCAGCTTCGCCGTCAGCCGCGCCTCGAGCTGCCGCACGCGCTCGCGCGAGATGCCGAACTCGTCGCCGAGCTCCTGCAGAGTCAGCGGCTCCTCGGCCACCATGCGCTTCTCGAAGATCGTGACGTCCTTGCCCTTGAGCGTCTCGCGGAACCGGCCGAGACGCTCCTGGACGAGCGCGCCCATCTCGCGGTGCTCGTAGGCGGCGTCCGGCCCGATCGTCATCGACGGCATCAGGTCGAGCCGCGACACCGATCGACCGTCCGGGTCGCCGACCGGCGCGTCGAGGGAGGCCTCGCCCGACGAGAGCCGGCGGTCCATCTCGGTGACCTCCTTCTCGTCGACGTTCAGCCGCAGGGCGATCTCGGCCGACGTGGGCTCCATGCCCATCGCCGCGAGCTTGGCCTTCTCCTTGTTCAGGTTGAAGAACAGCTTGCGCTGGGCCTGCGTCGTGCCGAGCTTCACCAGGCGCCAGTTGTTGAGGATGAAGCGCAGGATGTACGCGCGGATCCACCACGCGGCGTACGAGGAGAGCTTCACGCCGCGATAGGGATCGTAGCGTTTCACGGCCTGCATCAGGCCGATGTTGCCCTCCTGGATGAGGTCCATGATGTTCTTGTAGGCGCGGCGGTACTCGTACGCGAGCTTGACCACGAGCCGCAGGTTGGCCGTCACGAGGCGCGCCGCCGTACGGACGTCCTGCGTCTGCGCGTAGTGCGTCGTGAGGCGCTTCTCCTCGTCGGGCGTGAGCAGCGGGTGACGCTGCACCTCGCGGAGATAGGCCTGCAGCGGATCGGTGCGCGAGAGCGCCGTCGACTCGGTGGCGCTCGCGGGCACGCGCTCGCTGCGCACGCCGATCCGAGGGTCGTCGGCGTCGATCGCGTCGCCGTCCCCGTCGTCGACCAGCTCGCCGACCACCTCGACGACCTCGTCGGGCTCGTTCGGAGCGGTGACGGCGTCGCCGCGCTCGCTGTCGTCGTCGTCGTCGTCGTCCGGATCGCGCCGCAGCACCGGCGCGCGCGTGGAGAGCGGCCCCTCGTCCTCGCCCGCCTCGGTCGCTTCGGGCTCCTCGACGCTGCGGGCCGGCTTGCGAGCGCGCGCCGCGGCCTTCGCCCCGACGGGCTGAGCCTTGCGCCCGGCCGCCGTCTTGCGCTCCGCGACGCCCTCGACCACGGCCGGGGCCGCGGGCCCGGCGCCGGACGGCCCCGCTGTGCCGTCGCCCGACTTCGGATCGCCCTTCGTCTTCGCCACCAGGACCTCGCCGCCAGTTGTAATACACCGGCGGCCTCGGGCGCCACCCTCGCCCGGCGACGCCGCCCCGGCAGCCTGCCCGAGCGGCACGCCCAGCGAGGCCCGGCCGGGCCGGATCGGCGAGATCCTCCCGCCGTCGAGCGCGGGCCGCGGTGGCGCCAAGAGGCTCACTCCCCACGCCGGGATCCTCGACCGCGCCAGAGGAGACGCTCGCGGGCTCGGGCCACGCGCCGGACGGCGACCTCGCGCAGCGGGGCGACCGCCGGCGCCGCTCGCCCCGCTGCGCGACCCGCGCGCGGGAACGTGCTACACGCCGGGGGCCCGCAGGGGCCGAATACCGTGGAATCCTCCCCCCCGCCCCCGAACCCCGTGCGCAAGCTGCGCCCCTGGTACCTCGTCGCCGCGATGGTGCTCACCTGGGTCATCGGCGTGCAGGGCCTCGCGACGGGCTTCGCCCAGATCTCGTACCTGCGGTCGGGCAGCGTGCTCACCGCGCAGACGCTCGCGCCGCAGGTCGATCAGGCCGAGCCCATGCAGTACGTCGCCGTCGCCGGCGAGGCCGCACGCCTGCGCGCGATGGCCGACGAGCGGCGCATCACCTTCCCGCTCAGCGTCGCCCGGCTGCTGCTCTCCGGCCTGCTCGTCGTCGGCAGCGGGCTCGCGATGGCCGGGCGGCCGAACGCGCGTTCGCTCGCGCTGCAGGCGCTGCTCGCCAACGTCGCGCTCGCGCTCCTCGAGTACACGCTCACGCGCCCGGTTCGGGGCGCGTGGATCGAGGTCGTGGTCGCCGCCTGGGCGGCCGTGCCCGGCACGATCCCCGAGCGCGACGTCTTCCAGAACCGCGACGTGTGGTGGTGGATGTGGAGGCTGCGGCTCGGCGTGGTCGACCTCGGCGCGCTCGGGCTCGCGGCCTTCGCGCTGACGCGCCCTCGGTCGACGACGTTCTTCGAGGCGGCCGCCCACGCGCACGCCTCCGAACGCGGCGACGAGTAGCGCGGTGCCTGCCGAGGGGCGGCGCATCCACGTCCTGCCCGACGACCTGGCCAACCAGATCGCCGCGGGCGAGGTCGTCGAGCGCCCCGCGAGCGTGGTGAAGGAGCTCGTCGAGAACTCCTTCGACGCCGGCGCGCGGCGCGTCTCGATCGACATCGAGACCGGCGGGGTGGCGCTCGTGCGCGTCGCCGACGACGGCCACGGCATGGCCCGCGAGGACGCCGAGCTCGCGGTCCTGCGCCACGCGACGAGCAAGATCGCCTCGATCGACGACCTGCAGCGCATCGAGAGCTTCGGCTTCCGCGGCGAGGCGCTGCCGAGCATCGCGTCGGTGAGCCGCTTCGCGCTGCGCACGCGCCGGCACGAGGACACCGAGGGCACCGAGATCCGCGTCGACGGCGGCGGGCCGTTCGCGCTGGCGCCCGCGGGCTGCGCGGCCGGCACGACGATGGAGGTGCGCGACCTCTTCTTCAACGTCCCGGCGCGGCGCAAGTTCCTGCGCGCGACGTCGACCGAGTCCGCGCACGTCACCGAGGTCGCGATGGCCGCGGCGCTCGCGCAGCCGGCCGTGACCGTGATCCTGTCGCGCGACGGGCGCGTGGCGCGCGAGTGGCTGCGCGCGCCGAGCCGCGAGGAGCGGGCGCGCGGCGCGATCCCCGACGAGGTGCTCGCCCCCGCGCGCGGCGAGCGCGGCCCGCTCGGCGTCGAGGCGTTCCTCTCGCGCCCCGAGCGCGCGCGCACCGGCGCGACGGCGCTCTGGATCTTCGTCAACGGCCGCCACGTGCGCGATCGGGCCCTGGCGCGGGCGATCGCGCAAGCGTACGGCAGCGTGCTCGAGCCCGGGCGCTACCCGGTCGGCGTCGCGTACCTCGACCTGCCGCACGACCTCGTCGACGTGAACGTCCACCCGCAGAAGGCCGAGGTGCGCTTCGCCGACGGGCGCGCCGTGGCCGACGCGCTCTACAAGATCGTCGCCGCCGACCTCGCGCGCGCGTTCGGCCTGCCGACGCCCGGCGGCCCGTGGCAGCGCGGCAAGATGCGGCCGCCGCCCGAGGACGAGGCGAAGGGCACGCCGTGGACGTTCCAGGCCCCGGAGCTGCCCGCGAGCGGCGCGCGGCCGTCGTGGCACAGCGTCGCGACCGAGCGCGAGGACGCGACCGGCGGCGAGGCGGCGCCCGCGGCCCGCCCGCCCGAGGGCGACCTCGCGATGGCCGCGGTCGGCGCCGCGCTCGGGCAGCTCGCGATGCGAGAGGTCGACCCGGCGAGCGACCGACCGCCGGACACGCGCCCCTCGATCCTGCCCCCGGCGAGCGTCGCGGCCTCGCGCGCGGGCGCCCCCGGCCCGCCCGCCGCGCGCTACCCGACCGCCGACGAGATCGGCGCGCCGGTCGAGCGGCGCGTGCCGTTCGGATCGCTGCGCTACCTCGCGCAGGTGCGGTCGACGTTCCTGATCTGCGAGGGGCCCGACGGCGTCTACGTGCTCGACCAGCACGCGGCCGCGGAGCGCGTGACGTTCCACCGCCTGCGCCGAGGCTGGGAGTCGCGCGCGATCGCGCGCCAGAAGCTGCTCTTCCCGGTGGTGGTCGAGGTCTCCGCGCCCGAGGCCGCGCTCGTCGAGGAGTCGCGCGAGGCCTTCGCGAGCGCGGGGCTCGACGTCGAGGTCGCGGGCGCGACGTCGATCGCCGTGCACGCGGTGCCTCACCTGCTCGCGCGCGCGACGCCCGAGCGCCTCGTGCGCGATCTGCTCGGCGAGCTCGGCCGCACCGGGGATCGCGCCTACTCGGGCGCGATCGACCGCGCGCTCGCGACGATGGCCTGCCACGGGTCGGTGCGCGCCGGCGACCCCGTCGCCCCCGAGGAGGTCGCGGCCCTGCTCGCGGCGCTCGACGAGGTCGACTTCGCGGGGCACTGCCCGCACGGGCGGCCGATCGTGATGCGGATTGGCTGGCTCGAGCTCGATCAGAAGGTCGGGCGGCGCTGAGGGGCCGCCCGCGCCTGACCTCGAAGACCGTGGGCGCCCCGCGCGCCACCCGCTCCGCGATTACCGGAAAGAGATCCGCGCCGCCGACGCTGTTCAGGACGAGCAGGTCGGCCGCGCGGACGAGGACGGGCGCCTCGCGGTGCAGCCGGTCGCCGTTGACCACGAGCACGCCGTCGGCCTCAGCGAGCGCGCGCCCGGGCGCGAAGGTCCGCAAGTGCCAGTCTCCGCCGCGCCTCGCGTGCGGGGGGTCGAGCTGTACGAGGAGGCAGAACCGCGGCATCGGCCCGAGTCTGGCGGGGCCAACCCAGCCATTCGCGCCCGCAGGCGAGCAGAGCGCCGGACGGGCACTCCAGGTGGCTCGAAAGGCCGGTCGGCGGGCGCTCCCTCGGGGCGGCTCGAAATCCGACCGCAGCCACCCTCGCTACGCGAAGCTCTACGTTTACAGGATCGGCGGTGCGTGGTCTACTCTCGGCCCCCCCTCTTGTGCTTGGCCGTCGTCCGGCGGGGGATGAGGAGAGTGAGGCATTCGATGGTACGTAGATCAACAGTTCTCGGGTGGGTCGCGCTCGCGACGTTTGGCGGGCTTGCGGCGTGCAAGACGGAGAGCAGCGACGCGAGCACGGCGACGTCCACCAGCACGACCTCCACCGGCGCGGGTGGAACGGGCGGCGCAGGCGGCACCTCCTCGGGTGGCGCGGGCGGCGCAGGCGGCACCTCCTCGGGTGGCGCGGGCGGCGCAGCGGCGAGCTCCCTTTACGTGTATTCTACGACACACGACATCCCGAGCGGCGGGACGTACGACTCGCACGACGGCGCGACCATCATGATCCTGACCTCGAGCCAGGATCCGTTCACCATCCAGAACAAAGCAGACGGCGCGATCACGATAGAGAGCATCGAGGTCGTCCGAGAGGGCCAGATCCAAGCAGAGGAGTTCGGCTACCTCGACAAGGACATCAAGCCGAATCCGTTCGCCCCGGCGAGCCTCGAGAAGGACGCGAAGCTCGACTACTACTTGAACTGCTCGCCGGCCGCCTCGGGCGAGCGCAAGGCGACGATCAAGATCAAGTACAGCGGCGCCGCCTCGGGCGAGCACGCGTACTCGTACCTCTGCCACGGCACGCCCGGCGCCGACTTCTCGGTCGACCCGGCGACGGTCAAGGCGCGCGTCTACGGCGGCCCCGGCAACAGCGAAGACGAGATGATGGGCACGCTCGTCGCCGACGCGGCGGGCAACGTCTACATGACGAGCACGTCGGAGCTCGCCCAAGATCGCCTGAACCTCGTGCAGGTCAAGGCCGACGGCTCGCTCGGCTGGGCCAAGCAGTTCTCCGCGACGCACGACTTCAAGGCGCCCGACTCGCTACAGAACGGCCAGACGGGCGGCACCTCCGGCTCGCTGACCATGGGCTCGGACGGCAACCTGTACCTCATCGCCCAGGCGAGCTGGACGGCGAGCAACAACAACTACTACGTCTATGCTGCCAAGATCGCCCCAGCGACGGGCGCCATTCTGTGGGAGAAGGCCTGGGGCCGCGTCGCGCAGCTGAAGGTCGGATCCGACAGCTCGAACCCGTACGCCATCGACGCGACCTCGAACGACTACGTCTACATCACGGGCACGACGCAGGACTCGGCCCAGGTCCTGGCGCTCGCCCTGAAGAAGAGCGACGGCTCGATCTTCTTCCAAAAGCAGCTCGAGGTCGTCGCGCAGTACAACGACAAGGGCTTCGCCCTCCGCTATGACCCGATGCAGAAGGCCCTCTACATCGGCGGGCAGCGCAGCGGCAACGCCGGCCTGCTCGTCCGGATGAACGGCGTCGACACCGCGTCACCCACGCTCGGCTGGGCGAAGAGCATCGACCTCGGCACCGGCGGCCAGGTCACGGGCCTCGACGTCGACACGAACGGCAACGTCTACACTTCCATGCGAATCGCAGCGAGCGGGACAGCCTTCCTCGTCGGCAGCGTCGACCCGACGGGCACGCTGCGCTGGTCGAAGAACTACGTCGGCAACCCGAGCGACACGAACGACGCGCACGTCGTCCGCATCGCCGACGGCTCGCTCTGGGCCGCCGGCCGGCTGGCGACACCGAACTTCGACTCGCAGTTCGGCGACGGCCTGCTCGTGAAGATCGACCCAGCGACCGGCGCGGAGCAGGCCTCGGCGTTCTACTTCAGCGGCAAGAAGGTCGATCAGCTCGCCGAGCACCGGGTGAAGGGCCTCGCCGTCGCGAATGGCAAGCTCTTGCTCGGCATGCAGGCATACACGGCGACGCAGAACGGCGTGCGCTACTCGGGCTATTGGTACAAGAACCCGAGCAAGCTCGACGACGCGAAGCTCACGCTGACCGACGAGCCCGGGGCAGCGCTCTCCGACATCGCGACGGGGGCCGTCCACGGGCCGAACGACGCCAATGTCCCCGCGCTCGGAGTGACCTACGCCGACACGCCGAAGACGTTCGTCTATCAGTCGGCCGAGTCGAAGCACGACGGCACCCCGCCGGACGCCGACATGATGTTCATCGAAATGCCGCAGCTGTAGGCGTAGGCGACGCCCGCGAGATGGCCGCTCCCCCACTACGACGTGGGCGGGGCGGCCTCCGCGGGCTCGGCGGGCGCGGGCCCGTAACTCGGGACCTCGTGCACGATGCGCGGGTCGATGAGCGTCCTCACGACGGCGAACAAGGCCGCTGCGGCCAAGCTGCCCGCGACGAGCGTGAAGAGCGACAGGTAGGCCGGGTCTTGCACCCAGTCGAGGTAGCCGACGCGCGTCGCGCCGAGCAGGCCGACTCGACCGCGTCGTAGACGCGTGAAGCCGAGGCCGTCCTCGACGAGCATGTCGAGCTCGCTAGACCCTCGCCGATAAGGTCTCGCGGATCCGGCGAGGCTCACCGCCTGACCCCGCCCCGTCCAGGTTGGCTGATCAGCGGTTCGAGCTCGCCGCGCTGCCTGGGTGCACCGGCATGAATGCCGGTGCAGGGCACCCAAGAAGCCCTGCACAGCAGGGCTCGGATCGACCCGAGCCCGGCCGAGGCCCCGGCTTCTTGGCCGCTTTGCACCGGCTTTCAAGCCGGTGCTCCAAAGGGACGGCGACCGCACCTTTTCGGCGAGGGTCTCGCTAGCGCCGAACGGGACCTTGTGGCGCGCGCCGGCCCCGAAGTGCGTGGCCGCCACGCCGCGCACGAGCGCGCCGTCGAGGGAGTCGCCCGCCGCCGCGACGCCGCCGACCGCGAGCACGTCCTCGGGCGCGAAGCCCGCGCGGCTCATGCGCACCGCGGTGAAGTCCGAGGTGCCGCGGCCGAGATCGGCGACGATCACGACGCGCGGCTCCTCGAGGGCGTCGGCGAAGTCGTACGCCGCGGCGACGGGGCTCGCGCCGGCATGCGCAGACGCGGCCCGTGCGCCTGCGTCCACGCGCACGAACGAGTCTCAGGCCGGCGGCTTCGCGGCCGGCTTCTTCGTGGCCTTCGCGGGGCCCGGGTCGGGGAAGAACGCGCTCCGGTCGTCGCGCGCGAGGCCGTTCTCGTTGGCGTACGCGTCGAGCGTCGTCTCGATGCTGCGGCGGGCGCCGTTCGCGTCCTCCTTCCAGGTCGACGTCTCGAGCGCCACGCGGGCGACGTTCGTCGTCGCGCTCTCGCGCGCGCTCAACGCGCCGCGGCCCTTCTCATGAACGGCCTTCATCTTCGTGAGGAGCGCCTTCGCTGCCTTGGACCGAGGCTCTCCTCGGCGACGTGGAAGAACTTCTGGGTCCGCGCGAGCTCGCTCTCGAGACCGACACGGATGATGTCATTCGGCGGCGCGGAGAAGTACCTGCTGAACGCAGGGTGCTTGCGATCCTGCCCGGCCTCGTGGAGGAGCAGTGCGGCAGACTCCTCGACCAGCGGGTCGAGCTCCTGCGTGTCGGTCCGGGCGACGAGCGCATTGGCATCGACGAGCGCGTCGTCGGCGTCGCGCCGCTCCTGATCGAGGGCGTTCCAGCGGGCGAGGACTCACCCCGCCCCCGTCACCGACCGGCTTGCGGACCTCGTGCGATGGCCCGGTCCGGGTCGCCCTCGGGCACGATGCCGAGGACGCGCCGCGCCTCGACCGACACGCGAAGCGATCCCGCGACGACGTCCTGCACCCGGCTGCCGGTGTGGGCGATCGCCTCGACGCGGTAGAGGTCGGCCTCGCGGGTGGCGAACGCCGCACGCAGCCTCACGACCTCGGCCTCGAGCTCGTCGCGCCTCGCGCCCGTCATCGCGCGGCCCTCCGCTCGCGCCCTCGCGGCTCGCCGCGCGGCCGCGATGCGAGGTCGACGCGCTTGCCCAGCAGGGCCTGCAGGGTCGACCACACCCGCTCGGCGCGCTCCTCGCCAGGCAGCTCGCGCCCCGTCGGCGCCTCGGTGAAGACGATCGCGAGCGCCGCGCCCGACACGAGCGTCACGACGGCCTCGACGTCGAGGCCCTCGACGAGCAGCCCCTCGTCGGCGGCCTGCGTGACGCACTCGCGGATGAACTCGAGCGATCGCTGCTTGATGGCGCCCACCGCGGTCCGGCCCTTGTCGCCCGCGGCCTGCGCGAGCTGCTCCGAGAAGACGACGCGCGCGATGCCCGGGTTCTTGGCGACGAGGCGGACCCTCTGCCGAAAGAAGGCCCCGAGGCGGTCGAGGGGGTTGCCTCCCTGCGGAGGGAACGCCGCGAAGAGCAGCTCGTCGGCGCGCGCGATGGCGGCCCGCACGATGGCCTGCTTGCTGGGGAAGTGCCGGAACAGGCTACCGGACGTGAGGCCCACGAGCTTGCCAATGGCCGCGGTCGTGAAGCCGCCGAGGCCCTCCTCGGCGATGACCTGGAGGGCGGCGTCGGCGATCTGGACCTGGCGGCTATCGGTCGGCTGGCGCTCCGCCATCGGGGGGGCTCCTCGCAGTGATCGGCCCGCCGTTCGGCGAGTCCGAAGCGGTGGACGAATACCACGGGGAGCCGCCGAACGACGCCCCTGGTGACGACCGTCGCGAGAAGCAGCCCGCGGCTCTGCCGGTACGAGACGAACTAGACCCTCGCCGAAAATCGAACGCTCCGGCATGAACCCGTCGTGGACCGTGCGCGCGCGGTCGGAACGGTCGTGGGCGCTCGAGGTGGGAGCGCAGGCCGGGCCGATCACCGCCCTTCACGGGGAACAGCAGCGACGGCTGCGCCATCGCCGACGGCGCCGTTTCCTGCTGGTCGCCGTCGCCCCCCCCCGAGCGCGTCCCGGGGGCGGACCATGGCAGGGTGCACGTGCGCCGGTCGACGACGGAGCGTCCGCGTCACCGAGCAGGACCCGGCGCCTATCGCTCGCCCGCCGCCCCGCCCTCCGCGCGCTCCTTCCCCTCCTCGGCGCGCCAATCGACGAGGCCGAGACTCTCGACGAACACCACGTAGAGCAGCGGCACGACCCCCTTGGTCACCACCGTCGCCAGCAGCAGCCCGCCGATCTGCACGTAGACGAGCTGGCGCCACATCGGCCCGCCCTCGAGGCCGAGGGGCACGAGCCCGCCGACCGTCGCGAGCACGGTGACGAGCACCGGCCGCAGGCGCACGAGTCCGGCGTCGATCACCGCGCGGTGCAGGGGCTCGCCGCGCTCGCGCGACTCCTCGATGAAGTCGAAGAGCACGATGATGTGACTGACGATGACGCCAATCAGGCTCGCGACGCCGAGGAACGCCATGAAGCCGAAGTTCGTACGCGTGACCCAGAGCGAGATCACGACGCCGACCATGCCGAAGGGGATGGCCGCGAAGACGATGAACGGCTTCCAGAAGTGCGAGAACTGCCACACGAGCACGAGAAAGATGAGCCCGACCGAGACCTCGAGCGCGACGCTCACCGACGCGAACGCCTTGGTCTGGACCTCGTCCTCGCCCCCGTACGCGAGACGGTAGCCCGCGGGCAGGTGCAGGGAACCGAGGCTCGCCTTCACGCCCGTGAGCAGCACGGAGGCGAGCTCCCCGTCCCTCGGGATCGCGCCGACGGTGATGGTGCGCTCGCCGTCGTAGCGCACGATCTTCTGCGGCTCGAAGCCGGCCGACACGGAGGCGAGCTGCTCCATCGGCACGGCGCGGCCGGAGCGCGTGCTCCAGACGTAGAGGTCCCGCAGGCTGCCGGCCGAGGCGCGCTCCGCGGGGCGCAGCCGGAGCGCCACGTCGACGAGGCGGTCGCTCTCGCGGAGGCTCGTCACGCTCGCGCCCGAGAGCGCGAGCATCGAGGAGGCGGCGAGGTCGACGTAGCTCACGCCGACCGCGGCGGCCTTCGCCTCGTCGACGCCGAGCACGACCTTCATCGTGTCGGCGCCCCAGTCGTCGGTGACGTCGCCCGTCTCGGCGACCGCGCCGATCCTCGCGCGCGTCTCGGCCGCGAGGCGCCGGAGCGTCTCGGCGTCCGGCCCGGAGATCCGCACCTCGACGGGCGTGACGGCCGGCTTGCCCGAGGACACGCGATAGACCTCGAAGCGCGCGCCCGGCACGCGGAAGACGAGCGTCCGCTGCAGCCGGCCGACCATGGCCGACGCCTCTTCGTCGCGCTTCGCCTCCACGATCATGAGCGCATACGCCGGGTTCTTGGGCTCGGGGCTGACGTTGCTCCACCAGCGAGGGCCGCCGTTGCCGACGAACGAAGTGACCCGCTCGATGTGCCCGGCCTCGGACTCCACGACCACGCTCTGCGCGCGCCGCGCGACATCCTCGGTGGCGCGGAGATCCGAGCCCTCGGGCAGGCGCACGTGCACGTAGAAGCGCTTCATCGACTCGTCGGGGAAGAACTGCGTGTGCAGGAGCGCCACAGGCGCGATCCCCACGACGAGGAACACGAGGAAGCCGGCGAAGCTCTTGGCCTTGTGGTCGAGCGTCCACTCGGTGATGGCGTTGTACTTGCGAGCGAGCGTCGCCGCGCGGCCCGTCCCCTCGAGAGCGGCCTCGTAGCCCTTCTGCCCTCGCAGGAGGTAGTAGCCGAGGAGCGGCATGAAGGTCATCGACACGACGCGGCTCGAGACGAGCGAGAGCGTCACGACCATCGGCAGCGAGTAGATGAACTCGCCCATCGTCCCCGTGACGAGGAGCAGCGGCGCGAAGGCGACGATGTTGGTCAGCGTGGCGAAGAAGACGGCCTTGGCGAGGCGCACGGGCCCCTCCCACGCGGCGCGCTCGCGCGGAACGCCGGCGGCGATCTCGCGGTTGATCGCGTCGCCGACGATGACGGGGTCGTCGACGAGCAGGCCGAGCGAGATGATCAGCGCGGCGATCGAGACCTGCTGCAGGTCGAGGTGGAAGAGGTCCATCAGGCCGAACGTCATCGCCAGCGAGAGCGGGATGCTCGCGGCCACGAGCAGGGCGCTGCGCCGCTCCATGAAGATCAGCGCGATCGCGACCACGATGGCGACCGCCTCGCCGAGGCTCCGCATGAACTCGCCGATGCGCTCGTGGACGAGGTCGGGCTGGTCGGCCGTCTTGACGACGACGAGGTCCGAAGGGAGGCGCGCACGCAGCTCGTCGACGGTGGCGTCGATGCGCCGACCGACCCGGGTCGCCTGCTGACCGCCGCGCATCTGCACGGCGACCGCGATCGATCGCGTGCGGTGCCAGCCGGCCGCATCTTGCCACGTCAGGTAGCTCGCGTCGGCAATCGGGGTCTCGTAGGTGCGGTGCACCTCGACGATGTCGCGCGCGTAGACGGGGCGCCCGTCGGCCGTGGCGCCGACCACCGTCGCGAGCACGTCCTCGAGCGATCCGAGCGCGCCCGAGGTGTCGACGAGCAGCATCTGCCGGCCTGTGCCGATCGCCCCGGCGGGCGCCGTGGCGTTGCGCGCGCGCAGCGCGTCGGCGACCTGCCTGGGGGACACGCCGAGCGAGGCGAGCCGCTCCTGCGAGTAGAGCAGGTAGATGCGCTCGGGGACGACGCCGTGGCGGTCGACGCGCGCGATCTCGGGCAGGCGCGCGAGCTCGTCGCGCAGCAGCGTCGTGACCTCGTCGAGCTTCCGGTAGCTGTACTTGTCGGGGGCCACCTCGGCGAGCGCGGCGCGCAGGCCGTCGAGCGATCGCACGACGACCGGCCGGGCGACGTCCGGGTGGGGCAGCTCCCCGCCCGTGCCCTGCGCGAGGAAGTCCGCCTCGAAGCGCGTGACGGCGGCGAGGTCGGGCGCGTCGTAGTCGACCGCGACGAAGCTCGTTCCGCGCAGGACCGTCGCGTCGCGGAAGGCGCCGCGCTCCTGCCCTAGCGCCCGATAGCGCTCCGCGGCGGCGAGCACCGTCTCGGCCGCGACGCCGGGCGCGGGGCTGAAGACCGTGGTGGCGCGCGCGCCCGAGAGGCCCGATCGATGGCGCGTGACGGCCCGTGCGATGGCCTCGGCGCGCACGTCGAGGGCGATCGGATCGGCGGGCGGGCTCGCGACGGAGACCACCACGGTGGCCGTGTCGCCGAAGCTCGTGTTGAGCTGGGGCGCGACCACGCCGCCGGGCAGCGCGCGCTCGAGCAGGTCGAGGCGCGATCGAAGATCGCTCCACGCGCGGTCGAGATCGCCGCGCTTCGCTGTGTCTTCGAGCGTGACGAAGACCGTCGAGGTGCCCGTGCGCGTCGTCGAGGTCACCTTGTCGACGCGCGCGACCTGCCGCGCGACGAGCTCGACCTGGCGCGTGACGAGCTGCTCGACGTCCTCGGCCTTCGCGCCCGGCCAGACGGTGGTGACCACCGCCGTCTTGATCACGACCTCTGGGTCTTTTCGCTGCGGCAGGCGCAGGTACGAGACCACGCCCCAGATGAGCGTAGCCACGAGGGCGACCCAGGCCACCTGTCGCCGCTCGACGAAGATGCGCGAGATGTTCACGGGAGCACCTCGACGGCCTCGCCCGCGCGCAAGAGCGCCGCGCCCTCGGTGACGACCTTCTCGCCGACCGAGAGGCCGCGTAGCACCTCCACGTCGTTGCCCACGAGATCGCCGAGATCGACCTCCGTCGCCTTGACCTTCCCGGCCTCGGGCCCGAGGGTGAAGACTGCGAAGCCTCGGGCCTCCGGGCGCCGCACGACGCTCGCGAGCGGCACCGTGATCGCGACCCCGTCGGCGACCCCGGGGAGCGCCGTCGCCACCATGCCCGCGCGCAGAAGGCGCTGTTCGTTGGGCGTGGTCAGCTCGATCCGAAACGTGTGCGTCACCGGATCGGCGACGGGATCGATCTTCGACACGACCCCGGTCAGCGCGACCTCGGGCAGCGCCTCCACGCGCACGGGCACGCGCGCGCCGAGCCGGATGTCGCGGACGCGCACGTCGGGGGCGGCGAACGCGAGGCGCATCTCGGAGGCGTCGATGATCACGAACGCGACACGGCTCGGCCCCGCGGCCTCGCCGACGCCGACGGATCGCCGCGCGACCACGCCGTCGATCGGGCTCACGAGCCGGGTGTCCTCCGTCGTGCGCCGAGCCAGCGCGGCTTGACCCGTGCGCGCACCGAGCTGGCCTCGAGCCGCCGCGAGGCGGGCCTTGGCAGCGGCGAGCGAGGACTCGACGCGCTCGAGCTCGGCCGCGGGGATGGTGCCCGTGGCCGCGAGCCCGCGCGCGCGGACGGCCTCCGACTCCGACTGCCCGAGCGCCGCCTGCGCGGTCGCCACGTCGGCCTCCGCGACCGCGGCCGTGGCCTGCGCGGAGTCGGCCGAGAGGGCGAGATCGCGCTCATCGAGCGTGGCGAGGACCTGCCCGCGGCGGACGGCGTCCCCCTCCTGAAGCGGCCGGCGTGCCCCCGGATCGCTCGCGTCGGCGATCGTGCGCACGCGCCCCGCGACGCGGAAGGCGAGCTCGACGCGCTCACGCGGCTCGAGCGATCCCGAGTAGCGGCGAGCGGGCTCCGACGAGGCAGCCCGCACCTCGACGACGCGCACGGCGCGCACCTGGGGCGGAGGTGGAGGCGCCTTCGAGCACGCGACGAGCGACGGGAGGGCGACGAGGGCAACGAGGGCAACGAGGACGTGACGAGCCATGAAGAGGTGCCTCCGCGGGAGGTGGGGTCGGCGAACGAGGTGCAAGCGAGGGCCGCGCGTCAGCGGCCCTTCGACTGGGCGTCGGCGCCCGTCGCGTGCGCGAGGCGCGTGCGCGCGACGAGCAGGCCGACGCGCGCGTTGAGCTGGTTCAGCCGCGCGCGCGTGAGCTCGGTCTCGGCGTCGACGAGGTCCACGCCCGTCGCCTTGCCGTTCGTGAAGAGCTCGCGCCGCACGCGCAGGCCCTCCTCGGCCGCGACGATCCCCCGGTCCGAGGCCTCGATGATGGCCGCCGACTTCTTCACGTCGTCGTACGCGCTCGCGACCTCGAGCCGCAGCCCGTCGCGCAGCACCTGCTTCTGCTGCACGATCGCCTCGGTGCGCGCGCGCGCTTCGGCCACGTTCGCGGGCGCCGCGAACGTGTCGTTCACGACCCACGTGAGCCGCGCGCCCACGTCCCACGTCAGATCGAACTGGTCGTGCGCCGGGAACACGCGCTGGTTCGGGTTCTGGTAGACGGCGTCGGCGAAGGCGTCGATGCGCGGCAGGTAGCCGGCGCGGGTGACCTTCTCGACCTCCTTCAGCGCGTACTCCGTCTCGTCGAGCGCGCGCAGCTCCACGCGCCGCTCGAACGCCGCGCGCTGCGCCGCCTCGAGCGACTCGCCCGGCGCGCCCGGGGCCTCGTGCATCACGTCGACGCCGATGCCGAGGGGCTTATCGCCGCCGACGCCGAGGACCGTGCGCAGTTGCTCCTCGGCGATCGCGACGAACGCGCCCGTCTCGGCCTCGCCCTGCTCGGCGCCCGCGACCTGCGCCTCGAGGCGCAGCACGTCCGCCTTCGAGAGGAGGCCGACCTCGAACGTCTGCTTCGCGTCCACGAGGTGCGCCTTGGCCTGCGCAACCGCCTCGCGCGCGACGATCTCGCCGCCGCGCGCGCGCACCCAGTTGTAGAAGGTGAGCTTCGCGTCGGCGGCTTCTTGCAGACCCGCAGCCTCGAGCTCGAGCCGCTTGGCCTTCTGACTGTGGGTCTGCGCGGCGTACGCCTGCGAGAGGCGAAGCACGTAGTCCGACACGGGCACGGCGACGCTCGCCTGGAACGTGTACTGGTTCAGGAACACGGGCAGGGCGAAGGTCTGCGCGCCCGCGGGGAGGCCCTTCGAGTCGAGCACGCACGGAGGGCCTCCGGCAGGCGCCCCCGGGCACGGGCCCACGAGGAGCGCGCCCTCGTTCTTGGTGCCCACGAGCGCGCCCGAGCCGAAGCTCAGCGTGAGCGGCGAGAGGCGGACGTACTGTGCGGTGGCGGTAACGCGCGGGAAGAAGCTCACGAAGGCCTGATCGACGCGCGCGGCGGCGGCGCGGAGCTCGGCCTGCTTGACGCGAATCGACGGGCGCGTGCGTGCGGCGATGGCCCCGACCTCGTCGGGCGTGAGGCCACCGGGGACGGGCGCGAGGCCGGTCGCGAGCGGGTCGACGCGCGGCGGCGGCGGCGCGGGCGGCGCGGGCGGCGTGACGACGGCGGGCGGCGCGGGGGCCG
>CAIVJW010000393.1 GCA_903906315.1 uncultured delta proteobacterium | reverse complement strand
TCGAGCGCGCCGTCGTCGATGGCCGCGTGGAGCGTGTCGAGGTTGTCGCGCACGACCTCGTAGAGCGCGGTGGTCTCGGGGCGATGGCGCTCGTAGGCCGGGGCGCGGCCGAGGAGGAGCGCGGCGGAGGAGGGCATCGCCGCGCGGATCGCGAGGCGCGTGCCGGGGCGGATTGGGGCTCATTCTTGGCTATCTCGACGATCCGCGCGCCGCCGCCGGGTGGCGGGCGTCATGGCGGGGGGTGGCGGGCGCCACCCGTGGTGAGCGGCGTCTCCTCCGCCGGCGGCGGGCCGGCCCGTCAGGCGGCCTTCAGGGGACGGGATCTCGATGCGGCCGAGCTCGCGGCCGCGCTCACGCGCCCCTCGGCCCACCGCACCCCGCTCGCGCTGCCCGAGCCCGCGGCTCGTCGAGCCCGTCGCCGACGAGATCTTCGTCACAGGCGTGCTCGGCGAGGCAAGGCGGAGGCTTGCGGCCAGCCTTGCCGTCGTGCGCCGCGTCGACGGGGCCACAGAGATCCGCGTGGCCGAGGGCGATCTCGCCCTCTCGGCCCCAGGTCGCATCCTCCTCCGCGCTGCCGCCGTAGAGACCGAGGCGGAGCTCGGGCGCGACCCGAAGCGCCTCGCCCGACTGCGTGGTATCCGCGCGTCGCGGAGGCCCTCGAGGTGCGCTGAGAGGCCCGCCGCGCGCCCTTCGCGCCGAGCTTCTCTGGGGCGAGAACGCGGCGCGACGTCGGCGAGCCCTACCGCGCGCGCGACGCCGCGCTCCGCGTCTTCGGCGGCGTCCCCGCCGACGCCGCATGAGCGCCGGCGCCCGGACCACCCTCGACGTCGCGCTCGGCGTCGCCGCCGCGATCGACTCCCTCGGCATTCGTTACGTCGTCGGCGGCAGCGTCGCGAGCTCGTGCCAGGGCGAGCCGCCGACGTCACGCCGCTCGCCTTCGGCTCGGACGCCTGCGCCTTGGCCTTCGCCCTCTTGCGCGACCGGCGGTTGGCCTCGGCGCGGTACCGCGACGTGAAGCGCGCCGCGAGCTTCGGCTGCCCGCGCAGCGCGCAACGGCCGCCCTCGCGGATCTCCTTGGCGAGCCCGTCGGCGGGCCGGAAGCAGCGGCTGCGCTGCTCGATCGCGCCGGCGGCGCCGACGTCCGCGTCCCGCTTCTGCGCGGAGGCGTCGAGCGCGTCGGCGCGCGCGACCGCGCGTTTCCGTTCCTTGTCGCCTCTTCAGCTCGGCGCGAGCCGACCGCGCGCCCGGGCGTGCGCCGCGAGCTTGTCGCCGACCTTCGCCCAGCGCGACTTCGAGCCGGTCGGCCGGAAGTCGACGAGCGCGTGCGCGTCGTTGGCGGGGAGCGGATCGGCGTAGCCATCCACGCCGGCGGATCGACATTCGGCGAGCGTCACGCCCCACGTGCCCACGGCCTTCCCGCCCGCCGCGACGTAGCGCGCGAGCGCATCCGCGGCGGACGTCAGCGCCCCGCGGTCGACCGACAGCTCGCCTTCATCCTGCGAGCTCGGCCGGAAGGCGGCGCTCGCGACGCGTCCTTCGACGACGAACGCCGGGTGCACCTGGCGGAGGAGCGTCTCGGCCTCGTCGGTCAGCCGGTGCTCGGGCGCGACCGGCATCAGCCGGCCTCCGCGCGAGCGGCGAGCTGCGCGACGAACGCGACGAACGTCGCGACGGCGTCCGCGTCGGTCGGGAGATCGGCCTCCTCGGTCGCCTCGCTGTCGAGGTGCGTCGCGTGGAGCCACACGGAAGGCGTGGCGACGTCGAAGGTCGCGCTCACCTCCCAGCGCCCGAGCGACCATTCGGCGCGCACCTCGCCGGCCGGCGTCGGGTAGAGGTAGGGCAAGGGCGCGCCGGAGGCGGTGGCGGCCTCGAGGAACGCCCGCACGCGCGCGAGGCCATCGGCGCGGAGCTTCGGAGTGCCCGGCTCGAACCAACCCTCTTCGAGCGCGGCGAGGCGGGCGAACTGCGTCACGAGGGCGGGGGCGATAGTGGACGCGCGCTCTTCCTCCTCGTCCGCGTCGACGACGTCGTCGACCCGCACGAGCCGCTCCAGCCGGTCCTGCCCGTCGAACGAGCCGAGGCCCGTCAGGCGCGCGCGCTGGTCCGCGAGCGCGAGGGCTCTCTTGACGACCGCCTCCTCGCACGTGCCCTCGACGAGCGCGCCGTCGTCGAGCCTCACCGTGATCATGTGGCGGTCGATGAACCCGCCGCGCACCACCACGAGGCGATCGACGGCGTCCTCGTACCGGCCCTCGCGCTGCACGACGATCCACTTGCGGATCGCGCGGTCGTACCGCGGCCCGGACGCGGCGCCGGCGCGCCGCAGCTCGACGCTCTCGCCATCGCGGAGGCCGCGGCCGAACTGGTTGAAGCGCATCGCCAGCTCGGGCGGGAACTCCGCAGGCAGAGGGGCGTGCGCGGCGCCCGCCTCGATGACCCTCTCGAGCAGATCCCGGGCTGCGTCGAAGTCGTCCGCCGCGCCGAGCAGGAGCGGGGGCTGGGATCCGCCGAACGTGCGGCTCACGACGGCGAGGGTCGAGCCCTTCTCGATCGCGCGGATGCCGAGCTGGAACGACTCGGCGAAGCCCTTGGGCACGCGCTTGCGGCCGGGCTCGCGGCGCAGGAAGAGGCGCTTCGCCAGCTCGACGACGAGGTCGCGGTAGGCCGCGAGGTCGGCGAGGACGTCGACCGACAGCACGGCGTCCTCGAAGCGACCGCCGCGGAAGATCGGGGTAACGAAGTCCCGGTTGGTGCTCATCGTGACGGCTCGACGCG
>CAIVJW010000392.1 GCA_903906315.1 uncultured delta proteobacterium | reverse complement strand
GGCTAGGTCCTCCCCTCCGAGCGAAGGCTCGGGGCATGCGTGGGAAGCAACGTAGACACGCCGGCAAGGACGCGCCTCCGGAAATGCGGCGCGCTGGCCACGTCCGCGCTCCGAGGAACGCGAACGCCCTGCGCCCAGGCCACGAGCGCCGCAGTGGATGCGTCGATTGCCGAGCGACGAAAGTGCCTGTCGCCGCGGGACGGATCTCGCGCGTCAGCGCAGACAAGCGCACATTGGATCACCCTGGTGCTCACACACGCAGTCGCCGATCGCCTTCGCTCGCGGCGGCGGGGGCCGGCCCGGACCGACCGGAGCGCGGGTCCGGGGCGCGGCCATGGGCGGCGGCGGGGCGGTGGGCGCGGCCGACACCGCCGCGATCTTCTCGCGCAGCTCGCGCTCGCGCGTGGCCAGCTCGTCGAGGCGGCGCCGGAGCCTCTGCGCCTCGTCCTCCTGATCGGCCATGCGCGCTCGGTGCGCGGCCTCCCGCGCCGCCGCCTCCGGCAGCACCTTGCCGAGATACAGCCACACGCCGCCGCCGCCGGTCGCGATCACCGCCGCCGCGCAGGCGACCGCGAGCCGCCCGATCCGCCGCTTCGAGACGTCCTGCCGCAGCCTGGAGAGCTCCTCCTCGTGCCGCCGGTCGCGGTCGACGCGACCGATCGATCCGCGACGATCCGCCTCCGCGCGCGCGGCCACGGTCTCCGCGCGATCGATCGCGGCCAGGCGGGCGGCCTCCTCGCGAAGACGCAGGTCTTCGGCGCGGCGGCGCTCGCCCTCGGCGGCGACCCGCGCCTCCTCGTCCTGGCGCGCGCGTCGCGCGGCCTCGGCGCGCGCGGCCGCCTCGATCGCCGCCCGCCGCGCGCGCGCCTCCTGATCCTCGCGCAGGCGATCCTCCTCGAGGATCATGAGCTGTCGCAGGGAGAACAGGACGGAGCTTTCCCTTGCCTCGGCCATCGCGGCGGACTCCTCTCGACGGTCCTCGGCCGCGTGCGCGCCCCGCGCCCGAGCTGCCGGCCGTCCGCGCGCCGAGATGGCGCAGCTGCCTCATGGACACGCAAATCGCGCGTCGCTTGGGTCGATCGCGAGCGTGGCCTCGGCGCCACGACCGACATCTACCGCTCGCGCGCCCCGGGGGCGGGCGGTAAGCTCGCCCCGTGGCCGTGGGGAACAAGCAAGCGGTGATCGGGATCGCGCTCGTCGCCGGGATCGGCCTGCTCGGCGCCGTGTCCGCGCGGTCGCAGCCCGCGATCGACCAGGCGCACGCGAGCGGCTTTCGGCCTCCGCACCTCGTCGCGCTCGGCCACTTCACCGAAACGCTCGACGTATCGGCGTTCCAGCGGGGCAACCTCCACGGGCACTCGACGCGCAGCGACGGCAACGCTCCGCCCGAGGACGTCTACGCCTGGTACCGCGAGCACGGCTATCAGTTCACGACGCTCACCGACCACAACCAGCTCACGCAGCCCGACGAGTTCAAGTCCCAGGCGCGCAAGGGCTTCGTCCTCCTGCCCGGCGAGGAGGTCACGATCTACGTCGGCAAGGTGCCGATTCACGTCAACGGCATCTGCACCAAGCACGCGATCGGCAACTCGAGGTTCGAGGACATCCACGTCGCGCTGACCTGGGCCGTGAAGCAGGTGATCGCGCAGGACGCCGTCGCCCTCATCAATCACCCTAATTTCGAGTGGGCGCTCAAGGCCGGCGATCTCGAGGCGGGGCGCGACGCGCAGCTCGTCGAGATCTGGAGCGGTCACCCGTACGTGCACCCCGAGGGCGACGCGACGCGCCCGTCGACGGAGGCGATCTGGGACCAGACGCTCACCGACGGGCTCGGCTTCGCGCCCGCGTCGGTCGACGACTCGCACCATTACAAGCCCGACGACAAGGAGCCGACGGCGCGTCCGGGGCGAGGGTGGGTGTACGCCTTCGGCGCCGAGACGAAGCGCAAGCCCATCTGCGACGCGCTGAAGACCGGTCGACTCTACGCCTCCAACGGCGGCGCCTTCACCCGCCTCGCGCTCACGCGCGACGCGATCACCGTCTGGCCCGAGGGCGAGGGCGGCACGGTCGAGTTCCTCGGCTCCGCGGGGCGCACGCTCGAGACCGCGCGCCCGGCCGCCGGCGCCTCGGCCAGCTACGCCGCGAAGGGCGGCGAGGGCTACGTGCGCGTGCGCCTCACGCGCCCCGACGGCAAGAAGGCCTGGACACGCGCCTACCGCGTCGAGACCGAGATCAAGCGCGGGCCGTAGTCGCGGCGCGGCCGCGGTCCAAACGACCTCGCGGCTCGCTAGACGGGGCGACGGCGGCGGCGCCGCAGGACGAGGGCCCCCGCGGCGCAGGGCGCGAATGCGAGCTGCTCGAAGGCCGCGGGCACCCGGCCGCCGAAGCCGTTGTGCGTGATGAGCACGGTCCCGGGCGGGGCCGATTCGAGCAGGGCCTCGGCCTCGCGCACGTCGCGGTCATAGCGGTCGTCGCCGAGCTCGACGTCCTCGTCGAGGCGCTCGCCGGACGGCAGGAGGTTCTCGCCGAACGGGTTGAAGAGGTAGTAGGCCTCGACGGCCGGCAGCCCGGCCACGCCGATCGATCCTTCGACGAACGAGACGCGGTCGTCGAGCTCGAAGCGGGCCGCAATCGATCGCGCGACCTCCACGAGGCCGGACCGCTGCTCGATCCCGAGAAAGCGACACCGCGGGGCCGCGATCGCGGCGACGACGCAGAGCTTGCCCGCGCCCGATCCGACGTCGAGAATCGACCCGACGCCGAGGTCGTCGAGCCACGCGCCGACGCGCAGCGCATCCGCGACCGGCGTGAAGTGCCGGGCCGCATGCGCCTTCAGGGCCGCCGGCAGGAGGTCGTCGAAATGGGTGTCCGCGGGGCGCTCGCCGGCCGCGACGGCGTCGCGCGCGCGCAAGACCACCGCCCGCGCGCCGGCGTCGCGAGGCAGCCGCGCCTCGGCCAGCGACGGGGCGAGCAGCGGGGCGAGCGGTCGATCGCGCATCACGCACCATCAAGGGCAAGCCCGCGCGCCGCGCAAGGGGATTCCCAGCGGAGCGCCCCCGTCGCGGCGTGGTCCGCTCGCCCGTGCGCGTCACCGTCGTCACCCCTCCGCCGACCAGCCCTTCCAGCCGGACCCGTCGGGCGGCGCCGCCGCGAGCTGCCTCGGCGCGACCGGGGCGGGTGCGCAGCGGATCGACGCGTCGCTCGGCCGGCACCGCTTCGCGCTCGCGCCCGCGCGCCTGCACCGCACGGTCGACGCCGCGCGCAGCCTGCCCGCGGGCGCCCTGCGCGCGATGCGCCGCGCGACCTCCATCCGTCAACCCGATACCACGGAGGCTTGTGAGCGCCGAACGCGACTGGCGCTCACCTGGCGAGGTCGTGGTCGATTGCCTGTCGCACCTTGCTGGCCAGCTCGTGGCCGGAGAAAGGCTTATGAACGAAGCAGATGCCTTCCTCCAGCACCCCTTGGCTGGCGACGACCTCGGCGGCATAGCCCGACATGAAGAGGCGCTTGATGCCCGGGTGACGGGAGACCATCTCTTCGGCCAGCTCACGGCCGTTCATCTCGGGCATCACCACGTCGGTCACGAGCAGGTGGATCTCGCCCGGGTGCTCTCGGGCCAGGCGCAGCGCCTCACCGGGCGTGCTCGCGCTCAGCACCGAGTAGCCCAGTTGCTCCAACATTTTCGCGGTCACCTTGAGGATGGATACCTCGTCCTCGACCAGGAGAATGGTCTCGCTTCCGCGCAGCGCCGGGGCCGTCGCGGCGACGGCTCTGATGCGCTCGTCCGCGGCCGTGTGCCGGGGGAGGTAGATGGTGAAGGTCGTCCCCTGGCCCGGCTCGCTGTAGACGTAGATGAGTCCATGGTTCTGCTTGACTATGCCATAGACCGTGGCGAGCCCGAGGCCGGTGCCCTTGCCGCGCGCCTTGGTAGTGAAGAAGGGTTCGAAGAGCCGCCCCAGGGTCTCCTTGTCCATGCCGCAGCCGTCGTCGCTGACGCTGAGCCGCACGTAGTCGCCGGGAGCGACCTCCGCGTGCGAGGCGCAGTAGTGGTCATCGAGCGTGGCATTTCCTGTTTCGATGGCGAGCTTGCCGATGCCAGCAATCGCGTCCCGGGCGTTGACGCACAGGTTCGCGAGAATCTGGTCGACCTGGGAGGGATCGACCATGACCCTCCACACCCCCGAGCAGGGCTTCCAGCTGAGCTCGACGTTCTCGCCGATGAGCCGCTGCAGCATCTTGAGCATGTCGCCCACCGTCTCGTTCAAGTCGAGCGCCTTGGGCGCGATCATCTGCTTGCGGGCAAAGACGAGCAGTTGCCGCGTGAGGTCGGCCGAGCGCCTGGCTGCGCTGCGGATCTCCCACAGGGCTTCATGCAGGTCGTGGGAAGGGGCCACTTGCTCGAGTGCCATCTCGACGTGCCCGAGAATCACGCCGAGCATGTTGTTGAAGTCGTGAGCGACGCCCCCCGCCAGGCGGCCGATTGACTCCATCTTCTGGGCCTGCTGGAGCTGGCGTTCCAGATTATTACGATCGGTCATGTCCCGTACGATTCCAAGGAAGGCCTCGTTGCCGCGGTAGGAACATGGGCCGATGGACACGTCCACCGGCAAGGTCGCCCCGTCCCGCCGCTGGGCTCGGAGGTTGAAGGCTTGGCCGATCTTCCCCGATCGGGTGCGCTCGAAGGCCTCTCGCCATCGGCCCAGGTAGTCGCCGCGCTCCGCCGCCGGAATGAGCTCCTCGACGGGTGTGCCGGCGAGCCCTCCCTCGGCGAAGCCGAAGGTGCGGTCCGCCTCCTTGTTGGCGAGGAGGATCGTGCCCGCTGTCGACACGAGCAGGACGGGGTTCGGCGCGACCGCGTGCAGACCGCGGAACATCTCCTCGCTTTCGAGCAGGGCCCGCTCCGCACGCCTCTTCTCGGTTGTGTCCGCGGAGAGGATGCACACGCCCGCAGGCACGGGCACGAAGCGCAGCTCGAACCAGCCGACCGAGCCGTCGGGGAAGGTGAACTCGTTCTCCATTCGATGGTGAGCTCGCTCAGACATGCACCGACGAAGCTCCGAGAACATCGCCGTGTCCTCGATGCCGGGGTAACAATCCCTCATCGTCCGCCCGAGGAGCTGCTCTCGCGAGCGTCCCGTTTGCGCCACGATTGCGTCGTTGACGTAGAGGTACCTCCAGTCGGAGCCGATCACTTGACAGCCTTCCAGGAGTCCGTCGAGGACGTCCCGAGTGATCTCGTTCCCATCGAGCCGAGGCGTGGTCATGGTCCGCGTGGTAAGCTACACTACCATCGGCCGCGCCGCCACCGACCGGCGCTCTCGCTCGCTCGACGCGCCGATCGTGCGAGGTCTCCGCCAGGAACGGCCGCGGCGGTCCTCGGCGCGGAGGCGCTGGCTGCTCGCCGCTCTGGCCCGAAATCGAGACAAGGCCGCCTCCGCCTCTCGCGCGCCCGACCCCGACCGCCTCTCGCGCGCTGGCCATATTCCGCCCCCCGCGGGCGCCTCCTCCCGCCACTGCCACCGCCTCGCCCCGCTCGCCCGCCGCTACTCCGCGGTGACAGGCACCCTTGCGCCCGGCTCCAGATGCGGCTCAAGTGGCGGCGTCGACTCTTGGAACGGGACTCGCCGCGCGTCGCCGATCGCGCTGACCGTCGTCGCTCTCGTCGCTCTCGCCGCGCTCACGGGCTGCGGCTCGTCGACCGACACCGCGTCTGGCGGCGCTGGCGGTTCGGTCTCCTTCGCGCAGGGAGGCGGCGGCACGGGGGTGGGCGGGCACGCGGGCACGGAAGCGAGCGCGGGCGGGGCGGGCCGCAAGACGGGCGGCAAGGCCGACGGCGGGGCGGGCGGCGCGGCGCCGACCTCGCTCAACCTGCAGCGAGGCGATGGCCATCGGAGCGGCGCGCCGGCGCGGTACGCGTTCGCGGCTCTCGGCACGAGCATCGTCCACTGGCTGGCTCGCAGAGCCGTGGAGCGGACGGAGAGGGAGCGAGAGGGGCGCCAAGGACGCCACGAGCGCAAAGGGGAGATTCGGGGTGGGGTGCCGCGAGCCAGCCCGTCCACGCAGGGCGCGTCCCGCTGCCGGCCTCCGGCCCCGCAGGGCCCGCTTCCTCCTACCTCTCGCTTGGCGTCCTTGGCGTCCTTGGCGCCATCCTCGGTCCGCACCGCGGCGCCCGTGAACGCGTACGCGAGCCGAGCCTCAGCGGCCCACTTCCTTCAGATACCTCGCACGCGCGGCCACGGCCGTATTCGGGAAGTCGGCGAAGACGCCGTCGACGCCGGCGCGGTAGTAGGTCAGCAGCTCGGCCGTCGGATCGCCGTCGAAGAGGCCGGCGAGGTACTTCTGCTCGTTGCGGAACGTGAAGACGTGCACGAAGAGTCCCGCCCCGTGGGCATCGGCAAGCAAGCTCGTCGGCCGCGCCGAGTCGACGCCGGCGAGGGTGCCAGTCGGCCCGGTGAGCGCCATCACCTGGGGCTTCCAGGCGCCGAGGCCGTCGGCGTAGGTCTTGATCTCGTCCAGGCCTGTCGGGGTGAGCATCGCCCCGAAGAAGCGGCCGTCACCGACAAGCGTCCAGCTGTACGGGCGACCACTGACGAAGTTGGACGCATCGTCGGCCTGGTAGATCACCGCACCGGCCCGATAGTCGACCTCGTTGCCGTCCACCAGCTGCACGGCCCGAGCAGCGAGGCCGATCGAGCGCATGTACCTGAGGCTGGCCGGATCGAAGGACTGGACGTAGATCGCCGCCGACCCGCTGTTGAGGTCGTTGTCCCGGATCAGCTCGACGATGGCGTCCTCGAATGGGTGGCTGCCGGTACCGCAGCCGTTGGCGATGGCCTGCGCGTCGTTCCAGTGCGGATTCTTGGACTCCGGGTAGACGGTGATCGTCCTCCCGGTCGAGGCGCTCCTGGTCTTGGCGAGGTCGAGGACCTCCTGCATCGTCAGCACCGGGTAGAGGCCATTCAGCTCGCTCGGCCGCAGCGCCGCGGCGTCGTAGGTCGTGCCGCCGATCCAGGCCTTGAGCTCCGCCGCCGTGAAATCGGTGATCGACCAGTCCCCGGTGTGGTCCTCGCCGTCGACCACGAGCGACTTCAACACCGACTTCGGATCGCCTGGGTCGGTCAGGTCGGTCAGGTATTGCGCGGGGCCGCCGTACTTGGCTAGGTCATAGGTCACGTTCACCGGAATGCCCGGCACCGTGCGCTTGCGCGCCGCGACCTCGGGGTTCGTCTTCGCGACCTCGGCGATGTTGGTGTTGTCGCTCAACCATGGGTTGTGCCGCGCCACCAGCACGCAGTCGCGGGTCATGTGAAGGTCCAGCTCCAGCGAGTCGGCTCCGGCGTCGGCGGCCCCTTCGTACGAGGGGAGCGTCTCCTCGGGAAAGAGGCCCGGCATCCCGCGGTGCCCGACCACGATTGGCACCGTGCCGTCCTGCGGCGGCAGCGACCGTGGCTGCTGGTCGCCGCCGCAGCCCGCCACGGCCAACGCCGCCGCGATCTGCATCATGGTGAACAGCGAACCGCGAGCGAGCTCCGCGCGTGACCGGTGCATGGGGATTTCTCCTGGTCGGGATCGTCGAGTGGAACGGCAGCCAGTCCCATGTCTCGAAGCGCCCCTCCGGCGCAAGGAGGATTGGTGCGACTTGGCCGAGGCGCGAGGCGCGGGCGGGTGACCCCCGTATCCCCCCGCGCCGTTTCCCAGGATATCGTGGGGAAGGCGGAGGTGTGGGGCGCCTCGACGACGCAGAGCTTGCCCCCACCCGATCCGACGTCGAGGACCGACCGGGCGCCGAGGTCGTCACGCCACGCGGCGACCCTCGCCGCGCGTGGGATAGGGAATTCACCGCAGGGCGCCGCCGTGGTGGCATGGTCCGATCGCCCATGCGCGTCACCGTCGTCACCCCTCCCCCGCTCAAGCCCTCCGAGCCGGGCCTGTCCGGCGGCGCCGCCGCGAGCCGCCTCGCCGCGATCGGGGCGGACGCGCGCTGGATCGACGCGTCGATCGGCTGGCACCGCTTCGCGCTCGAGCCCGCGCGCTTGCACCGCGCGATCGACGCCGCGCGCGGCCTGCCCGCGGGCGACCTGCGCGCGATGCGCCGCGCGGCCGACCACCTGAGCCAGCGGACGCCCGCGCTGCGCCGGCCCGAGACGTACGCCGATCGCGGCGTCTACACCTCGGCCGTCGCCGATCTCGAGAACGCCCTGCGCGCCGCCGCGCTCGCGACCCCGGGGTTCCGCCTCGGGGTCGCGATGATCGCGCTCGACGGGCGGCGCCTCGAGTCCTCGGCGACGCTCGCGGAGCTCGCCGGCGAGCGCGGGCCGTTCGACGACTACTTCCACGACGAGCTCGTGCCTGCGATCGAGGCCGCCCCCCCGGACGTCGTGGCCGTCTCGCTCACGTTCCAGCAGCAGGCGCCCGCCGCGTTCCGGCTCGCGCGGATGCTCCGCGATCGAATGCCCGGCGTGCGGCGCGTCCTCGGCGGTCCGCTGCTCGCGTGCTGGGCCGAGGCCGGCCTGCCGATCGAGGGCGCGCTGTTCGATGACTTTCACTCCGTCGTGCGCGGCTCGGACGCCGACCTCGCCCGGATCGCCGGGAGCGTCGCGCCCGCGCCGGCGCCGCCCGTGCTCTCGATCCCGCTCGCCGACGCGCCCTGGGACGACTACCTCGCCCCGCGGCCGGTCGTGCCCGCGGCGCTCGGCCGAGGCTGCCATTTCGGGCGCTGCACGTTCTGCCCCGATCACCTGCACAAGGGCCACGCGCCCACGGGCTTCGACGCCCTCGAGGCCTGGCTCCACGAGGTCGCCGCGCGGTTCCCGGGCGGCGCGATGCTGCACCTCACCGACTCGGCGCTCCCGCCGGCGCACCTCGACCGCCTCGCCGAGGTCATCCACCGCGACCGATTGCCCCTCGAATGGCACGGCTTCGTCCGTGCCGACGCCGCGTTCGCCGACCCGGCCTTCACCCGCAAGCTCGCCGCCGGCGGGTGCGCGATGCTGCAGTTCGGCATCGAGTCCGGGTCGCCCGAGGTGCTCCGCCGCCTCGGCAAGGGCGTCCGGCCCGATCAGGCGCGGCGCGTCCTGGCCGCGACCGGAGAGGCCGGCATTCGCACGCACGTCTACCTGCTCTTCGGCACGCCGGGAGAGACGGAGGCCGACCGCGAGCTCACGCTCTCGTTCGTGCGCGAGTCTGCCCATCACATCCACGCCATCAATGCGTCGCTCCTGAACCTGCCAATCGACAGCGTGATGCGGAGGCACGCCCCGAAATTCGGGATCACCGAGATCCTGCCATTCGCAGGCGACACCGATCTGTCGCTCGCGGTCGACTTCCGCTGCGGCGACTCCAACCCTCGGCGCGAGGCGCGCGCGTGGCTCGCGCGCCGCTTCGCCAAGGACGACAAGGTCAAGGGGATCCAGGGGCGACTGCGCGCCTCGTTCAAGGCCAATCACCTCTGCTTCCTCGGCGGAGACTGACCTCCCCTCGCGCGCCCATTGACCTCGCGCCGGCGGCCGGCCGACCCTGCGCCATGCGCTGCGCCGTCCCGCGTGAACTCTCGATCGCCCTCGTCTTGGTCGCCCTCGCGTGCGGCCCCGCGCCCGTCTCGCCGCCACCCGCGGTGCCGGTGCCCACCGCGTCGGTCGCCGTCGCCGCGCCCAGGCCCCCCGCGCCGACGCGCGTCGAGGCGGGTGGGATGCCGACCGGCGTCGAGGTCTACGCCGAGCTACCGGACGTGGCCGGCCTGATCGGCGCGGTGCGCGGCAAGCCGGGCCTCGGCGCGATGCCGCTCGGCTTCGTGGTCCTCGCGACGGAGGCCGGGGTCCCGCCCGCGACGGCGGACGCGCTGCTGAGCGCCGTCCGATCGGCGCACCTCGGGGGCAAGCGCCTCGGCGGCGACCTGACGATGGCCCTCAGCGTCGTGCTCGACGACCCGAAGCCCGTCCTCGAGGCGATCGAGCACGGCACGTTCGAGCCGACGGGCGAGCTCGGCGACCACGGAAAGCGGCTCACCCTCCGCGGCGAGAAGGAGAGCTTCGCGTTCGTGTGGTTCGAGGGCCCGCGCCTGCTCGTCACCGGCGACGAGCCCATGCTGGCGGCCATCGCGGCGGTCGTCGAGGGGCGCACCAAGCCCGTCGGCGAGGCCGAGCGCGGCGCGCCCGTGCTCGCGAGCGAGGCGGGCCGCCAGCTCGCCGGGTTCGTCGCGCCCGCGCTCCTCGCGACGGCGACCGGCGGCAAGGTGGCGTTCCCGACCCCGATCTCGGCGGCGTATGCGCTCTGGGAGGGCGGCTATCGCGGCGGGTGGCGGGCCACCCTCGCAGCGACCGGCGGCAAGGTCGACGCCGCGCCGCCGACGCCGCGGGCGCTCGCCATCGCCCGCCGGCTGCCCGCCGAGACGGCCGCGTACCTCGCCCTGTCGACGGCGTTTCCGGGGGGATCGCGAGGCTTTCGCGAGCAGCTCGACGCCGCAGGCGCCGCGTGGGGGGTCGGACCGGGCGAGGTCGCCGGCATCGACGCCGTCCTCACGACCGCGGGCCTCGCGGTAGGCGAGATCGTCGGCGCGCTCGGTGGCGAGGGCGTGGTGGGCGTGTCGATCCGGCGCGGGCTCACGTCGCACGCCGAGATCGAGCGCGGCTTCGCGATCGTGTGGCTGCAGGAGATCGCCCATGCGGAGCCGTTCGAGCGCGCGATCGCCTCGGCAAAGCAGGAGCTCGCGCGATCGAAGGGCAAGAAGAAGGTCGCCGTGCGCGCGGACGCGGGCGGCTTCACGGCCGAGCTGCGCGACGAGAAGCTGCCGTTCGCGCGCGTGCGGCTCGGATCGGGGCGGCTGTTCGTCGGGGTCGGCCAGAAGGACCTGGTCGAGCGAGCGCTCGAGGCCGTCGAGAAGGGCAAGGGCACGCTCGGTGACGACGCGGCGCACGCGCGCGCTCTCGGGGCGCTGCCGGACACGGCCGCGATCCGCGCGTGGGCCGACCTCGGACGTGGCGTGGAGCTCGCGAGCGCCGCGGCCGGCGCGAAGGAGCGCGCGGTGCTCGCGGCGATGCGGATCGAGACCACGGGCCCGAAGCGCCTCACGAGCGCGACCTCGCTGCGGCTCCTGCCCGACGACGGCCGCGTCCGCGTCGAGCTCGACGAGGTGAACGGCGTCGGGCTGCTCGCGACGAGCGCCCTCTACGGCGTGCGCAGGTACCTCGCGAACGCGAAGGCGGCCGAGGCGAAGAGCACGCTGTCGGCTGTCGGGCGGGCCGCGATCACGGCCTTCGAGCGCGGTCAGCTCGGCGCGAGCGGCGCGGTCGTGCACGCGCTCTGCCGGAGCGCGACCGCGGTGCCCGCCAAGGTGCCGAGGGGCGTGAAGCACCTGCCCTCCGTCCGCCCTGGCGACGACTGGCACACCGGCGACGACGCGAGCGGCTGGCGCTGCCTGCGCTTCGAGCTCCCGGAGCCGCATTACTTCCGGTACGGCTACTCGGCCGGCGGCCCGTACAAGGGTCCGGCGCTCGGCGGCCCGGACCCCGGCCCGGACGGCTTCGAGGTGACGGCCGAGGGCGACCTCGACGGCGACGGCGAGACGAGCCTGTTCACGCTCGCCGGGCGCGTCGACCCGACCACCGGCGCGGTGGTCCTGGCGAACGGCGCGTTCATCGCGCGCGAGCTCGAATGAGGCCGCCACGCGCCGGCGCGCGGCGCGGCGGGGGCTAGGGGCACACCGCTACCGCGGCTTCGCCGACTCCGCGAACGCCTTCCACTTCTCCTCGGCCTCGCCCACCGAGGCGCGCTGCCCGTCGCGCACGATCGGCGTGCGCAGGAGCAGCGCGTCCTCCGCGAGCAGCACCGCGAGCCGCGCCTCGTCGGGCCCGAGGTGCTGCAGGCCGCGGTCCTTGGCGCGCGCGCTCCCGGCGTCGAAGAGCGCGCGCATCCCGCCAACGGCGCGCGCGACGCTCGCGAGCTCGCCCTTCGAGAGGCCCTTCTCGCGGAGGTCGACGAACTGCACGTCGAGGCGCCGGTCGGCGAAGAAGCGCCGCGCGGCGCGGGTGTGGCTGCACTTGGGGGTCCCGAAGATCTGGATCACGGCGGCGGAGTGATAGGCGAGCTCGCGGGAGCCGTCGACGGGCCGTTGCGGCGCGCGCAGGCGACCGGGCGGCCCTCGAGCCGGCTCGACACCGTCTGAAGGCCGTTCGCGGCGGGAATGCCCGTACGGCACCGCGAGCGTCCGACCGGCCCCGGAGGCGTGATCAGATTGCCTGGATCCGGTTCCGGTCGACCAGCGCACGGTCCATGGCGCTACCATGGGCCGAATGGAGGCCGCCTGGGAGGTGGTCGAGCGGGCGGGGGTCCCCTTCGGCCAGCACGAGGCCCCGCCCGACCTCGGCGATCGCGCCCGGATCGCCGCCGCCGTCCACGAGGTGCTCGACGCGAAGCAGCGGCTCGATCCTCGGCAGCGGGTCTCCTTGCTCGCGTGGCTCGGCGCGTGGTCCTCGGACTGGCCGTCGTCCTTCCACGCGACGTTCGGCCCCGACGCGCAGGCGCTCCTTGCGCGCGCGGGCGAGGGAGTGGACGACCTCGGCAGGTACCTGAAGCTCGGCCGGATCGCGCGCGAGAAGCTGGCGCGCCGACCGTAGCGTCCGGACGGCGCCCGCCCCTCCCAGCTCCGCCCTGCCTGGCCGCCCTTCTCCTGTCTCGAGAGAGAAGCCGCACGCCAAGGAGGCGGCGGCTAAGCCGGGCGCGGCGCCGGTCGGGCCGGCGTAGCGCGCGCGGGCCTCACCCCCGCTTGCCCTTGCGCCTCGCGAGCAGGATCTCCGCCGCCGTGAGCTTCGGCCCCGTCGGCGCCGAGGGGGGCGCCTGATGCGCCGTCGCCCCGGACGACGGAGCCGCAGGCGCCGCCCCCTCGACCGGCGCCCGAGCGATCGTGGGCATTCGCGTCGCCACAGGCGCCGGCCGCGCGCCCGCCGCGACCGGCGCCGGCCTCGCCGCGACGCCCGCGATCGCCTTCGCCTTCGCGTGCAGCAGCGCGCTCATCGTGGCCTCGGCCTTCACGGCCTCCCGCCTCGCGCGCCTCGCGGCCTCGGCCGCCTCGTGCCCCTCGCGCCTCGCCCTCGCGCGCGACGCGACCCGCCCGGCCCATGCCTCGACGCCGTCCGGCACCGCGAGCCTCCGCGCGGCGACGGCCGCGAGCAGCGCGAACGCCGCGAGCGTGACCAGCGCCTGCGTGACGTCCTCGTACGAGAACCGTTTGGCCGCGCGATCGCCGAAGATCCCCGCCAGCGTGTCGCGCCGCTTGCCGCCCGACAGCTCCGCGACGCGCGCCAGCAGCGCGAAGTCGGTCCCCGTCGGCCGGAGCTCCTCGCCGGCGCCGAGCACCGCGCCCGTCGTGCCGACCGCCTCGCCGCCGAGCTCGTCGCGCGCGACGGCGACATAGGTTCCCGGCCGCGAGAGCGGCACCGTCGCGGCGTACGCACCGGCGCCGGTCGCCTCGAGCGGCACGTCGCGCGCGAAGCCCTCGGGCCCGGCGACGTGCACGAGGAGGCGCCGGAACGACTGCGCGCGGCCGTCGTCGCCGACGACGCTGGCGCGCACGTGGAGCGAGCCGCCGGACGCGTCGGCCTCGAGCCGCACGCGCGCGTCGTCGCCCTTGCGGCAGACGTCTCGCGCGACCTGCGCGATCAGGCGCGCCGCGCCCGGCCAGGTCGTCCAGGCGGCGCCCCAGCGGTCCTTGAGGTCGCTCGTGAACGCGGCCGATCGGCCGAGCCCGGCCGACCACACGGCGAGCAGCGGGTCGTGGTCGGGGCCGGTGAGCAGCACGCTCGCGCGGCCCTTGGGGATGGTGACGACGTAGCCCTTCAGCGCGGGCGCGGACTCGACGTCCACGCCAGCCGTGATCGACGAGGCGGCGCCGCGGGCGACCGTAAACGCCTTCTCGACGATGGACGATCGCGACGCGAGGATCGTCTCCTGCGCGAAGACGCTCGGCAGGCGCGCGGCGTCCTCGACCAGGTAGAAGCGGCCGCCGCCGAGGCGCGAGAGCTGCTCGAGCTCCGGCACGTCGGACCCCTGGCCGAGCGCGACGACGCTGGTCGTGACGCCGCGGTGGAACGCGCCGGCCACCGCCGACTGCACGCCCGGGCCCATGCGCTCGGCGTCGGAGCCATCCGCGAAGAGCAGCATGTGCTTGAGGTTGACGCTCTGCCGCTCGAGCGCGGCGTAGCCGGACTGAAGCGTGATGTCGACGTAGATGCCGCCGCCGCCGACGCCGACGGCGCGGATGGCCTTGTCGAGGGCGGCCTTGTCGGTGATCGGCGCGAGCGGGACGCTCCACTTCACCGCGGTGTCGACGTGCTCGACGCCGAGGAGATCGCCCGGCCCGAGCAGCGCGGCCGATCGCGCGGCGGCCTCGTTGGCGAGGTCGAGCTTCGTGCGGCCGCCGACCTGGGCGCCCATCGAGCCGGAGATGTCGATGCCGATGACCTCGGCGAGGCTCGCGCGCCGGCGCTCCTGCTTCAGGTCGAACGTGACGGGCGAGACCTCCTCGAGGGGCGTCTTGGCGTAGCCGCCGGGGCCCATGCCGCGGTCGCCGCCGAGCAGCACGAGGCCGCCGCCGAAGTCGCGAACGTAGCTGGCGAGCGCCTCGATCTGGCCGCTCGACAGGTCCGGCGCGCGGATGTCGCTGAGGAAAACGACGTCGTAGCCGGCGAGGCCGCCGAGGTCGGCGGGCACGGCGCTCGCCCCGGCGACGTCGACGCGGAAAGCGCCCGCCTCGAGCGACCGCGCGACGAACGCGCCCTTGCCCGCGTCGCCCTCGAGCACGAGCGCCGAGGCCTGACCGCGCACCTTCACGAACGTGCTCGCGGCGTTGTCCTCGGCGGCCTGGTCGAGCTTCGGGTCGATCGCGGAGATCTCGACGTCGTAGCGGTGCAGGCCGGGGCCGGGCGCCTTCTCGCGGATGCGCAGCACGTCCTCGCCGGCGGCGATCGAGGCCCTGGCCTTCGCGTGCAGGACGCCGTCGCGGCGCACGCGGACCTCGATCTCGCACGCGACGGGCGACGAGGTCACGAGGCGCAGATCCATCGCCTCGCCCTCGTCGGCGCGGGTCGGCGCGCGCAGGGCGACGACGCGCACGTCGGGCACCGCGCGCTGCTCGAGCGGCACCACGTCGATCGGCACGCCGGCCGCGAGGGCGGCGGCGGCGGCGGAGAGCGTGTCGCCCCGGGTCGCGACGCCGTCCGAGAGCAGCACGACGCGCGCGGCCGAGTCGGGCGGCACCTCGGCGAGCGCGCGGCGGATCGCAGAGGCGAGGTCGGTGCCGTCGCGGCCGAGGACGACGCGCTGGGGCGCGGGGAGGTCGCTCTTGGGGCGCGGCGGGTCCTCGGTCGCGGCCTCGGACGCGAAGGCGATCGTGCCGATGCGGTCGTCCTCGCGCATGCCGAGCTCGGCGACGGCGAGCTCCTGCCGGATGCGCTGGTCGGCGGCGGCGACGAGATCGATCGACCGGCTGCGGTCGATGGCGACGAGGACGGTGAGCTTGTCGAGGGGGTGGCCGATCTCGGGGCCCGCGGCGGCGAGCGCGGCCGTCAGCGCGGCGGACGTGGCGAGGGCGTCGGTGAAGCGCGCGCGCCACGGGCTCTGGCGGGCGCGGTGGCGGGCGAGGCGCACGGCGACGAACGCGACGGCGGCGGTGGCGACGAGCGTGATCGGCGGGCGCGCGAAGCGGAGGTAGCCGTCCGGCACGAGGCCGCACCACGCGAGGCCGACGTAGAGCGCGGGCAGCGCCGAAAGGACGAGCGCCGCGAGGAGCACCGGGCGCCGGCCGATCGCGGCGCGCACGACCGCGAGGCGCACGAGGATCGCGAACGCGAGGACGCCGACGAAGGTCGCGAGGAAGGGCAGGTACTTGATGACCGCGGGCGGGATCACGCGGGCCTCCGCTGCGGGGCGCGCGGCGCGCTCGGGCCGGAGGCGACCGTGGGCGCGGGCGAGGGGCGCAGGCGCGGCTCGCGCGTCAGCCACGCGACGTCGAACAGCACGAACGCGAGCGCGACGAGCGCGAGCACCCACGTCCACTCGCGGTGCGCATCGGGCTGCGCGGACGCGCTCGCGACGTCGACCGGGCCCTTGTCGGTGACGATCGGCCTCGGCGCGAGGTCGCTCTCGAGCTCGCTCGTGAGGTTCGCGGGGACGACGACCGAGCCGGCGTCCTTGCCGGGCCCGCCCGGGCCCTCCCACGCGATGTGGTAGAGGCCCGCGCGCGGCAGGTCGGGCACGACGAGGAGCGCGCCTCGCAGCGACGCGTCGAGCTTCGCGCCGCCGGGCCCCACGACCTCGGCCTTGCGCACCGACGCCGGCAGGCTCGCGCGGAGCGGCTCGCCGGTGCGCGCGGGGCCCGTGATGCCGTGGGCGCGGTGCGCCCGGGCCTGCTCGATCAGGTTGCGCACGAAGAGCACGTACGAGGCCTTGAGCGGCCAGTCGCTGTCGCCGACGTCGAAGCCGAGCACCGTCGCGGTCCGCGTGGACGACGAGACGTCGACGGCTACGGCGCCCTCCTGCGTGCGGATGAGCTCCTGCGCGCGGCCCTCGGGCTCGAGGCGGCGGGCGCGCGCGAGGTGCACGCCGTCGAGCGTGAGGAAGCGCAGGCGCGGATCGCCGTGCTCCCACGAGGTGATCGAGGGGTGTTCGAGGAGGGCGCCGACCTTCGCGCCGTAGCAGACGCCCGCGGGCGGATCGACGAGCAGCAGATCGCCGCCGGGGGGCGCGGGCGGGCACGCGCCCTCGATCACGACGAAGGCGTCGAGGTCGACCTTCGCGGCCGTGATCTCGGCGAGCGTGCCGGCGTGGAGCTCGACCATCGGGTCGGCCGCGAGGGCGCGCTCGAGCCACGGCGAGGCCTTCGCGCCATCGCGCCGCGCGAGGTAGACGGGGAGCTTGTCGCCGGCGGGCACGCGGCCGTAGGCGGCGTCGTCGACCGGCATGGCGTCGTGCGGCGAGAGGTCGGCGACGAGGCCCTGGCGGTAGTCGCCGGGCGAGGGGTGGAACGTGAGCACCACGGGGAGCTTCTCGCCGGGCGGCACGATCACGCGGCGCGAGGCCAGCACGTCGGAGGCGTGCTCCTCGCGCAAGGTGACGTAGGCGTCGCGGGGGCGAGCGCCGTAGTTCGCGAGCACGAGGAAGACCTGCACCTCCTCGGTGCGCGAGGCGGGGTCGGTGCCCGATCGGACGTCGATGCGCACGATGCCGGCGTTCTCGACGGGCGCGCCGACGCGCACGACGTCGAGGGGGAGGGAGACGCCGCGGAGCGAGTCGGGGCGCGCGAGGTTGCCGTCGGTGACGACCACGATGCGGCGCGCGCCGCCGAGCGGGCGGAGGCGATCGGCCGCGAGCGAGACGGCGGCGCCGAGGTCGCCCTCGACGTCGCGCGCGTCGAGCTTGGCGACGACGGCGGCGAGGCGCTGCACGTCGCGGTCGAGGGGCGCGACGAGGTGCGCCTCGCGGCCGGCCTCGAGGACGAGCGCGTCGCTGCCGGGCGTGAGCGCGGAGAGCAGCTCGCGCGCGGCCTTCTTCGCGAGATCGATGCGGCGCGGGCCGTCCACGGGGCCGGCGGGGTCGGCGAGCGCGGACATCGACGCGCTGGTGTCGACGACGATGGCGACGTGGTCGCCGGCGAGCTCACGGCCGCGCGTCGCGGGGCGCGCGAGGCCGAGCGCGAGCGCGAGGAGCGCGAGCGCCTGGAGGAAGAGGGGGACCTGCGCGATCAGGCGTTTGAAAGGCGATCGCGCCATGAGGTCGCGCTGCGCGCTCTGCCAGAGCCAGGTCGACGCGACCGTGCGCCGCTGGCGGCGGACCTTGAGGACGTAGAGCACGACCAATGGGACGATCAGCGCGGCGAGCGCGAGGCCGGCGGGCGCGAGGAGGTCGACGCCGAGGGACTTCAATCGACGCTCCTGCCCACGAACCGCCGCACCGCGCCCTCGAGGCGCTCGTCGGTGCGCACGCGGACGTAGGTCGCGCCGTGGCGCCGGGCGAAGGCGCGCAGCTCCTCGCACAGGCCAGCGAAGCGCAGGACGTAGGCCTCGATGACGGCGGGGTCGATCGTCACGTCGACGGTGGCGCCGGTCTCGGCGTCCTCGAGCGTGAGATCGCCCTCCAGGGTGGGCTCGATCTCGTCGGGCGCGACAACCTGCACGAGGGCGACGTCGTGGCCCGCGGCGACGGCCTTCGAGAGCGCGGCGGTGACGGGGCCCGGGTCGAAGAAGTCCGACGCGACCACGAGCAGGCCCGGGCGCGAGCTCCTGCGCAGGACGCCGTCGAGGGCCTTCGCGAGGTCGGTGCCGCCGCTCGGCGCGAGCCCGTCGAGCGCCCGCAGCAGCGCCGGCAGGCCGCCTCGGCCGCGCGCGGGGACGTGCTCCTTCTCGACGCCCTCGCCGGCGGCGAAGACCTGCGCGCGCTCGGACGCGGCGAGGGCCATGTAGCCGACGGCGGCGGCGAAGCGGCGGGCGGCGTCGAGCTTGGGCGGCTCGCCGTGGCCGAGCGAGGCCGAGGTGTCGACGACGAGGCGAACGAGGACGTCCTCCTCGGCGCGGAAGAGCTTGACCACGGGCTCGCCGCTGCGGGCGTAGGCAGCCCAGTCGATGAGGCGGAGGTCGTCGCCGGGCGCGTAGGGGCGGTGATCCTGGAACTCGGCCGATCCTCCGCGGCGCCGCGCGAGGTGATCGCCCGCGGCGCCCGATCGCGCGCGGATCTCGAGCCGACGGCGAAGCGCCTCGAGCTCGCGGACGAACGCGGCGTCGAGGAGCGGGGCGTCGCGGCCCGAGCGGGGCTGGTCGAGGGCGGCCATCGAGGGGGGTTTCGCGGGCGAGCAGCGGAGGCTCGCGCGCGGCTGGATGGTAGCAGGCGCGCGCGAAACGGGGCGCCGATCGGGCGGGCGCGAGCCGGGCGCCCAGCTACTCCTCGGGCCCCGCGACGCGCAGCATCCGATCGGCCGCGCGGGCGTGCACGATGGCCATCGCGCCGCCGAGCAGCGAAGCGATCGGGGCGTACGCGGGCGGCAGGATGCCGAAGGCCACCGCGACCGACCCGACCAGCGCGGGGACCGCGGCGAGCGCGAGCGCGACGTGCGCCTCGATGCGCGTGCGCTTGGCGAGGGCGAGCGAGAGCGCCGCGTCGCGGACGTCGTCGGACGCCATCGCGACGGCGTATTCGCCCGGCGTCGACCCCGCCGCGCCGAGCGCGACCGAGACGTCCGCCGCGCCGAGCGCGCCGTCGTCGACGCCGGGATGCCCGAGCACCGCGACGCTCGCGCCGGTCTCGACGACGCGCTTCACCTCGCCCGCGCGATCGACCGACCGCACCTCGGGCCGGATGTGCTCGATGTCGAGCGACCGGCCGATCGCCTCGCAGGTCTCGCGCGCGTCGCCCGAGACGAGCACGGGCTCGATCTGGGCGTCGAGCAGGTGCTGCACGGCCGCGCGCGCGCCCGGCCGCAGCCCGTCCTGCAGACCGAGCAGCCCGACCACGCGCCCCCCGACCGCCACCAGCACGACGGTCCGCCCGAGGCCCTCGAGCTCCGCGATGCGCCCCTCCGCGCTCGCGATCGAGATGCGCTGGTCGACGAGGAGCCCGCGGCTGCCGACCACGAGATCGTCGCCGTTCGACGCCACCGCGGTCACGCCGAGGCCGGGGTGCGTGCCCGGGTTGCGCACGCCGTCGGGGCGCACGCCGCGCGACCGCGCCGCCCGCACGATCGCCGTGGCGACGGGGTGCTCCTCGGCGCGCTCCGCGCCCGCCGCGAGCGCGAGCACGTCCGCGGCCTCGACCTTCGGCGACAGCGCCTCGAGATCCGACAGCTCCGGCTCCCCGAGCAGCAGCGTCCCGCGCGCGCAGAACAACGCGACGTCGACCCGGCCGGCGCGGTCCCACGCATCCGCGCTCTTGTAGGCCACTCCGCGGCGCAGGCCGAGCAGGATCCCGCGCGCGACGTGCACGGCCGCGACCGCCGCGAGGATGGGCGTGGCGAGCGCCGCGTGCACGGCGACCGCCGTCATCGCGACCTCGACCGGGAGCCGGTGCGCGACGGCCGCCGAGATGGCCGCGATCCCCGCGGCGACGACCGCCCAGCGCTCGACGAGCGCGCGCGACGCGTGCGCGATCGGGGCGAGCGAGTCGGCGCGGCGCCGCGGGTCGAGCAGCACGCGAGCGAAGGCCCGGTCGTGACCGCCCCAGGTGCACGTGCCGCGCAGCCTGCCCTTCACCACGCGCGCGCCGGCGACGATCGCCTCGCCGTCACGGCGGCGCGTGGCCGTGGCCGCGCCGATCCAGGGGAGCACCTCGACCTCGCCGCCGGTGACCACCAGGTCGACGGGCACGATCTCGCCCGCCTCGACGAGGACCTCCTCGCCGGCGCGCAGGTCGAACGCGAGCGTCGCGGCGCCCTCGGCCGCGCCACGCTCCTTCACCGCGCGCCGCCCCGGCGTCGCGAGCGCGCTCGCGACCCAGGCCCGCTCCGCCTCGACCGCGTGCCGCCCAGCCTCGAGCAGCCACGAAGCCACCGCGACGCCTGCAACGACGAAGCCCGCGAGCGAGGTCGCCTCGGCGGCGAGCGCCCGATCGCGCCCGATCGCGGCCCACCCCGCGACCGCCAGCGAGAGGACGCTCGACGCGAGCAGCGGCGCGGGGTGCGCCTCGGTCGCGTCGCGGGCCGTCGTGGCAGCCCGACCGAGGAGCATGCCCGCGCCCACGAAGGCCAGCACGATGCGCGCGCCGATGACGAGGAGCGAGTCGCCGGCCAGGGCGAGCGCGACCGCGAGGACGCCCGCGATGATCGCCAGCGCGAGCAGGAGCGCGCCCACGTCGCGCGCGTCGACGCCGTCGTGCGGAGGGGGGTCCTCGGTCAGGATCGGGCGCGCGATCGGCTCGACCAGGGCGCGCTCGTCGCGCATCGGCGGCGCGATCGGGAGGTCGTCGTCATCGGCCAGGGGGCCGTACGCCGGCACGATCGGCCCCGCGTGCTCGGCGGGCGCGGTCTCGGGATCGAGGCGCGATCGCCGCGCTGCCTGGCTCGATCGCGGAGGTGGCTCCTCGAGGGGCGTGAGCACGAGCTCGCTCGACCGCCGCGTGATCGGGCCGATCTGCGCCTCGAGCGACCCGTCGACGTCCTCCGCGTCCGCTGCGCCGGGATCGGGCGCGCGCGGAGGCGGCGGGGCCGCGACCGGACCGAAGCTCCCCCGATCGTCCGCCGCGGGCTCGGCCCGGCTCGCGGCGCGCCCCCCCGCGAGCG
>CAIVJW010000391.1 GCA_903906315.1 uncultured delta proteobacterium | reverse complement strand
GATCGCGGCCAGGCTGTCGGCCGCGCGCACCGACACGACCAGCGTCGTCTCGGCCGGCACGGCGCCCTGCGGCTCGCCGTTCCACTTCAACTTCGACCACGGCACGGCCGGGACGCCGCCGTCGAACGTCCCCTCCCAGCTGCCCACGTACGTGTACGGCGCCTGCCGATCGAGCTGCACGCCCGTGAAGTCGCTGTAGAGGTAGGGCGTCGGGCTCTGCAGACCAGGACCGTCGAGCGGGTAGCTCCCGATCAGCGCGCCGCTCGCGCTGTTGATCTTGCCCATGCTCGAGTTTCCGTCGTTGACCGTCCAGATGTTGCCCTGGAAGTCGACGGAGATTCCGTGCGGGCTCGAGCCGCCGGCCGGGAACGTGCCCAGGGAGACGCCGTTCGCGGTCATCTTCGTGACCGTGTTGGCGGAAAAGTTCGCGACCCAGACGAAGCCGCCGAGGTCGAGCGTCGTCGCCGTCGAGCAGGACCCCGCCGTCTGGTACTGCACGCACGTCTTGTTGACGAAGTCGGCGCGCAACATGCCGCCGTTGCCGCAATACCCGAGGTACGCGACGTTGCCGCTCGGGTCGCCGACGATGCCGTACGTGGACGGGCAGGGCGCGGAGTCGACGGCCAGGGTCGTGATGTGGACGCGCTTCGTGCCCCCGCCTCCGGAGTTCGACACGTAGAGGTAGTCGCCGCCGGTCGCCGCCGAGTACGGGTTGCCGCCGACCGTGACCGTCGCCTCGAGCGCGACCGGGTCGTTGGGATTGTAGCGGTAACATTTCCCATCGAGGTGCGTGCACGCCCAGATCTTGCCGCGTTTGTCGACGGCGACCGCGCGGGGCCACTGGTTGGTCGGGCCGACCGGGATCGTCGTGATGATGCACTCGTCGCCCTGACCGAAGTACTCGCCGGCGCCGGCGGCCATGTCGATCTTGCCGTCGCCGTTCTTGTCGTTCGACGTCTGGATCACACCGTCGCCGTTGCGGTCGATGCAGTGCTTGACGTTGCCCGAGAACTTCGAGAGCGTGCCCTGGCTGCCGAAGGCGCGGTTGACGATCCAGACGTCGCCGTTCGCGTCCGTCGTGATGCGACCCGGGCAGTTGCCGGTGTTGGCCCAGTTGCAGTACTCGTTGGCTGGGCGGGCCCCGGTCGCCTGTCCGTTGATGGCGACGAGCGCCGAGTCGAAGCGCGCCGTCTGCTTGCCCGTCACGGAGTCGATGCGGACGATGTGGCCGTAGTTGTAGTTGTCGGCCCAGACGATCGTCTGCTTCGACACCGGGGTCGGCCCGAGCACGATCGTGTTCGCCGGCTTGTGCTGCACGTTGCTCGACGTACCGACGTCGAAGTCGCCGTCGACCGTCCAGACCTTGGTCTGGGCCGCGGCGGCGCCCGCGAAGAGCCCGAGGCCCGGAAGCAACGCGAGGGGGGCGAGGCGAGCGAGGCGGAGCGGCGTACGGGGTCGACGGCGGTGCATGGTGGCCTCTGGGCGGCAGCTGACGTGGCGTCAGCACCCGGGCCCATTGTACGGGACGCCGACGCGAGGTCTACGGGTCCCTCGGCGGCCCGCGCACCGGGGCCGCCGACGCGGGGGCGAAGCGAGGCATCCGGGCGCGGTACGAGGTCAGCGACGGCGACCGCGCCGCCGCGCCCCGGCGATCGCGATCGCCAGGCCCGCGATCGCGATCCCGGCGTCGCCCGCGCCGCG
>CAIVJW010000390.1 GCA_903906315.1 uncultured delta proteobacterium | reverse complement strand
GGGAACCATGCTCGAGTGGCTGAAGCTGGTGCCATGGAGTTCCTGGGCCACGTTCGTGCCTTTGGTGCCGGCCGTCGTGTTCGGTCAAAGCTACGCGGCGCGCGACCACGACGCGCGGCAGGCCGTGCAGGTGACGGAGCGCCTGAAGGTCGAGGTGCACGAATTGCGGCAGCAGAACACGAGGCTCACGACGGCGCGCGTGGAGACCGAGAAGCGCGCCAAGAAGCTCGAGCAAGAGGTCACAGCGGTGCGTGCCTCGATGGCGCAGCAAGCCGCTTCGAGCGGCGCGAGCCGACCGCCGGCCCCGTCGATCGGCGGGAGCTGGGGTGGTTCGTCTGCTCGTGATCGCGAGGAAGCGGAGCGCTCAAGTCGCGAGCGCGAGAGTCGCGAGCGCGAAAGCCTGCGTGCACATCAAGCGTGTGAAGCCGGCAAAAAGGCGTGCGAGGCGAACTGCGAGGGCTTTTCGAGCGAGGGGTTCTTCAGCCCGCGCTCTAATTGCCGGTCAAAGTGCTGGTCCATCAACTGCCCGTATTGACAGCCGAATCTTCAAGTGAAAGCTCATGCCCCTCCTCTCCTGCCCCGATTGCGCGCTCACGGTCTCTGACCAAGCCCCCGCCTGTCCTCGTTGCGGGCGCCCGCTCGCTTCCTTCGCGGCGGTCGCGCCGCCGCCAGGCCCCGCGGCCGGCGCGGCGGCTCCGTCCAAGCAGGCCCTCGTCGCGGTGAACCTCGTGAGCACCGCCGTCATCGTGCTCGGCGTCTTTGGCACCGTCCTCGTGCGGAGCATCGGTGATCGGGGCCCCGCGAGCATCGAGCCGGCGGCGGGCGCGACGCCCCCGGAAGCGGCCTCTTCCGCCGAGCCTGCCGCGTCGGCGACGGCGGCGGCCAAGTCGGCGTCGGCGGAGCCCGCGGGGGAGCTCGTGGCGATCCCGGCCGGCGTGTTGCTCCGCGGCGCGAACGGGGTCGACGAGGACGAGAAGCCGAGCGGTGAGATTTCCGTGGCGGCGTTCTCTCTCGACGCGACCGAGGTCACCGTCGCCGCGTGGGACGCCTGCGTGCGAGAGAAGGGCTGCAAGGCGTCGAGCTCGACCGCGATCCCGGACATGAGCCCCGTGGACACCAAGAAGTGGTCGGCCTACTGCAACGGCGGCAAGGCCGAGCGCGCCAACCACCCGATGAACTGCGTCGACTGGGCGGGCGCGAAGGGGTTCTGCGACTGGGCCAAGAAGCGCCTGCCGACGGAGACCGAGTGGGAGTACGCCGCGCGCGGGGTGAAGACCGCCAAGGAGGCCGACGGACGGGTCTACCCCTGGGGCGGCGGCGCGCCGACCATCAAGCTGCTCAACGGCTGCGATCGGACCTGCGTCAAGCAGTCCGAGCAGGACGGGTTCTCCGAGCTCAAGGACGCGCTCGTCGACGGCTCGGATGGATTCCCCACGACCTCACCCGTACGCTCGTTCCCGGCGAACGCCTTTGGTCTCTACGACATGGCGGGCAACGTCTCGGAGTGGACCGCCAGCTGGCATGGCTCCTACGACGTGACGGAGGTCGACTCGGGCAAGATGCGCATCAGCCGCGGTGGCCACTGGGCCAGCCAGAAGCCGGGCGAGCTGCGGACGTCGAAGCGGTCGAAGGGCGTGCCGACGACGCGGGACGTCGTCCTCGGGTTTCGTTGCGCGAAGTAGGTGGTCGTCTAGCGGCACGGCGGCGCGCTGCGGACGCACTCGTTCATGCAGGTCGTGTCGCCGCGGCACTTGCCGCTGCACGCGCTCTTCTGTGCTGCGACACAGCTTGCCCGTCGCGCGTCGGCCTGCGCCCGCCTCGCTGCCTCGTCGGCCGCGACTTGCTCGGCGTCGGCAACCCGCTTCAGTCGCGCGCGCTCGGCCGCGGCGTCCGCCGCAGCCTCGCTCTCCTGGCGCTTCGCCCCGGCCGCGGCCGCGGCGCGCGCCTGCTCCGCTTCTCTGGCGTGGCGACGGTCCCTCTCCTCCTTCGCGGCCTTCGCGGCGACGGCGTGATCTCGCTCGGCGGATTCCCTCTCCTTCGTCTCTGCGTCGCCGCGATCCTTCCTGAAACGCTCGAGGAAGGCCGTTCTCGCGCATCCGCTGCTGCTGCCTGATCCGCAGGACAAGGCGGCGTAGGCGAGTCGTTTCGCGACGCTCGACCCCATGCTTCTCCCGAGATAGAGGACCCGTGAGACGCGCTCGCCGTCGGCGCCGTCCTCGCGCTCGAGCACGGCGAACTGAGCGCAGCCCGTGCCGACGCCGAGCTCGCATGCGCGCCTGGCGTGCGCGCGCATCTTCGACCGGTCGAGGAGGTTGTCCAGCGGCACGAGGTCGCGAAACCCGGAGCATGGTGCCCCGGACAGCGCCGCGCACGCCACCCCGACCGACTGGTCGCACATCGTCTCCAGCGATTCGAGATGGGACGCATTGTAGGACCCACGTGCCGACAGGCCACAAACGCTAGCCTGGGCGACCTGAAAGCACGCCCACGGGCGTTTGGAGGTGGAGCACTCCTGTCGAAGCGCGGCTACCGCAACGTCGAGGCCGTCCCGCTCCTCGCGAAACCACGGTACCAGCGAGCCGGAGTCGAAGGACGAGGACACCACCGGGGTCGCGTACTCGGCGGCCTCGGGGCCCGGGCCGCGCGGGGCTCGCCCTTGCAGGAGGTCCCGCATATCGGACGCGGCCATGCGAACACTCCGGACGAGCTCCCTCTGGTCCTCACTCAGGTGGTCGTCGCCTTCGTCGCGCCGGATGAGCGCCTCCAGGTCGCTCGGCGCGACGGAACGACACTGGATGACGAACCCCAGCGCCCCGCACGCCGAGGCAATTCCCTTGCTGCAGGCGCGATAGAGACGCGGCAGATCGCGTCGACCCTCCTTCTTGATCAGGTCCGATAGGGAATAGCCGTCCTCGCGGTCGCGCCAGGCGAACCAGCTCGCATCACAGCCTGCGACATCGCCCTGCTCACATGCCGCGCTCGCGCGGTCGACCTCTGCGACCCGGGGATTCGGCACGAAGCTCTCGCAGCCTGCCGCGCCGAGGAGGAGTATTGCTGCTGCCGAGAGCCCGGAGGCCTGCGTCGCGGCGTATGTTCCCCAGTTCATGCGAGGACGGTACATGCGGCTCACCAACGGGCGCAAGTAGGTGTGTCGAGGCTCCCCGAGGACGATGGCGCCCGGGTCGGCGCCGCGGTCGACCACCGCCGAACGCGCGATCGAGGCGCGGCTGCGGGTGCCAGTTTGCACCCTCATGGGGCCAGCCCTTTTGCAGGGTCATGGCGCCAGGGGGAGTCGGCGGAACGACCGTCGCCAGCATGCCCCGAGACGCCCCTCGGGGTCGAGGCCCTCGGAGCCGGGTCGTGTAGCGGCCCGGCGACGACTTTTGCAGGGTCATGGGGCCACCCGCCGACTGGAGAACGCCATGGTCGGCGGGTAGATCCCATGCTGCCTCGGTGGCCGCGCCCGCGCCCCGAGGCAGCGCCTCCTCGCGTCGGGCCGGCACACGTCCCAGCGCGTGCTGGTGCGGTCGGCATGTCTCCACCCGCGTCAGGCCAAGCGCACGAAGAGTCCGGGGTCCGGATCCTTCGCGCCGCGCCGCCTCCCGTATGGTGAGAAGACCGGCAGGAACATCGGCAAGGCGTGACCGAGGTTCGGTGCGACGATGTGCGAGGACGTAGCTCGCCGAACCTCCCCCGGAAGTGCGCTCAGAAGACATAAGGCGTCTTCCGTGACGTCACGTCTAGCCTCCTCGGAGCGAAGGCCAAGACCTCGCGATCCAGTAGGAAACGGTTCTAGAGAGCAAGGCTGAGCATCGGGCCGTACCTGCCGCACTACGGCCGCTGCGCGCCGCTCGCGCTCGGCCTCGCGGTGACGGCGTGGGGCTCGGTGTCGCTGGTCCCTTCTTCAACCGGCGCGCGCCGGCGCGGCGGCAGCGCATCGTCGACAGCGCCGTCGCCCGGCACCACTGTCCCGGCTGCGACCGCGACTACCTCGTCGGTCGCGAGATCGCGCTCGACGCGGCGGTGGCGCGCAAGGCCACGGTCCGGCATTTCGACGCGGTGGCGCTCCGGCCGCGCGCCTGCCCAGGCTGCGGGCTGCCGCTGTTCGGCGAGTGCGCCGCGTGTCGGCACGAGCAGCTCGTGCACCTCGAGCGTCGCGCCGGCTGCGGCGCGCCGTGGACGACCACGGCGCACGAGTCGGCGAGCGGCGCGTGACGCGGCCACACGCCGCGTCGCCGTCGGCCCCGCTCGCGCCCCCGCCGCCCGCGCCTCGCGCCCAAGCGGAGCTCGTCGCGACGACGCGGACGTCGGCGCTCGTCGAGCGCAGGAACCTGCGCCGCCGCGGCGACCCGGTGTCGACGTGCCGGGAGCGTGCCTGTGGGGGGTGGGGCGGGTGGGGCGGGTGGGCGCAGCGTCGAGGTCAGGGCCTCACCCGCTCCGCGCCGGCAGGCTGCAGCACAGCCGACGCGGCAAGCAAGTAGTCTCTCACCTTCGCGACGTTCACCCGATCTCCGACCCGCCGCCCTTCGGCTTTGCCGCCACGCAGCCGACCTTCCGCGTCGATGCTGAACGGAATCGACCCGAGCGCGGCCCGGAATCGGGCGATCTCGCCCGCCGCGTTCTCCCCCCCCAGCCCGCCGGCGAGCACGAGGCCGAAGGCGCCGGCCAGCACCTCACTCGCCAGCCGGATCTCCGCGAGCAGGGCCTCGTCCGCGCCGGCCCCACGCCCCCCCGAGGGGTCGAGAAGCACGTAGTCGACCAACCCGGCGTACGGCAGCACGAAGTCGCAGAGGTCCGCGGAGCGACGCAGATCGGCCCGCCAGAGCGGAACCTGGAGCACGAGCTCGAGCCCCGGGTGGAGGCGCCGCGCGCGCTCCAGCGCGGCGACTGGCGGTGCGGCGACGTTCAGCTGGACGCGCCGGCACAGCCCCGACGGGAAGTACGCCGTCCGCTCGAGGAGCTCCGCCAGCTGCGCGTCGACCGGCGTGGTCGAGCGCGTGTTGAAGTGGAGCACGGGGCGCGCGAACGCCCGGACCGTCGCCAGGATCGGCGCGATCTCGGTCAACGCAGGGTACCGCGGCATCGGTGGCGGCCCGCCGGCGAGCGTCACGTCGGACACCAGCACACCGACCGCGAGCTCGTAGCCCGCGACGAGGCGGCGAGCCTCTGGCAGGTCGCGCAGCGCCTCGACCTCAGCGAGCGTCGCGACGCCCGTCACTCCGACGTACGGCGATGCAGCGGGTCCGGACATCACGATGGCTCCGAGCGGCTGGGACGTCAGGAGCGTGGCCGCGGGAGGGCGGCGTGACTGGAGCCAGCGGAGGGCTCGATCATACGTGCGGCGCGCGACGCGATCGATCTGCGCCGGCGTCGGCGGACGTGCCTCGTGGAAGCGCGCGCGGCCATCGGCGTCGAAGGTGAAGACGCCGTCGATGACGACCACGTGGAAGTGGAGGTACTCCTCGAGCTCGCCCACGACGTAGCGGGGCAGCCCGCGCTCGTAGGTGTCGCTCGCATGCTCGAGGAGCTCGGAGAGGTGCTCGCGGACGAGGCTGTAGAGCACGGTGCCTTCGGGGCGCCGAGGCTCGTAGCCCTCGGGCAGCGGGCGCCTGGGTCGCAGGCCCGGGGTGGGTCTTGCTGGCCGGCCTCGTGAGCCGCGCGCTGGGGGCGCGAGGGGCGCCACGAGCCGCGGCACCAGCGCGCCGCGTGCCCGCCCATGATTTGGCGATTTCCGCTGGATTCGCGGGGGTCGAGGGTGGCGGAGGCGATCTCCGCCATGGCGGGCGCCAGGGGCTCAGGCGACGCGAGCGTGCTTCGAGAGCGGTGCTGCTACTTCGCCCCGCAGCACTTCTTGTACTTGCGCCCGCTGCCGCACGAGCAGGGCTCGTTTCTTCCCGGCTTCCGTGGCAAGGCCGGCGTTGCGGCGGGAGTAACGCCCATCAGTTGACGCTCGATGCCCGAGAGGTCCTCGGGCATGTCGGGCGCGAGCTCCAGCGTCACGTACCATCCCCGCTCCTCGCAGAAAGCCATCACTTCTGCGGCGCGTTCCTGGGTTTGCACTCTGCCCCTCACGTGGGGCTTGTCGAGCTTCGCCATGGCCCTCCCGTCTACCTCGTTCGCGGCCGCCTGCCACGCTCGAAAGACGAAGCCTCGCAGCGACATCGAGCCGACGACGACCGTCCGCGATGGGGCCGAGCGAGAACGCGGCCCTCACTCGGCGATCTCCGCCCGGAGCGTGCTTCGCCATGTACCGGGCAGCTCCCGGCCGACGGCCCTATGCGCCGCAGCACCTCTTGCGCTTGCGTCCGCTCCCGCAGGGGCAGGGATCGTTTCGTCCCACCGCGGCCTTCGCGCTGGGCTTGCGCGGCGCCAGATGAACCTGCATCAGCGGATCGAGCACCAGCCACGTGTCGTCGGGTGTCCACGGCCGGTGCAACGCCTGCGCCAGGTCTCGCGGCAGATAGAACTGCTCCGGGGCGCCGCGAGCCGAGGCCGCGACGAGCGACAACGACAGCACGAGCTTCTTGCCGTCCGTGATCCCATTGGCCCAGGACATCAGCGGCAGCGTGCGCACGAGCTCTTCTCGATGCGAATCGCCCTCGAGATCGGCCCCGGGCTCGAAGTAGCTCTCGCCGATACGGCGCACGACTGCCTGCAGCTCCTCGGTCGGGGACTCGAGGAGCGCCGCGGTCACGTCGCAGCAGACCTCTACTTCGTGGCCCATGACCTCGCGGAGCCGCTTCGCCTCGGGAGTGCGGGCCGTGCCGGGTGCCGCGCGGAGCGCCTTCAGGATCTCGGCGGCCGTGCCCTTCGTTCGCGCTTCGATCGCCAGGAGCGCGAACTGCGTGTCGAGCAGCTCGAAGGACGCGATGTCCTCGACGAGGGCGCGCTTGTACTCCGGCAGCATGAGCTTGCCGAGGCGCGCGGCAGCCCATGCCCCTTTCAGGATGAACGTGACCACGCCGGTCCCCGTGAGCGGGAAGCTGACCGCCGCGCGCGATCCGCGGTGCTGCTCGGTGAGCGACAGGTATTGCTCTCGTTCGGCCGTCATCGCGCCGAGGAGCGTCGAGCTTCTCTGCGAGCGCCATCTTCTCGCGCAGTCGCGTGATCTTGCGCGAGATCGCGTCGAGATCGCCGCGGGTCACGACGGGAAGATCGCCGCTGCGCATGCCGCGGCCGAG
>CAIVJW010000389.1 GCA_903906315.1 uncultured delta proteobacterium | reverse complement strand
GCGGGCGCGTCGGGCGCGGCCGATCGAGCCGGGTCGGGCTGCGCCCCGCGCGAGGCCGTGGGACCGCGGGGCGAGGCGCCGGCGGCGCGCGATCCGGCCGCCTTCGCCATCGCGATCGCGCTCGCCCCCGCCTCGACCGCCCCGCGCTGGTCGGCGCAGGCGGCCACGTCGGCGCGCGCCCTCTCGAGCTCCCTCTCGGCGACGCCGAGCGCGGCCGCGCGGTCGCTCGCGGCCCGGCGCGCCTCGTCCGCCGCGCGGCGCGCTTCGTCCGTCGCCCGGCGCGCCTCGTCCATCGCCCGGCGCGCCTCGTCGGCCACCGCCACCCCGGTCGCGCGCGCCGCCTCCGCTTCTCGCGCGAGCCGATCCCGATCGCGCAGATAGGCCTTCTGCAGGCGATCGCCGTCGTCCTCGCACGCGCGCAGGCGCGCCGCGGACGTCGCCGCGAGCGATCGCGCGCGGTCGGCGTCCCCTCCCGGTCCGCGCCCGAGATCCGCGACGGCGACGCGGGCCTCCTCGCGGTCCCGCGCGCGCGCCGCCGAGCACGCGACCGCCTCGCGATCGGCGACCCGGTGGGCGGCGACGCACGTGTCGAGCCTGTCGAACGACGCCGCGCCCTCGGCCCGCGCGCGCTCGAGCTCGCGCGCGAGCCGCAGGGTCTCGCGGTGCCCGTAGGCCACGCCGACCGCCGCGAGCAGCGCGACGCCGAGCGCGCCCGTGATCGCGCGCGCGACGCGGCGCCCCCGGACGCGCGAAAGGGCCGCGCGGCGATCGCGATCGCGCGCAGGCCCGAGCAGCACGTCGATCTCGTCGGCCACCTCGGTCATGGTCGGGCGGCGCGCCGGGTCGATCGCGAGCCACCTCCGCAGCGCTTGGACGAGCCGCGCGCGCGGGGCGCCCGTGGCCTCGGCGATCGCGTCGTCGGCGATCGGCCGGTCGGCGCGCGTCCCGTGCGACCGACCGATGTCGCCACGGGTCTCCGCGTCCTCGCCGGGGAAGCGGTCGAGCGGCACGATCGCCGAGAGCAGCGTCGCGGCGAAGCCGTACGTGTCGAGCTTCTCGCAGAGCGGGTGGCCGGGCTCGCCGTCGAGCGCCCGGATCTGCTCGGGCGCCGCGTAGAGCAGCGTGCCGGCCACGAAGCTCGCCCCGATCGGCGCCGCGACGCCGAGGTCGAGCAGCACCGGGTGCAACCGCCCCGCGAACCGCGCGAGGAAGAGGTTGTCGGGCTTCACGTCCTGGTGGCGGAGCCCGGCCTTGTGCAGGGCCTCGAGCGCCCGCGCGATGGGCGCGAACACCGCGTGCGCCTCGTCGAGACCGAGCGGCCCGCGCGCGATCCGGTCGGCGAGCGTCTCGCCGTCGTACACCGGCATCGTGAGCCACACGTACCGGTCGGTCGCGCCGTGGTCCTTCAGCTGCACGACGTTCGGGTGGCTCGCCGCGGCCAGCATCACGAGCTCGCGCGCGACGTCGCGGCCGCGGTAGACCTCGAGCGCGACGAGCTTGAGCGCGACCTGGTGGGCCGGCACGTCCACGCGCTCGGCGAGGTACACCTTGCCGAAGGTGCCCGCGCCGATGCGCCGCACGAGCCGGTAGTGGTCGCCCACGACGTCGCCGACGCCCGGCAGCGCGGAGGTGTCGGGCCGGGGCGCGGCCGCCTCGCCGCGCGTCGCGCGGGCGCCGAGCACCCCCTCGTCGTACGCCCGCGTCCCCTGCGCCTCCGGCCTGCCCATGCGGCTCGCTTACCAGCCCGGCCGCGAACCGGGAAAATAAGCCGCCTTCCGCACGACGCGACGCGCCGCGCCGCCAGGACTCGGAGGTCCGCCCCGGTCCGATCGCGGAGAAACCCCGATGAGCCGGCCCGGCGCGGCCGGCCTCGCCGCCGGAGGTCGACTATCCTCGCCGGCATGGGTGACGAGGCGACGCGCGCGGGCGGGCGACTGCCGGAAGGGCGCGTGGGGCGGCTATCGCTCGCGGTCGCGCGAGGCCCCGACGCGGGCAAGCTGGTCACTCTCGCCGCCGGCGCGCGCGCGAGCGTGGGCACGGCGCTCGACAACGACCTCGTCCTCGGCGACCGCACCGTGAGCCGGTATCACCTCGAGCTCGAGCCCACGGCCGCGGGCATCTCGCTGCGCGACCTGGGCAGCACGAACGGCACCTTCGCGGGGTCGATTCGCCTGCGCGAGGCCGTGCTTCCGCGGGGCGCGCAGCTGCGCGTGGGCGACAGCGTGCTGGTCGTGGACGCCGCCGACGCGGACACGCCCGAGGTCGCGGCCGATCCCGACGAGGCGCTCCCGGGCATGGTGTACGCGAGCGCGGCGATGCGCGAGGTCGCGCGGCGCGTTCGGCAGATCGCCGGCCACGCGGCCGCCGTGCTCGTGCAGGGCGAGACCGGCACCGGCAAGGAGCTCGTCGCGCGCGCCGTGCACGAGCTCTCGCCGCGGCGCGCGGGCCCGTTCGTCACCGTGGACGCCGCGTCGCTGCCGCCCACGCTCCTCGAAGCCGAGCTCTTCGGCCACGATCGCGGCGCCTTCACGGGCGCGGATCGGGCGCGCGCGGGCGCGTTCGAGCGCGCCGACGGCGGCACCGTGTTCCTCGACGAGATCGGCGAGCTCCCCCTGCCCGCGCAGGGCGCGCTGCTCGGCGTGCTCGAGCGCAAGCGCTTCCGCCGCGTGGGCGGGGATCGCGAGATCTCGGTCGACGTGCGCGTGGTCTCCGCGACGAACCGCGATCTTCGCGCCGAGGTGAACCGCGGCGCCTTCCGCGCCGACCTCTACTACCGCGTCGCGGGCGCCCGCCTCGTCGTCCCGCCGCTGCGCGATCGGCCCGAGGACGTGGCCGTGATCGCGCGCCGGTTCGCGCTCGAGCTGACGGGCGAGGGCGCCCTCGGCGAGGACGTGGTCGCCGCGCTCGGCGCCGCCCGCTGGCCCGGTAACGTGCGCGAGCTCCGGAGCGCGGTCGAGCGGGCCGTGGCGTTCGGCGCCCACGACCTCGCAGCGCTGCTCGACGACCCCGCGCCGCGCGCGCCGCGCGGGGCCGCGCCGGCGGCCGACGGCGAGATCGAGCGCTACCGCGACGCGAAGGCGCGCGCGGTCACGGTGTTCGAGGAGCGCTACGTCCGCGAGCTGCTCGCCGCCGCGGGCGACAACGCCTCCGAAGCCGCACGGCGCGCGCAGATGGACCGGCCCTACCTGCTCGCGCTGCTCCGGCGGCACGGGCTGCGCTGATCGTTCGCGACCACGCCCGCCGCGAGGCCGGCGACGCGATGGAGCCGGGCGCCTGCCGGCGTCCTCGACCTCCCCGGTGCGATCAGCCGCGGTCCGCCATCGCGTGCGCGGCGACGCCCGCGAGGCCGATCGCGGTGAGCAGGGCGAGGCCGGCGTGGGAGAGCGGCGAGAGGCCGCGGCACGTCAAGGTGTCGAAGACGACGATGGCGAGCGGCGGGTAGGCGACGAGGCGCTTGTAGAGGCCCATCGGGCCCTGCGCGAGGTCGTCGACCACGCGATCGATCGGCGACCGGGGCGCGGCGACGGAGGCGGAGGCGACCGCGATCGGGGCGGGCGGCGAGGCGGGCGGCGGCGGCGCCGCGACGAAGGGGCGCGCGGGCGCGGGGCGTGCCGGCCGCGCGGGCGGCCACTCGCCGGTCGCATCGAAGGGGACGGGGAGGACATGGAGGACGCCGTGGCCATGCGCGCTCGTCATGGAGGGCGGGCGGAGCACGCGGCGTGCCCGCGCGCCCGCTGGGCGAAGAGGGCCGAATCCCGCGGGAATCACCGCGATCCTCGGCGCCACGACGAGGCCTGTTGGCGCCTGCCAACAGGCAGGCCCCTCGCGGCGAGGGCCGCGGTCAGAAGGCGCCGCGGAACCCCTCGGCCCGGCGGCGCGGGTGCCCGCACGCGCCCCCCGCAGCCGCGACGAGAGCGAGGGCGGCCGAGACGCGGCGGAGGGGGGAGTTTGCCGATGCGCCGGGCAAGGCGCGTGCGACTGTCACACACCTGTCGACCGCCGCCGTCCACCGAGATCGCCGCGCCCACTCTTGGGGGGGGGTCGTGACCTCGGGGGCTGGCCACGCCCGGTGCTGGAGCTGCGGGGTCGGCGTGCCGGACCGCGTGGCGGCCTGCGGGGCGTGCACCTCGCTCCTCCGCTTGCGCGACTACCCCTCCTTCGTGCGGATCCCGTCGGCGTCGCTCCGCCGAGCGAGGCCGCGCCCTCGCCGCGGCGAGCACGTCGCGAAGCCGGCGGCCGGGACGGACGAGGCCGAGGTCCGTACGGGCCTGCGGGAAGTAGCGCTCCGGCGCGGCGCGGCCCGGCGGCGCCGTCGCGGGCGACGCGCAAGCTCGATCGCCCATCCGGGCGACGAGCGTGAGGACCCCGAGTGCGGGGCGAGATCCCCTCGCACGCCCGGTCGGGCGCCGGCGTGATCGAGCGCGCGACCGCGAAAGGTCAGCGCACGATCGTCTCGCGCATCAGCGTCACCTCGACGCTCGCGCCGCCCTCGCGCGCGACCCCGACGCGCACGCGCGTCCCCTCCGGTCCGCGCAGCCGCTGGATCGCGTCGGCGACGGTGAAATCGGCGGCGCTCTCGCCGTCGATGCGCGCGACGCGATCGCCGCGCAGCAGGCCGGCCTTCTCGGCGGGGCCGCCCGGGACGAGGCCCAGGATGACGACGCCCTTCGGCGACGGCGCGAGCATGGCGCCGATGCCCACGAGCTCGCTCGCGGCGCCGCCGTCGCCCTGCGGCGTCACCGCGACGTCCTGCCGGACCGTGCGCCCGCCCCGCGCGTCGAGGCCGGAGACGATCTTCTGCCGGTAGCCGGGCGCGTCGACGCGCGCCGAGAACGGCCCGCGCGGGATGCCGCCGAGGGTGTACGCGCCGCTCGCGTCGGTCGTCGCGGGCGGGGCGCCGTGGTTCGCCGCTGCGGCCACGCCCGAGAAGACGTCGAGCGCGACGCGGGCTCCGGCGACGGGCCTGCGCGTCTCGGCGTCCGTGACGACCCCCGACAGCGTGGCGCCACGGGCGAGGACGATCCGCACGTGCGCGGTGGTGCGGCCGCGCTCGACCTCGACCCCGCCGCTCTGCGAGGGCGGTAGCCCCTGGGCCGCGGCCGAGAGCACGTAGCGCCCGGAGAACAGGCCCTCGAGCGCGAAGGCGCCGTCGGGCGACTCGAACCGGCGCATCCGGCCACCGGCAGCGACCTCGCTCTGGCCGTCCTTCGCGACGAACGACTCGACGCCGAGCCAGTACGCCGTGACCGGCGCGCCCGCCTCGTCGACGACGATCCCGCGCAGGGCGCCCGCGCGCGCGAGGCGCAGCACGTTGCCGCCTCCGGCCGTGATCGCCACCGGGTCGGAGGGCTCGAGCGCCGGGGCGTGCGCGGACGCGCGGCAGCCCGCGGCCTCGGGCGGAAGCTCGAAGCGACCGGCGGCGTCGGTGCGGCGCGAGTAGCGGGCGGCCTCGTCGGACCCGCCGACGCACTCGACGAACGCCTCGGCGGCCGGGCGGTCGTCGGCGTCGAGCACGACGCCCGCGACGACCCCGGGCACGTCGGCCTGCGCGGCGGGCGCGCGCGCGGCCGGCGTGGG
>CAIVJW010000388.1 GCA_903906315.1 uncultured delta proteobacterium | reverse complement strand
CCAGCGCACCTTGCGAGGGTTCACCCTGCGCGCGAGCGCCGCGCCCGCGAGCCCGCCCCCGATTGCGCCGACCGCCATCACGGCGGCGGCAGGGCCGTCGATGGCCCCGGCCGCGACGAAGACCAGCGAGGCGAACCCGTTGATGCCGACGGCGAGCACGCTCTTCACCGCGTTCATGCGGTGAAGGTCGCGCCCGCCGAGGAGGCCGAAGAGCGCGAGCATCATGATGCCCATGCCAGCGCCGAAATACCCGCCGTAGACGCCGATCGCGAGCTGCGCCAACCACGCCGTCGCGCGGCTCTCCGGTAGCCGCCACGGCGCCGTCGCGTCGTCGTCGGCGGACGGCGGCCGCGGCCGCAGGTTCTGCCAGACGAGCAGCGCGACGCCGAGCAAGACGAGCAGCGGCACGACCGCGTCGAACACCCGCTGCGGGGTCGCGAGCAGGAGCGCCGATCCGATCACCCCCCCGACGAGCGTCGCCGGCAGGAGCGCGACCACCACCGTTCGATCGAGGGCGAGCTCGCGGCGGTACGCCCACGCCGACGCGAACGACCCCGGCGCGAGCGCGACCGCGTTGGTCGCGTTGGCGACGAGAGGGCTGAGCCCGGTGAGGATCGCGACCGGGAACGAGATGAGCGTGCCGCCGCCGGCGATCGAGTTGACGGCGCCCGCCACGGCGCTCGCCGCGGCGAGGAGCAGAGCGGTCCGCACCTCCATCGGGGGCTACGCCGCCTGCGAGGAGCGCCGGTCGCGCTGCGTGCGCTTCCTGAAGCCGCGGTCGAACAGGCGCACGCGGCGCACGAAGAGGTCGAGCAGGAAGACCGCGATCGCGGCGTAGATGAAGCGCCTCCAGAGCTCCTCGTGGAAGGTCACCTTCTCGCCCGCCGGGTCGAACACGGCGGCGGTCGTGGGCGGGTCGCTCGCCCCGCCCGTCGTCACCGCGGCGCGGTCCAGGGTCACGCGATCGGGCTCGAAGCTCGCGTACTCGCGCGGGTACGGGTTTGACACGTGGCCCGTGCTCTGCGCGACGACCTTCTGCGTGCCGTCGGGCAGCTCGCGCACGTGCTCGGCCGCGAGCACGAACGATCCATACCTGTCGAGGGGCAGGCTCACCTCGTAGCGCCCCGGCGCCGTCTGGCGCATCGGGACGACTTTCGTCTCGCCGCCCGGCTGCGGCCCCATGATCTTGAGCCGCGACACGAGCCCGTTCTCGAAGCGGTCGTCGGCGCCGAACGCATCGACCGACGCGCGCAGCTCCGATCCGACGACCTCCGCGCGCATGTCGAGCTCGCGGCGGTGCTTCTGGCGCATGTGCTCGTGCACGAGCTGGCCCCAGAACTTCTCGAAGCCCGGCCAGCGCAGCCACTCGACCGCCCAGCGCGACTTCACGTCGCTCGTCCACGCGAGCGACCAGCCGAGCCCGACGCGCCACCGCGCGAGGATCGGCTCCTGCGTGTCGCTGGTCAGGAGCTCCTGCGCGGGCGTGGGCTTCATCTTCGTCGACACGTAGCCGTGCAGGTTCGGCGCCGTGCGCACGTCGACGCCCCGCAGGAACGCCGCCTCGCCGACCTGCGTCACCGGGAACCACTCCTCGACGGCCGCCGCGCGGGCGATCATCTCGGTCTCCTTGGTGAAGATGCGCGGCAGGTTGTTCGCGTCCGCGACCGCGTGGTACCGGCCGCCGCCGACGTCCGCGATCATCTTGAGCAGCGGCTCGTCGACGTCGCCCCCGAGGCCGACCGTGGTCACCGTGATCGCCTCGGAGATCATCGCCGAGGCGAGATCGCGGATGCCCGCGTGCGAGGCCTTGCCGTCGGTCAGCAGGATGACGTGCTTCTTGCGCGCCTGCGTGACGGTCATGTCCTGATAGGCCGCGTCGAGCGCGGGGAAGATCTCCGTGCCGCCGCCCGGCTGGATCCGCGCGATCTCGCCCGTGATGCGCGACCGGTTACGCGCCGGCTGCATCTTCACGTAGCGCGTCGGCTGCGAGTCGAACGCGATGACCTCGAGGAGGTCGTCGCTCGACAGGACGCCCACCGTCGCCTTGGCAGCGGCCTTGGCCATCTCGAGCGGCAGCCCGGTCATCGACCCCGATCGATCGATGACCACCGCCATCGCGACGCTCGGCATCTCCTTCTTGCGCTCGTTGTCCATGCGCACGGGCAGGAGCCGCTCGATCGTCGTGTGGTACCAGCCGCCGAGGCCGTAGCCCGACTCGCCGCCCGCGAAGAGGAACCCGCCGCCGAGGTCGCGCACGTACGCCTCGATCAACGTCTGCGCCTCCTGGCTCATCGCCTCCTTGGGCGTGTCGGAGACGATCACGAAATCGTAGCGCTCGAGCTCCTTGAGCGACCCGGGGAAGCCCGCCGGCGGCCGCACGTCGACGTCGAGCTGCTGCGCGGTGAGCGCGCTCGACAGCGGCCCCGCCTGCGCCGGCGTCCCCTCGACGTAGAGCACCGCGGGGCGCCCCGGCACGTCGACCGTCACGGCGAAGCGGTTGTTCTCCTTGAACTTGTCCTCGCCGAGCGGCTCGACCTCGAGCGCGTACGTCACCTGCCCTGCGATGCGCACGACGCTCTTCCAAGCGACGTCCCTCGGGCCCGCCGCGAGATCGATCTCCTTCACGCCCTCGAGGCCGTTGAGCGCCTCGCCCTGGTAGAGCTTCGCGCGCACCTTCGTCGGGCGCGTCGCGAAGAGGTCCGCGTGGATCTCGAACGTCTCGCCGACCTTGAGGTGATCGGGCAGGCGGAGATCGCGCACGGCGACCTCGGCGGGCGCCGGCCGGCGCGTCGGCATCGAGAACAGGCGGACACCGAAGTCGCGCGCGCGGTTCGCCTCGGCGAGGAGATCGCCGTCGGTCTGCACGCCGTCGGTGATCAGCACCGCGCGCTTGAGATAGCCCGGCGGATAGAGGCCGTACGCGAGCTGGAGCGCGGCCTGCACGTTCGTCCCCGCGCCGAGCTCGCCCGGGCCACACGGCGGCTTCGCGCACGCCGCCACGTGCCGCTCGATGGCCGGAGGCTTCGCAGCCGCGTCGCCGTCCTCGACGCCGCCCACGAGCCGCGGCCGCCGCGCGAACGTCACCACCTTCACGATCCCGTCCTTGGGCTTCTCCGCGAAGGCCCTGGCCACGTCCGCCCTCGCGTCGTCGATCGCCTCGTCGGGGATCGAGTCCGAGACGTCGACGAGGTAGACCGTGCAGACCTTCTCCGTCGACGCCGTGCGCGCGAGCCGCGAGAGCCCGAGCGCCACGAGCGCCACGAAGGCGATGCGCAGGAGCACGCTGATCACGCGCTGCGGCCACGGCAGATCCGCGAGCGACTGCGCGAGCACGCCCACGAACCACGGGGCGAGCAGGACGCCGCCGAGCATCTTCGGGTTGAGCAGCTCGTACGACGTCCCGTGCCACACCCACGTCAGCGTCGGGTCCGGGTGCAGCAGCACGAAGCGTCGATACGCCCAGAAGAGCAGCGCGAGCAGCGCGAGGCACGAGACGGCCCACGCGACCAGGCGAGCGCGCCGGCTCATACCGTGACCCTCCGGTGATACGTCAGCCACTCGATCGCGGTGAGCACCAGCACGGCGACGAGCAGGTACACCCACAGCTCGCGGCGCACGCCGAGGGTGAAGCCGGCGACCGCCCCGGCGGCGCGCCCGTCGACCTCGAGCTTCTCGGACGGCGCGATGGTGCTCTCGGCCGGGTCGGAGAGGTTCGCCGCGAACAGGCTGGTCTCGGCCGATCCGTTCGTGCCCGTCGTCAGCTTGTAGAAGCCGGCGATCTGGCCGAGGAACACCGCACGCCCCTCCTTCACGGGCACGACGCGCTTGGAGCCGTCGGGCAGCTCGAGCGTCGCCGTCTCCGCCGCGGACGACGCGGGGATCTGCCACACGGTGCCCGTGCGGAAGGACGAGATGTAGCCGGTGTCCTCCTCGACGAAGTCGTTGATCGTGTTGAGCAGGAAGAGCGGCCACGCGATGCGCAGGGCGAAATCGCTCTCGCGCACGTCGAAGCCGAGCGCGACGAACTTGCCGGCCGCGCGCCGCCCCGCGATCAGCAGCGGGCCCTTCTGGCTCTTGCCGACGACCTTGTCCTCCTTCTGGCCCTTGAGGACGTGGGCGCGCGCGACGTTGACGTCCGAGAGCGACGTCCAGCGCAGGATCGGGTGCTTCGCGTCGAGCTCGTCGAAGCCGAGCTTGTAGCTCGCGTCGTCGTCCTCGACGAGCTTGCCGACCTCGAACGGCGCGTCCTTGCCGGGCGGCGGGTTCAGGTAGAGCGTGTGGCCGGTGCCGGGGACGACCGGCGGCGCGACGCCGTCGAAGACCGTCACGTCGAACGCGCCCTTGCCCGGGTAGCCCGCGGGCGCGACGGTCGTGACGTCGAGGAACTCGTCGAGCAAGAGTGCGGCCTCGAGGAACATGTTGCCGGCGCTGACGACCTGCACGCGCGCGCGGCGCCGCTCCGGCAGCAGCGCGTAGGCGTGGTCGTCGGCGGGCAGGTCGTCGCGCGTGCCATCGGCGAGCGCGAGCCGCGCCTCGAGCGTCTTCGAGGCGCCGGAGAGGTTCGGGTAGAAGCGCGGCAGCTTCTCGTGCGGCCCGAGGCGCAGGCGCGTGAGATCCGTGAGCTGCCCGTCGCCGAGCAGCGAGAGCTCGACGTCCATCGCCTCCTCGCTCGTGTTCTGGACCTCGAGCATCACCTCGTAGCGCGCCTTGTCGAGCGGGTAGCGCCGCACCGAAAAGCTTGTGATTGCAGCGTTTCGCGCGCGCACCCCGACCTTCACCCAGGTGAGCTTCACGTCACCGAGGTGCACCGGGCCGGCCGCGTCCGCCGGATCGCCGAGCGCGCCGTCGGAGACGACGATGATCTCGGGTGAGGGCAGGCCACGCAGCGTGTCGGTGGCGAAGCGCAGCGCGCGCGCGAAGTCCGCGCCCGCGTCCGCCGGCCGGATCGCGGCGATCGCGGCCTCGAGGTCGCTCGGCTCGCCGGTGAGCGTCGAGAGCGGAGTGACGGCCGCGTCCATCTGCGCGACGAGCATCCGGTCGCTGCCGGACAGGCCGCGGACGATCGTCTTGACCTCGGCCTTCGCGGCGTCGAGGCGGCTCGGCGCGACGTCGACGGCCTGCATGCTGGCGCTCGCGTCGATGAGCACGACGACGTTGCGGCCCTCGACGAGGCTCGCCGCCGAGCGCGGGTCGCCGAGCGCGAGCAGCAGCAGCGCGAGCAGAGCGAGCTGCAAGAGCAGCGAGAGCAGGCGCTTCAGCTGCGAGAAGAGGCTCGTCGCCTCCTTGTCCTTGAGGATGCGCGCCCAGATCTTCGAGTACGGGACGGCGACCGGGCGGCGGCGGAGCTTCAGGATGTAGAAGACGACGACGACCGCGCCGGCGAGGGCGCCGAGCTGGATGAGCGTGGTGAGCGGGACGCCGGTGAGGTGCACGCGCTACCTCAGGAACCCGCCGCGCCGGAACACGCGCAGGATGAGCTCGTCGAACGGCACGCCCACGTCGGCGCGGAAGTAGCTGACCTGCTTGCCGACGCAGAAGCGCTTCACCTCCTCGAGGTACTCCTCGTAGGCGGCGGCGTAGCGCTCGAGCACCTTCGCCGTGACCGTGACCTCGCGCTCGTCGCCCGTCTCGCAGTCGTAGACGCGCACGTCACCGCGGAGGTCCGGCCGCGCGTCGGCCGAGTCGACGAGGTGCAGGACGAACGGCTCGAAGCGGTTGTAGCGCAGCACGTTGAGGCCCCGCTCGAAGCCGGCCGGGTCGTAGAGGTCCGAGAGCACGACCGCGAGGCCGCGGCGCTTGTGCTGCGCGACGAAGGTCTTCATCGCATCGCCGAGATCGGTGGCGCCCTCCGCCTTCACCGCCGTGAGGAAGCGGAACACGCGGAAGATGCGCGCCTTGCCGCGCGTCGCCTGCATGCGCCCGCTGATCTCGTCATTGGCCGTCACGATCGCGATGCGGTCGAGGTTCGCGAGGCCGACGTACGCCAGGGCCGCGCAGAGGCGCTTGGCCTGCCGGAGCTTCTGCCCGCCGCCGAACCCCATCGAGGCCGAGCTGTCGAGGATGAAGTAGATGCTGAGGTCCTCCTCCTCCTCGTAGAGCCGGATGAGCAGCCGACCGAAGCGCTGGTAGGCCGACCAGTCGAGGTAGCGAAAGTCGTCGCCGGGGACGTAGTCGCGGTGGTCGGCGAACTCGACGCCGGAGCCCGTCTTCTTGGTGCGGCGCTCGGCGCGCATCGCCCCCGAGAACACGCGCCGGCTGACCATCGCGAGGTAGTCGAGCTTGCGCTGGAACTCGTCGTCGAAGAGCTCCTCGGACGCCTCCGTGCGGCCCATGCGGCGCGAGAGGGGCGCGGTCGCGCGCTTGAAGACGTCGAGGAGGCCCATCGCTCGCGGCGGCCTACTTCACCGTCTCGGGCAATGCCTTCAGGATCTCGCCGAGCACGTCGTCGGTCTTCACGCCCTCGGCCTCGCCCTCGAAGTTGAGCAGCACGCGGTGGCGGAGCGCGGGGAGCGTGACGCCCTTCACGTCGTCGATCGAGGCGGCGAAGCGGCCGTCGAAGAGCGCGCGGATCTTGGCGGCGAGCAGGAGCGCCTGCGCGCCGCGCGGCGAGGCGCCGAACTTCACGAAGCGCTTCACGGCGTCGAGCGCGCCCTTCTCGGTCGGGTGCGTCGCCTGCAGCAGCCGCACCGCGTAGTCCTGCACGTGCCGCGCGACGGGCACCTCGCGCACGAGCTTCTGCATCTCGAGGATGCGCGCGCGGTCGAGGACGCGCGCCGCCGTCGGAGCGGCCGTGCCCGTGGTCCGGTCGAGGATCGCGTGCAGCTCCTCGCGGTCGGGGAACGTGACGTGGAGCTTCAAGAAGAAGCGGTCGAGCTGCGCCTCCGGCAAGGGATACGTGCCCTCACTCTCGAGCGGGTTCTGCGTCGCGAGGACGAAGAAGGGCTCCTCGAGCACGTAGCTCTGCTTCGCCACGGTCACGCGGTGCTCCTGCATCGCCTCGAGCAGCGCGCTCTGCGTCTTGGGCGTGGCGCGGTTGATCTCGTCGGCGAGGATGATGTTCGCGAAGATGGGGCCCTTGCGGAAGCTCATCGCGCGCTGCGCGCCGCTCGCGGTCTCGTCGATGACCACCGTGCCGATGATGTCGGCCGGCATCATGTCGGGCGTGAACTGGATGCGCGAGAACGGAAGCTCGAGCGCCTCGGCCATCGTGCGGACGAGCATCGTCTTGCCGAGCCCGGGCACGCCCTCGAGGAGCGCGTGCGAGCCAGCCAGCATGCACGTGAGCACGCCGTCGACGACCTCGCGGTTGCCGACGATGACCTTGCCGACCTCCTCGCGAAGGCGACCAATGCTCTTCGTGAAGGCCAGAACCTCCGCGCGCGCCTGATCCTTGTCTTTCTCCGCCATGGTGACTCTCGCGCTCCTGTCGGGTGGCTCTCGCGCTACTCGCGCGGCCGGATGAGCTGGAAGTAGCGGTGCACGTAGAACCGATACCCGTCGGGGATCGTGTCCTTGTTCATCTGCTGCTCGGCGACGGTGCGGTACTGGGTGAAGACCTTCTTGTAGCCCGTGCCCTTGAAGCCGCGCTCGGCGGCGCCGAGGATGACCTCGCTGTTGGTCGGCCCCTGCTGCGTGTCGAGGCCCTGCGCCTGCACGTCGGCGGTGCCCATCTTCGGGTCGGTGCGCTTGCCGGCGAGGCTTCCGTCATGGCCGTGGCCGACGCCGTCTCCCTTTCCGCCGCCCTCGTCCTGCCCCTGGCTGCCCTGGCCGCTGCCGTCGCCGCCCGGCTGACTCGGCCCCTGCCCCGCGCCCTGGCCCGGCGACTGGCCGCCTTTCGAGAGCAGGATTCGCTTGCCGCCGGGGCCGAGGACCAGCTGGCCATCGCCCTGCCCGTCCTTGCCGCCCGGCTTGCCGTCCTGGCCGTCCTGCCCCTCGCCCTCGTCCTCGCCCTCGCCGTCCTGACCGCCCTTGTCGCCCTTCTGGCCGCCTTGCTCGCCCTCGGAGCCCTTCTGGCCCTTCCCGCCCCGCGCGCGCTTGCCGAACTTCAGGAGGCGCGCCATGCGCTGCTTGCCCCCCTGTCCCTGCTGCCGGAGCAGCTCGCGCAGCTCCTCGAGGCGCTGGCGGAGCTCCTCCTTCTCCTTCTCGCTCATCTGCTCGTCTTGCAGACGATTGATGTCCTCGGCGGCCTGCTCGAGGTCCTGCGCGGACATGCCGAGATCGCGCATCAGGTCCTCGGCGGCCTTGGACAGCGCGCGATCGAGGCGATCGAGCTGCCGACTGGCACGCTCCCGCTGCTCCGCCTCGCGGTCGAGGCGCTCGAGCTCCCGCTCCTTCTTCTTGAGGAGGCGCTCCTCCTCCGGGCTCTGCGCGCCGGCGTCGGGATCGCCCGACGGCTTCTTCTTGAGGAGCTGGTCCTTGAGCTCGCTGCGCTTCTCGTTCAGCGCGGCGAGGGCCTCCTTCTTGCGCGACGCCGCGCGCTTGAGCGCCTCGCGAAGGCGGTCGAGCTCCTTCTTGTCGACCTTCTTCTTGTCGCGCAGGCGATCGGCGAGATCCTTCAGCGCCTTCTTCGCCTGCTCGAGGTCCTTCTTCTGCAGCGAGTCGCCGATGGGCTTGGCGAGATCGCTCCGCGCGAGCTCCTTACCCGTCTCCTCGAGCGCGTCCTCGAGCGACTTTTTGTCCGCCTCGGCGCCCTTGAGCAGCTCGCGCTCGATGGCCTCCATGCGACGGAAGGCCTCGGTGCGATCGAGACGCTTCTGGGCGAGGTCCTCGATGAGCTGGTTGAAGCGGTCGACCGCCGCCCTGACCTCCGGGCTCTGGTCCTTGTGGGCGAGCTCGCGGGCGGCGTCGCGGAACAGCTCGAGGTCGTCCGGCGACATCGACAGCGGGTCGAGGAGCTTCGCTGCGGGCGCCTCGCGGCGGGGCGTGCGCACCTCGAGCAGCCCGACGCCCAGGACGCCCAGGCCGACGAGGGCAGACGCGGCGAGCGCGCGCGGAAAGCGCAGCGGCGCGGCCCCGGAAGGCGAGAGGCGAGCGGCGTGATCGCACGCGTCGTCGATCGCGACCTCCATGAGAGGGGAGCGACGGGCGACGGGCAGCGCGTCGAACGCGAGCGCGTTCGAGAGGCGGTCGTGGAGCGCGTGGTGCCTGTCGAGCGCGACCGTGCCTGCCCGCGGCGGGAGCCGGCGGAGCGCGGCCGAGACCACCCAGAGGACCGCCACCGCGACGGCGGCGCCGCAGACCTCGCGAGCCCGCCACTCCGACACGTGCCCGGGCAGCACCTTCCGCGCGGCGAGCGTGACCGCGATCAGGCCGAACGCCGCCGTCAGGGCGGGAGGGAGCGCCTCGAGCGCGCGCCCCGTGCGCATGCGCAGCTCGACGCGCCGGGCGGCGCTCCGGATGCGGGCAAGCTCTCTCGGACGGGGTTCGCTCACGGGCTCGGTGCAGGCCTTCGGGCTGTCGGCGCTCCGGGCAGCCCACTATAGCTGTGGACGCATCGCGCGCCCGAAAGTTCCTCGGTGCGAACGCGCCCCGCTCGCCGGACCTTACGCCCGACGGCCCCTGCCGATTCCGTGGTGAACGCCGCGCCCGATCGAGTACCGAGGAGCGCCGCGCCGCAGCTTCGCCGTGCAGCTACCCGAACGCCGCGCACGGCCTCCAGGGCAACGCGGATCCAGCGCCCTCTACCGCGCCTTCTTCGAGGCGACCTTCCTCGCGGGCGCCTTCTTCGAGGCGACCTTCCTCGCGGGCGCCTTCTTCGAGGCGACCTTCCTCGCGGGCGCCTTCTTCGAGGCGACCTTCCTCGCGGGCGCCTTCTTCGAGGCGACCTTCTTCGAGGCGACCTTCCT
>CAIVJW010000387.1 GCA_903906315.1 uncultured delta proteobacterium | reverse complement strand
CCGGCTCCGGCCCGCCGCCCTCGGCTCCGGCCCCCGCCGTCCTCGCGCCCGCGCCGCCTGCCGCCCCGCCCGCGTCGGGCCCCGCGTCGTCGCCCGCGCCGCCCACGGAGCTCACCGGCACGCCGCGGGTATTCGTCCTCGTCATGGCCGTCTGCTGCCTGTTCACGGGGACCGGCGTCGCGCTGCTCGCGTACCTCAAGATGCGTCATCTCTGGTAGCGAAGGGGCCGCCTGACTCGCCGTTCCGCCTCGGTGGGCCGCAGGTCGTCGTCACGTCGGCCGTCGTTCCAGGCGAGGAGCCCGCCGCAGGCGTGGTGACGCTCAGGCCGTCGGCGGAGCGCGTGACCGGGGGGATTCGGCGACGCGCCGGCGATCGGAGGCCGCACGTCGAGGCGTCCCACGCGCTCGCCGGCGACCAAGGAGAAGGCGATTGGTGCCCCAAATCCTCGCGATTGCCCGCCGCGCGCGCGGCCTCGCATACCGCCGGGGACGTCCGGGCCGGGCCGAAATGGCCCTCGCGCCGCCCCTCGCAGCGCTTCCCCCCTTGCACAGGCGACCCTCTTCGCATAAAGTCCCGCCCGAACAGCTAGGCGGATCCGCGGAGCCGGGTTCCCAGTGTGGGAATCGGCTCTTTTTTTTTGGTCCGCCCCTTCCCCCACCGTTCCGCCGGAACCGTTCGCCATCGAGCAGACCATGATCCCGCAGGGCAGCACCACCAAAGCAGGCGTCGATCTCGCGCGCGTGCGTCAGGCGGTCCTGCCCGTGCTCGCGCCGCACGGCGTGGATCTGTACGACCTCGAGTGGCTGTCCGATCAGGGCGGCTGGACGCTCCGCGTGACCATCGAGCGGCCGGGCGCCGTGGACGACTCCGGGGGCGTGTCGCTCGAAGACTGCGTCGAGGTCTCCCGCGAGGTCTCCGCCGCGCTCGACGCGACGGAGATCATCGAGCCTCACTACACCCTGGAGGTCAGCTCGCCGGGGCTCGCTCGCGCGCTGCGCACGGAGGCCGACTTCGCGCGGTTTCGCGGGCGTACCGCGCGCGTGAAGCTGGCGCACCCTGCGCCCGACGGCCAGCGCCTCCTGCGCGGCCTGATCGACGAAGCGCCCGCCGGTCGAGTCGCGGTCGTCGTCGACGGCAAGCGTATCGACGCGCCGTTCGCCGACGTCGTCGAAGCGAATCTGGTGTTCGAGCTTTCGCCGCAGCCCAAGAAGCAGCCGCGGCAGGACAAGGGCAAGGGCGGCACGCCCAGCACGCCTAAGCGTTCGTGAGAGGAAGAGAGAGCAGGAGCGTCATGAAGGTCACGGAGATGAGCGCCAAGGTGAAGGTGCAAGCAGAGCCTACCTCGCCATCGAACCTCGGCGGCATCCTCGATCAGGTCGCGAAAGAGAAGGGGATCGAGAAGAAGATCCTCATCGAGACCATCGAGGCTGCCATCCTGAAGGCCGCGCAGAGCGTCTTTGGGCCGACGCGCGAGCTCGAGGCCCGGTTCAACGAGGACTCGGGCCAGGTCGACCTCTTCCAGTACATGACGGTCGTCGAGCTCGTCAGCGACCCCGAGCGCGAGATCAACCTCGCGGACGTCGCGAAGCACAAGCTCGACGCCGAGCTCGGCGAGGAGCTCGGCTTCCAGGTCTTCTGGCGCCCCGAGGACGCCGAGAAGGCGCGCGAGCAGGACAAGGAGTACGGCGATCTCCTGCGGCTCAAGGCGAACCGCACGACGTTCGGTCGCATCGCCGCCCAGACGGCCAAGCAGGTCCTCCTCCAGCGCGTCCGTGACGCCGAGCGCGACCTGATCTTCAACGAGTACAAGGACCGCAAGGGTGAGCTCATCCGCGGCATCGTCCGGCGCTTCGAGAAGGGCAACAACATCATCGTCGACATCGGCAAGACGGAGGGCATCCTGCCCTTCCGCGAGCAGACGCCGCGCGAGACGTACCGCCCGGGCGACCGCATCGTCGCCTACGTGAAGGACATCGATCGCGAGGCTCGCGGCCCCGTAGTCATCCTTTCGCGCTCGGATCCGCGCCTCGTCGAGAAGCTCTTCGAGGCCGAGGTCCCCGAGATCTACGAGGGCATCGTCCGCATCGTCGCGGTCGCCCGCGAGTCGGGTGCCCGCTCGAAGATCGCCGTCCAGTCTCGCGACGCGGACGTCGATCCGGTCGGAGCCTGCGTCGGCATGAAGGGCTCGCGCGTACAGGCCGTGGTGCAAGAGCTCCGCGGCGAGAAGATCGACATCGTGCCCTTCGACCGCGATCCGGCGCGCTACGTCATCGCCGCCATCCAGCCGGCCGAGGTCCACAAGGTCATCGTCGACGAGGCCGATGGTCGCATGGAGCTCGTCGTCCCCGACGAGAAGCTCAGCCTCGCGATCGGCCGCAAGGGCCAGAACGTGCGCCTCGCGGCCCAGCTCACGGGCTGGAAGCTCGACATCATCAGCGAGACGAAGTTCAAGCAGATGGAGGAGGAGGCGATCTCCGCCCTCCAGCAGATGGACGTCGTCACCGAGGCGATCGCGAAGTCGATGTACCGGCTTGGCTTCCGCGCCCTCGAGGAGGTCAGCGAGGCCTCGATCGAGGAGCTCGCGGCGATCCCGGGGCTCGGTGGCGCCGAGGCGGCCGAGCGCATCAAGGCGCAGGCCGACACCACGATGGAGCGCCTGCGCCAGGAGCGCATCAAGGCCGCGGCTTCGCGGACGGAGCCGCTCTCGGACCGCGAGCGCATCATGTTCGTCCGCGGCGTCGGTGATCGGACGGTCGTGCTCCTCGAGGAGCAGGGCTACAAGACGGTCGAGGACGTGCTGCGCGAGGACGAGGACCGCCTCGCGATCCGCACCGGCCTCGGCATCAAGAAGTCCCGAGCCATCAAGCAAGGGGCTCGCGAATTCATGGAGAGCGAGCAAAAGGTGCTCGAGGCCGCAAGGGCGGAGGCTCGCCGTGCCGCCCAGGCGGAAGCCGCGAAGGGCTAGGCACCGGGGGCCCGCGGGCTTAGCGTTCGGCGGCCCGATGGCCATCCGGGGACAACTCACATGAGCATGCAGACGACGATCAAGACGGAGCGCGAGCGGAGGCCCCACGGGGCTTTCCGGACGCGCACGTGCGTCGGCTGCGGCCAGCGCGTCGCTCTGGCGGCGCGCGGTGTGGACCTCGTCCGTCTCGTCCTCGGGACGGGCGGTGAAGTTTCGGTGGACGGACGGCGCGGCGCACCCGGTCGGGGCGCCCACGTTCACCCGCGGCGCGCCTGCCTCGAGAAGGCTTGCTCGCGCGGGCTCGCGCGCGCGGCCAAGGGCCGCGTGGACCGGCTTGCCCGGGCGGGGGGCAGCGAGCCGCTCGCCCCGGATGCGCTGGTGCGGGAGGTGCGCGCGGCGCTGGACGCGCGCGTCGAGGCGTTGCTCGTGGCGGCCGCGCGGGCCGGTCACCTCGCCCTCGGTGCAGACGAGGTCGTCGCGGCGGCTGCGCGCGGCGAGGCCCGCTCGGTGGTGGTCGCGTGCGACGCGCCCGCAGAGCTGGGGCTCCCCGACGTCCGCCGTGCGGTGGATGAGGGGCGGGCGGTCGCGTGGGGCACGCGGGCCAAGCTCGCAAGACTGGGCGCGCGAGGGGTCGGTGATCCGGGCGACGGCGTCGGGGTCCTGGCGATTTCGTCGACGAGCATCGCTGCCGCCGTGCGCGATGCGGCACGCGTGGCGGACGCGTGCGGCGTGATTTCCGTGAACGTTGTGGAGCGAGGTGCATGAGTAAGGTGCGGGTCTACGAAGTCGCGAAGCAACTCAATATGGACCAGAAGCAGCTGGTCTCGCTCTTCCAGTCCATGGGACTCGGCGACGTGCGCAATCACATGAGCTCGGTCGACCCCGACGTCGTCGAGCGCGTGAAGCGCCATCTCGAGCGGCAGAAGACGCCCGACGTCGTGGAGGAGCGCATCCGCCCCACGGTGGTCAAGCGTCGCGCGCGCGCCGAGCACGGGGCGGAGCCAGCGGATGGCCGCGTGCCTCCGTCTCCAGCGTCGTCGCCGACGGCTGCGCTCGACGCCGCCATCGCGCGGGCCGTCCCGCCGGCGCCGCCGTCTCACGCTGGCGAGCGAGTCGTCCCGCCCGCCCCGCCGAGCGCCGCCGCGCGTGCGCGCCGGGCGCCCGAGCCACCGCCGCCGCCGGAGGTGGCCTTCGAGCCCGCGCCGCCGGTCGTCGAGGTTGCGGCGTCGCCTGCTCGGCCGGTCATTCCGTCGCCCGGACCGAGCTCGCCCGGGATCGCCGCCGCTCCCCCTGCACCGGCTCCCGAGCCGGTGCGCGTGGCGTCCGAGCCTCCGCCGAAGGTGGTCGTGCCGGCCGCCCGGCCGAGCAAGCCTCGCGCGAGCTCCACCGGCGAGACGCGCGTCGCTCCGCCCGCGCCCCCGCCTTCGGCGCCGCGTGCGGCCATCGCGCCTCCGCCGCCGGTCGAGGCGGCGCCGCCCGTACACGTGGCGCCGTCGCCCCCTCCGTCGCCCGTCGTGCTGCCGCCGCCGCCGCCGCCCGTGATGGAGCGGCCGGCCCCGCCTCCGCCCGTCGTGGCTCAGACGTCCGCCATTTCGCCCTCTGCGGCGCCGCGTCGTCCGTCGACGGCTCCGAAGACGGGCATCGACGTGTGGCAAGGCCGCCCCGGCGTCCCGATGCCGCAAGTGCAGGCGCGGACGGGCCCGCCCGCTCGCCGCACGACGTACGACCCGCGCGCGACCCAAACGCCCGCGCGTCCCGGTGGGCCTGCGGGCTATGCCGGTCCTGGCCGCCCGATGGGCGGCATGCAGCGCGGCCGTCCGGGCTTCCGTCCCCGTCCGGGGCAGGGACCGGGCATGCAGCGCCGGCCTGGCATCGTCTCCACCCAGGAGATGGCGTCGCACAAGAAGGTCGTGAAGATCGAGGAGCAGGTCAGCCTGCAGCAGCTCGCCGCGAAGATGTCGCTCAAGGCGACCGACGTGCTGATGCGCCTGCTCTCGATGGGCATGACCGGCGTCAACATCAACTCCACGCTCGACGCGGAGACCGCCAAGATCCTGGCCGGCGAGTTCGGCTGGCAGGTCGAGGACGTCGCCGTGAGCGAGGAGGCGTCGCTCGCCGACGCGATGGGAACGGCCGCCGAGGTGGAGGACGGTCTCGAGCCGCGCCCGCCGATCGTGACCGTCATGGGCCACGTCGACCACGGCAAGACGTCGCTGCTCGACAGGATCCGCAAGGCCTCGGTCGCCGAGGGCGAGGCGGGCGGCATCACGCAGCACGTCGGCGCCTACCGCGTCGAGACGCCGCGTGGCACCGTCGCCTTCCTCGACACCCCGGGCCACGAGGCCTTCACGGCGATGCGCCAGCGCGGCGCGTCGCTCACCGACATCGTCATCCTGGTCGTCGCGGCCGACGACGGCGTCATGCCGCAGACGCGCGAGGCCGTGACGCACGCGCAGCAGGCGAAGGTGCCGATCGTCGTCGCGGTGAACAAGATGGACAAGCCGGGCGCGGACCCGGAGAAGATCATGCGCGAGCTCGCCTCGCTCGGCCTACAGTCCGAGGCCTGGGGCGGCGAGACGATGTTCGTCCAGGTCTCGGCCAAGACCGGCGCCGGCGTCGACCAGCTCCTCGAGACCGTGCTCCTCCAGGCGGAGGTGCTCGAGCTCAAGGCGAACGCGAAGAAGCGCGCGCAGGGCACGGTCATCGAGGCCCTGCTCGACCGCGGTCGCGGACCGGTGGCCCGCGTCATGGTGCAGGACGGCACCCTCCACGTCGGCGACATCCTCCTGGCCGGCGCCGCATGGGGCAAGGTCCGCGCGATGACCGACGAGCTCGGCCGCGCGGTCCACGAGGCCGGGCCGGCCACGCCGGTCGAGGTCCTCGGCCTCAACGAGGTGCCGAGCGCCGGTGATCCGGTTCACTCGGTCAAGGACGCGCGCACGGCGGAGGAGATCGCCGAGACGCGCCACAAGAAGGTCGCCAAGTCGCTCGTCCCCCAGGACGCGCGCATGTCGCTCGAGGCGCTCACCACGCGTCTCAGCGAGGCGGACCAGCTCGAGCTCAAGCTCATCATCAAGGGCGACGTGCAGGGATCGGTCGAGGCCGTCGGCCAGGCCCTGACGAAGCTCAGCACGCAGAAGGTCAAGGTCACCATCGTGCACGCCGGTGTCGGCGCGATCACGGAGGGCGACGTCAACCTCGCGGTCGCGTCGAAGGCGCTCATCGCCGGCTTCAACGTGCGGCCCGCCGGCAAGGCGGCTTCGCTCGCGGAGTCCGAGGACGTCGAGATCCGGACCTACAACATCATCTACAACGCGGTCGACGACATCCGATCCGCGATGGAGAACCTGCTCCCCGCGACGAAGATCGAGAAGCAGCTCGGCCGCGCCGAGGTGCGTCAGGTCTTCCGCATCGCGAAGTCGGGCACCGTCGCCGGCTGCATGGTCGTCCAGGGCCTCGTCAAGCGCACCGCCGAGGCGCGCCTCCTCCGCGGCAGCGCGGTCGTCTGGAGCGGCAAGCTCTCCGGGCTGCGCCGCTTCAAGGACGACGCACGCGACGTCGCCGAGGGCTTCGAGTGCGGCATCTCCCTCGACGGCTACCAGGACGTCAAGGAGCTCGACATCATCGAGAGCTACGAGATCGAGGAGATCAAGACCAAGCTCACCTGAGCGAAGGGGGCACGAGCGGCCCCAAATCCCGCGCACGACGCGCGGGCGACTCCGAGCACGCGGGCCCCTGATCGTCATGGTCACCAGGAGGCCCGCGTCCTCCATTCGACACCCCATGTTCGTTGGCGTCCTCCGTCTCAGCCTGTCCATCCCCGGTGCGCGCTCGCTCAAGGACAAGCGCAGCGTGGTGCGCTCGTTCAAGGAGCGGTTGCAGTCTCGACTGCACGTCTCGATCGCCGAGCTCGGCACGCTCGACCACCCGCAGCGCGCCACGTTCGGCGTCGCCGTCGTGTCCGGGTCGGCCGTGGTCTGCGACCAGGTGCTCGCCAGAGTGGCCTCGGTGGCCGGCCTGCTGCCGGACGCGATCCTGACCGACAGGGCGACCGAGATCCTCCCGTTCGGCGAGGGCGGAGCGGGGGTTCGCGGAGGCATCGAGCACGCGCTCGACGAGGCAGGCTTCGGCGAGAGCGACGACGACGACGACGAGGAGACGCCCCGATGAACGAAGTGAAGCGTGCGGTCCGGGTCGCAGGGCAGGTGAGGGGGGAGCTCGTCGTGGCGCTGCGCGCGCTGCGAGACCCGCGGCTCGCGAGCGTGCTCGTGTCCCGGGTCGAGTTGACCGACGACCTCCAGCTCGCGCGCGTGTACGTGCGGCTCGAGGTCGGCGGCGAGGACGAGCGCGCGCGGCGTGGGGCGATCAAGGCGCTCGAGGCGGCGGCCGGTCGCCTCCGGCGCGAGGTCGGCCAGGCGCTCGGCCTTCGCTACGTCCCCGACCTGCGGTTCCGCTACGACGAGGCTCCCGACGCCGTGAACCGCGTCGAGGAGCTCCTCCGCGAGATCCACACCGAGAAGAAGCCCGAGGAGTAGCTACTCCCCGTCGTTCTCGACGTAGACGTGCGTCGACAGGACCATCTGCTGCGTCGTCAGGTTGACCTTGCCGGTCCGCACGTACTTCGACGTGAGGCCATCCGCGTCGAGGTCGCCCTCGGCCGCGGCCTCGAACGCCTTCGAGGAGCCGGCGATGGTGGCCGGGTTCGCGGGAGCGACCTGGGAGGCCGTGCCGCGCTTGTAGGTGAGGCGGAAGTAGATCGCCTGGCTGACGGAGAACTTCACGCATTTCCAGCCGGACTGCGTGTCGCCCGTGTCGAAGTCCTTCCCCTCGCCGGTCCGCGGCTGGTACTTCGTCCCGGCGGGGACGTTGACCGGGACGATGTCGGCCGTGTTGCAGACGTCGTGGGCGTTGCCCGACGAGCTCGAGCCCTCGGCCGCGAGCTCCGAATCGGTCGTCTCGCGCTCGTACGCCCCGACGGCGCCGCGCGTGATGCCACTCACGTGCGACTTCGCCTCGGCGCTCTTGGCGTGGGCGATCTGCTTGCGCAGCCCGACGGTCGCGAGCGCGGCCAGCACGCCGATGATCGCGACGGTGATCATCAGCTCGACCAGCGTGAACGCTCGGCGGCTCGTCGGCATCGGGCGTCTCTCCACGACTGAACGTAGCATGGGCCACGCCGCCACGGTCCACGGAGGCTCGCGAGCCGGGGCGCTGTCGACGCTTGAAGTTCGGGGCGCGTCAGCGCAAGGGAGGGCTTCATGAGCACGCACCGCAAGCTCCCCGAGGGCAAGATAGGCCGGATCGTGCGCCTCGCCGGGCTCGGGGCGCGCACCGGCGCCGGCCTCCTGCTCGGGCGCGACGCGGCCCACCAGGTGCACCTGACGGCCGACGTGCTCGGCACCCTGCGTGGGCTCGCCGCGAAGGTCGGCCAGATGGCGAGCTACGTCGACGGCGTCGTCCCCGAGGAGCATCGCGACGTCTACGAGGCGGCCCTCGGGCGGCTTCGCGCGGCGGCCCCGACCTCGGCGTCCGTCGACATCCGGCGCGTGATCGAGGAGGACCTGGGCGCCCCCGTCGACCGGCTGTTCGCGCGCTTCGACGACGAGCCCATCGCGAGCGCGTCGATCGGGCAGGTGCACCGCGCGGTGCTCGAAGACGGCCTCGAGGTCGCCGTCAAGGTGCAGCACCCTGGCATCCGCAAGGCGGTCGAGAGCGATCTCGACAACGCCGGCATGCTCGAGGGGATCGTGGGGGCGCTCGGTGCGCGCAAGCTCGGCTCCAAGCGCGTGATCGCCGAGGTCCGTAGCCGCTTCCTCGAGGAGCTCGACTACGAGCTCGAAGCGCGTCGCCAGACCGCGTTCCGCGAGCTTCACGCGGGCGACGACGAGATCCGCGTGCCCCGCGTGATCGGCGAGCGCTCGGCTGCGCGCGTGCTGACGACCGAGCTCGTCCTCGGCGTAGGGCTCGATGAAGCGGCGCGGGCGCCCGAGGCCGAGCGACGGGCGTATTGCCGCACGCTCTGGCGCTTCGTATTCAAGGGCAACCTGGTCGGCGGCATGTTCAACGCCGACCCGCACCCTGGCAACTACGTGTTTCAGGGCGATGGTCGCGTCGCGTTCCTCGACTTCGGCTGCGTGCAGCCGCTCGAGGGCCACCGTCTCGACGACGCGTGCCGGATCCACTCCGCGGCGCTGCGCCGCGACGAGGCCGCGTTTCGCGAGGCGGCGAAGCTCGTGCTCGAGACGCGCGGCGGGCACTGGGAGAAGATCGCGCTCGAGTACTCGCGCCTCTGCTTCGAGCCGATCTTCACGTCGCCGTACCGGATGACGCGCACGTACTCCGCGAGCCTCGTGCGGCGCCTGGTGGGATTCCGCGACGAGATGAGCAAGCTGCAGGAGGACTTCGTACCGCTGCCCCCGGGCATGCTGTTCATGAACCGCCTGCAGTTCGGCTTCTACTCGGTGCTGGCGCGCTTCGACGTCGAGGTCGACTACGCGGCGGTCGAGCGGGAGTTCCTGGCCCCGATCCTGGGCGAGCCGCTGCTGCCGGCGACGTGATCGGTCAGGACGCGCAGAGGTAGTCGACGCCCTCCACGAAGCCGCGCGCGTCGAGCTGCGACCGGACGACGTCGCGAGCTCCGCGTGCGCCGACGGCCACGACGACGGTGTGGCGTCCGCGCACGAGCGCGGCGGTCGCGACGATCGGCGCGCCCCGCGCGACGCGGCCGATCTTGCGGGGATCGATGTCGACGAACAGCTCGGCGCGGACGCCGGCCGCCTCGAGCGCGCGCGCCGTCCGCTTGCCCGTGTGACCCGCGCCCCAGATCGCGACCTCGCGCCCGAGGCGCGCGAGGCGGGAAGCCAGGAAGGCCGCCTTGGCGCCGAAGAACCGATCGCGTCCGTAGCGTGCGTCGGCGAACGTGGCGCGGCCGGCGCGGTGGCGCCAGCGCAGGAGCACCTCGGGCACCTTCGCCAGCCCGAAGCCCGCCGCGTCGAGCCGCAGCCAGAGGTCGTAGTCCTCGGGGAACGGCCCGTCGCGGAAGCCACCCACGGCGTCGAGCGCGCTGCGGCGAAGCACGACCGAGGGGTGGCACAGCGGGGACTCGACGAAGATCTGGCGCGCGTGGTCTTCGGCCGTGACGAGGCCGTTCTGCCAGGCCACGTAGCTCCGCATGCCGTCGCCCACCTCGCCGTCGGTCGCGAACGGCTCGACGAAGGTGCCGACGGCGCCGAGGCCGGGCGCCCGGTCGAGCAGCGCGACCTCGCTCGCGAGGCGACCGGGCAGCGCGACGTCGTCGCCGTCCATGCGAGCGATGAGCTCGCCCTTGGCCTCCGAGCGCGCGAGCTCGAGCGCCCCGCACAGTCCGACCCCGTCGGTCGCGAGCGTCCGCACGCGCGTGTCCCGCGCCGCGATGCGCGCGACCCGCCCGGGGCCGTCGTCGCGCGATCCATCGTCGATCGCGAGGACCTCGAGGTCGACGTCCCGCTGGTCGAGGATGCTCTGGAGCGCTTCCTCGACGAGCCCGCCGACGTCGCGGTAGGGCAGGAGGACCGAGACGCGCGGCGTCACGTGCGCCGCCTGGGTCCGGCCGAGCGCGTGCTATGCTGGCCCCGAGCCGGCGCTCGCGGGGCGCCCCTGCCGGCCGCCGTCGGCCCGTGCCGCGGCGAGGTCCCGTCGCGCGGCGCTCCCACCACGACGCGAAGGTACATGGAAACCGCACAGGTCGAAACCGCACAGGGCAAGGCCGGGCGCACGTGTCGCTGCGGCCACGGTCGGGGCCACTACATGGTCAACGCCGAGGCGGAGTACGGCCCGCTCGGCTGGCTGATGGTGGCGATCGGTATCTCGGCCCGCCCGCAGCGGGTGAAGTACCGCTGTCGCCGCTGCGACGCCGTCTTCGACACCACCACCGACGCCAAGGTGCTGGCCGAGCACTACTGAGTACGCGGCCGCGAGGGGCTCCAAACCTGGCGCTCTGTCCAGCCGGATCCGGCCGTGGCCCCTACTTCTTGAACTTGCGCAGGTGCGTGATGAACCACGTGCCTTGCCACGAGATGATCGTGTGCACGTCGATCGTCGACGCCTCGCCCGCGACCTCGTAGCGAAGCTTCCCGCGAAAGGACCGGAAGTATCCGATCTTGTTCGCCTCTTCGCCGGGCTTGACCCACTTCGGCGGTGAGCCGACCTCGAACTTCACGAACTTCGTGCCCTCCCACGACTTGCGCTTGCGGTGGAGCGCGTGGATGTCGCTCGCGTAGGTGCCGTGCAGGTTGTCCCAGTACTTGTCGGGCCCCTTCACGTCCTTCAGCGGGAGAAAGGGCTCCTTCGGGAACCAGAAGACGTCGCCGACCGCCGGGTCGTCCCGCGTGACCGCTTCGAAGAGCGCGCGCGCGTGATCCTGGAGCTCGTCGCTTTCGAGCGCGGGCCGGACCATGTTGTCCTTCACGAGCGGGCGGGCGGCGTGATCGGCGCCCGCATCGAGAGGACCGGTCGCTGCCGCGTCGGACGTCGGTGTGGCGGTGGCGGTCGGGGACGCCGCCGAGCTCGCCGCGACGGGTGGGGACATGCCGCTCGGGGCCGTCGTCGCCGCGGCGCTGGCGGCTCCGCGCGTGGGCGAGGTCGGGGTGGGATCGCCCATCGCGGGCGCGCTCGTGCAGCCCATGGACGTCATCAGCAAGAGCAGCGCCGCTGCGCGTCGAGCCACGGTCACCTCGGCGCCCCCCAGCCGCATGAGACGATCGGCCCGCCGCCGCGGCGGTGCGGCGGGTCGCAACCGAAAACGGGCGCCCGGCAGTCGATCGCGGGCGCCCGTGTCCTTGGCCGAAGCTTGCCCCGGCGGAATGCGCCGGGGCGGCGCGGCTACTGCTTCTCCAGGATGATGAACTGCACGCGGCGGTTGCGCCCGCGGTTCGCCGCCGTGACGTTCGGCGCGACCGGGCGATCCTGGCCGTAGCCCTTCGACGCGAGGCGACCGCCGTCGACGCCCGCGTTGATGAGCGCCTGGCGCACGGAGGCCGCGCGCGCGTCGCTCAGCTGCTGGTTGTG
>CAIVJW010000386.1 GCA_903906315.1 uncultured delta proteobacterium | reverse complement strand
CGCCCGCACCGGCGCCCGCGCCCGCGCCCGCGCCCGCGCCCGCGCCGGGCGGCGCCCAGCCTGGTTCGGGCGGTTCGGCCACGCCGATCGACCCGGCACTCGCGCAGGCCGCGATCGTGCCGCTCCTCGCGTATTCCCAGCAGGAGGCGCCCGGGATGGCGCGCGAGGGCAACCCGTCGGCCGGTCAGTTCACCGAGGGGCAGACCCTCGAGACGCCGTTCCAGATGCTCCCGGGCAAGTGCTACACGGTGCTCGCGGTCGGCGCGGGCGTGCAGGAGGTCGACATCCAGATCCAGACCTTGGTGATCAACGTCGCAACCGTCGTCGCGCAGGACAGCGGCTCCGGCGACCGCGCATCGGTGGGAGGCCGCGGCAACTGCTTCAAGTGGCTGATTCCCGCGGGCGTGAACGCGAAGTACGTCGTCAAGGCCACGCGAGGCCAGGGCGTCATCGCCGGCCAGCTCTACATCAAGTGACCGACGGCGCCAGAGGCTGACGGCGCCGCGAACGCCCGGAGGAGGGTTGGAGGGTCGCCGTTTCGATCCCGATCCAACCCCATCCGCACGGCGCTCGGCCTGCGCCGCGCCCTGGGCGCTACCGGCGCCTCTCGTCGCTCAGAGCTTGATCCCGGGCGCCGGGAAGTGGCTGCACAGCTCGCGCACCTCGGCGGCGATGCGCGCCTGGCGCACCTCGTCGATCGGGTGCTGCGCGACCTCGTCCATCCAGGCTGCGATGCGGCCCATCTCGGCGACGCCCATGCCCCGCGAGGTGATCGCCGGCGTGCCGATGCGCAGGCCCGAAGGGTCGAACGGCTTGCGCGGGTCGAACGGGATCGAGTTGTAGTTGCCGACCAGGCCGGCCTTGTCGAGGGCCTGCGCGTACGGCTTGCCCGCGATGCCCTTCGGCGTGAGATCGATGAGCAGGAGGTGATTGTCGGTGCCGCCCGTGATGAGGCGGAAGCCGCGCGCCGCGAGCGCCTCGGCGAGCGCCTTCGCGTTCGCGACGACGGCGTGGGCGTAGTCCTTGAACGAAGGCTCGGCGGCCTCCCTCGCGGCGACGGCGATGCCGGCGGTCGTGTGGTTGTGCGGGCCGCCCTGCAGGCCGGGGAAGACGGCCTTGTCGATCGCGGCCGCGTGCTCGGCCTTGCACAGGATCATCGCGCCGCGCGGGCCGCGGAAGGTCTTGTGCGTGGTCGACGTCACGACGTCGGCGATGCCGACCGGCGACGGGTGCGCGCCGCCCGCGACGAGGCCGGAGATGTGGGCGATGTCGGCCGCGAGGATGGCGCCGACCTCGTCGGCGATCGCGCGGAACGCAGGGAAATCGATGGTGCGCGGGTACGCCGTGGCGCCGCACCAGAGGAGCTTCGGGCGGTGCTTCAAGGCGAGGTCGCGGACCTGATCGAGGTCGATGCGGTGGTCGTCGGCGCGCACGCCGTACGCGACGCTGTTCCAGAACTTGCCCGTGATGCTGACGCCCCACCCGTGCGTCAGGTGGCCCCCGGCGGGCAGGCCGAGGCCCATGATCGTCTCGCCGGGCTTCGCGAAGGCGAGGTAGACGGCGAGGTTCGCGGGGCTGCCCGAGTAGGGCTGCACGTTCGCGTGATCGGCGCCGAAGAGCTGCTTGACGCGCCGGCGCGCGAGCTCCTCGACCTGGTCGACCTGGTGCTGACCCTCGTAGTAGCGCTTGCCGGGGTAGCCCTCGGAGTACTTGTTCGTCAGCACCGAGCCGGTCGCCTCGAGCACGGCGCGCGACACGTAGTTCTCGCTCGCGATGAGCCGGATGCTCTCGGCCTCGCGCACCTCCTCGGCGCGGACGAGCGCGGCGATCTCGGGATCGACGTCGGCGAGGGCGCGGTGGCCAGCGGGAAGGACCGAATCGGTGTGCTTCATCTTCGTCTCCTCGGGTTCCGGTCAGACCTCGAACTCGCCGCGCGTGAGCACGTCGGCGACGCGCCACAGGAACGAGTTGGCGAGCACGCCGTCGATGACGCGGTGGTCGTACGAGAGCGCCATGTACATGACCGGGTGGATCGCGATCGCGTCCTCGCCGTCCTTCGTCACGACGACGACGCGCTTCTTGATCTCGCCCATGCGCAGGATGCCCACGTTCGGCTGCGAAATGATCGCCGCGCCGAAGAGGTTGCCCTTCGTGCCCGGGTTCGAGACCGTGAACGTGGTGCCCGCGAGGTCGTCGGCGGTGATCTTGTTCGCGCGCGCCCGGGTCGCGAGCTCGTCGATCTGCGACGCGATGCCGCGCAGGCTGAGCTGGTCGGCGTGCTTGATGCTCGGGACGAGGAGGCCCCCGGGCGTGTCGACCGCGACGCCGAGGTTCACGTCCTTCAGGACGGCGAACGAGCCCTCGAGCACGCGCGCGTTGACGTGCGGGTGCTCGCGCAAGGCCCGGACCGTGGCGGCCGCGATGAAGGCGAGGAACGTGAGCGGAACGCCCTCCTTTTTGAGGCGATCCTTGTGCGCGTCGCGCAGCTTGGCCGTCGCGTGCAGGTCGACCTCGGCCACCGTCACGACGTGCGGCGACGTGGCCTTCGAGTACGTCATGTGGTCGGCCGTGATGCGGCGACGACGCGAGAAGGGGACGACCTCGTCGCCGGGGTGCGGCGTGTACGCCGGCACCTTGTACGAGCCGTAGCCGACGTTCGGGATCGGCGGGACGAACCCGCCGCCGGCCTGGATCAGCTCGGCGATCTCGCGCGCGGGGGCGGGAGGCGCGGCGACCGGAGCTCGGGCGGGAGCGGGGGGCTGGGCGATGGTGGGGAGGGGAGCGGGGACGGGGGCCGTCGGCGCGGGCGTCTCGGGGGCGGGGGCTGCGGCGCGGAGCACGTCGTCGCGGGTGACGCGGCCGTGCTCGCCGGTGCTCGGGACGCGGTCGAGGTCGACGCCGGCCTCGCGCGCGAGCTTGCGCGTCGAGGGGGAGGCGAGCGGCGCGCCGGCGGGCGCGGGAGGCGCCGCGGGCGGGGCGGGGATCGCGGCTGCGGCGGCCGTCTCGTCGATGCGGCAGAGCAGGCCGCCCTTCGCGACGAGCACGCCCTCGGCGGCGAACAGCTCGACCACGAGGCCCGCGGCGGGCGAGGGGATCTCGGTGTCGGCCTTGTCGGTCGCGACGTCGACGAGGGGCTGCTCGCGCGTGACCACGTCGCCTGCGCGCACGCGCCACTTGGTCACGGTGCCCTCGACGACGCTCTCGCCGAGCTGGGGCATGACGACGTCGATCATCGGAACTCCTGAGGGTCCAACCCGGGGGAAACGCGCGACGGACGTCACGCGGTGAGCGCGAGAAGCGCCCGGTCGGGGGAACGGCCCGTAGTAGCGGGGCGGCCGCCGCGGGTCCAGGGGTGTCGCGGAGCGCGCCCGGGGCGAGGGGCCGCGCGGGGGCCCACGGGTGGTGGCTCGAGAGGCGGGACGTCGCCCGCGTCGAGCCCGTGCGTGCCGCCGCGAGGCTCCCTCGCTGCATGCGGCGCCGCGCGCTCCGCGCTATTGTCGTCCGGCGAACATGCCGACGACGCCCGTCGACCTCCGGACGACCCTCGCCGCGCGCCTCGACCGAGCGCGGGACGCGCACGCGGCGCGGCGCGATCGAGCCGTGGCCGCGGTCGATCGTGCGTGCGGCGAGCTCGCGCGGCGCGGCGCGATCTCCGCGGCCTGGATCGTGGGATCGGCGGTCTGGGGCGCCTTCGGCGAGCGCTCGGATGTCGACGTCGTCGTCGAGGGGCTCGCACCCTCCGCCCTCGTCGACGTCGCCGACTCGCTCGCGCACGCGGCGGGGACCATGGTCGACCTGCTGCGGATCGAGGACCTCCCCGAGCGCTTCCAGGACCGCGTTCGCCGCGACGGCGCGAGGATCGCGTGACGCCCGGGGCGCACGCGGCCGTGACGCTCCTCGCGCGTCTGCGCGGCGAGATCGCCGAGGACCGGGTGCTGCTGGCGCGCTGCGTGGCCGACGCCGATCTCGCGCGCGGAAGGCTCGCGTCCACCCCCGACGATCCCGCGCTGCTCGCCCTCGCGGGCGTCGCGCTGCACGGCTGGTACACCGGCCTCGAGACCATCCTCGAGCGCATCGCTCGTCAGCTCGACGGGGACGTGCCCACCGGCGCCCGCTGGCACCGCGAGCTCCTCACGCAGCTCGCGGTCGAGGTCCCGGGCGTGCGCCCGGCCGTGCTCCCCGTGCGTACCGTCGCGCCGCTCGCGGACCTGCTCGGCTTCCGGCACTTCTTCCGGCATGCGTATGGCTTCGTCCTCGATCGACGGAAGATCCTCGATCGCGTCGAGACGCTCGCCTCGGTCGTGCTCGATGTGGACGCCGCGCTCGACGGGATCGATGCGTTCCTCGACGCGGCCGCGCGCGCCACGCCCGCCGGCGAATGACCGGCACGAGCCGCGCGCCCCCCTACAGCATCGTCCCTGTCGACGCCTTCGCGAGCGCCTGATCGATCGCCGTCGGGTTGTAGCCAATCAGGATCTGCCCGCGCACGTCGATGACCGGGATGCTTCCGCCCGGCTGGCCGGCCTTGGCGAGCTTCTGTCGCAGCTCGGCCTGCGCGGCCGGGTCGGTGTCGACGTCCTTCATCACGACGGTCACGCCGCGCGATTTCAGGTAGGCCTGCGCCTCGTGGCACGGGCGGCACCACTCGGCGCCGTAGACCGTGACCGTGACGCCCGCGTATTTGCCGTTGCCCTTCGGCGCCCCCGGGGTCGGGCCCGGCGCTGCGCTCCCCGCGACGGGCGGTGGCGCGGGCGCGGGGCCCGGCGGCGGACCGAGCCGCCCCTCGCGCTTCTTCTCGATCCGGGCCTCCCACTCCGACCGCCGCATCGTGCGCGCGACCCACGTGCCGTCGCCCCGCTTCTGCCCGAGATCGACGATGTAGAACAGGTCGCGGGTGCCGTCCTCGCGGTCGGCGACGACGACGCGCACGAGGGCGCGCCCCTCGGCTGGCACGTCCGTCGGGTGCAGCTCGACGTGCGTGTCGCCCTTGTCGTCGATCCACGTCAGCATCAGGTTCTGCGCGTCCTCGCGCAGCACGAGCTCGGGCAGCGATCCGGCGGCTTGCGGCGTGGTGCCGTCGTCCTCCTTCTTGCTCCGGCAGGCCGGCGCGGCGACGGCGATCGCGACAGCGACAGCTACGATCGCGCGCGCCCTCACGCGCGGCTCCCTTCCGGGCTGGCATCCGCGCCCGCGAGCTCCTCGGACAGCCCCATCCACTCCGTCATCGCGGCGTCCACGCGCTCGGCGAGGTCCTGCTCTTTCGCCGTGAGCTTCGACAGCTTCGTCCAGTCGCCGCCGTGATCCTGCTTCAGCTCCTCGCGCATCGCCGCGAGCGCGGTCTCGCCGTCGGCGATGACGGCCTCGAGCTCCTTCACGCGCTTCTTCTTCTTGTCGAGGGCGCGCGCCGTCGCCTTGTCCGCCTCGAACGCGCGCCGCCGCGTGGCCGGATCCTCGGGCGCGGCGACCTTCGCGTCGGGCGCGCGCGGCACCGTCGAGGCGCTGCGCCGCACCGATCGCTCGCGCCGGCCGCCGTCGTCGCGCGACGACACCGGCTGCGCCTCGGCCTCGGCCTCGCGAGCTTTGGTCTCGCGGGTCTGCTCGGCGCGGGCGGCCGTCGCGCAGAAGTCGGCGAAGCCCCCGTTGTGCACGTCGATCGCCCCGTCCTTGACCGAGATCGTGCGCGTCGTCACGCCCTCGAGGAACCGCCGATCGTGCGAGACGAGCACCACCGTGCCCTCGAAGCCGGCGAGCGCCTCCTCGAGGATCTCGGCCGCGGGGATGTCGAGGTGGTTCGTGGGCTCGTCGAGGAAGAGCAGGTTCAGCGGCTCGAGCAGCAGCTTGGCGAGCGCGAGGCGGCTGCGTTCGCCGCCGGAGAAGCCCGAGACGCGCCGCAACGGGTCGTCGCCCCAGAAGCGGAAGCGCGCGAGGTACTGGCGGACGGCGTCCGCGTTGAGATCCGCGCGCACGCTGCGGATCTCCTCGATCGCCGTGCGCGACGGGTCGAGCGATCCGAGGTGCTGATCGAAGTACCCCTCCGCGAGGTTCGTCCCGCGGCGCACCGCGCCCTCGTCCTCGGGTAGGCCGCGCCCGGCGAGCAGCTTGAGCAGCGTCGTCTTGCCGGATCCGTTCGCGCCCACGACGCCGATGCGCTCGCCGCGCCGCACGAGGAGATCGAAGCCGGCGAAGAGCTGCCGATCGCCGCGCTTCGCGCCCAGGCCCTTCGCGTCGATCACGATGTCGCCGGTGCGCGGGGCGGGCGCGAAGCGGAAGCGCACCTTCTCGGCGACCGCCCAGATGTCCTCCGGGCGCTCGACCGTCTCGAGCTTGTCGAGCATCTTGCGGCGGCTCTGCGCCTGCTTGGTCTTCTGCCCCGCGATGTTCTTGCGGATGAAGTCCTCGGTCTTCGCGACGAAGGCCTCCTGCCGCGCGGCGATCTCGCGCTCACGGGCGAGGTCCTCGGCGCGCGCGACGGAGTAGTCGGAGTACTTGAGCGGGTAGCTGCGGAAGCTCTTCCGGCCGAGCTCCATCGTCTCGGTGCACGTGGCGTCGAGGAAGGCGCGGTCGTGCGACACGCAGAGGACGGCGCACGAGAGGCCGGCGACGTAGCGCGCGAGCCAGTCGATCGTGTCGAGATCGAGGTGGTTCGTCGGCTCGTCGAGCAGCAGCAGCTCGGGCTCCTGGGCGAGGGTCACGCCGAGGTTCAACCGGCCGCGCTCGCCGCCCGAGAGGCTCGCGACGGGGCGGTCCATGTCGACGGGGCGGAAGCCGAGGTGGCCGGCGATGATCTCGACGCGACGCTCGAGGTCGTCGCCGCCGGCGAGGTGGTACTCGTCGCCTGCCTTGGCGAGCCGCGCGAGCGCCTCGTCGCTGCCGCTCGCGGCGGCGTGCTGCGCCTCGGTCAGCGCGTGGCGCGCGCGCAGCACCTCGCCGAAGCCGGAGAGGAACGCGTCGAGCACCGACCCCTCGGGCGCGAGCTCGTGCGACTGCCGCGAGAAGCCGAGGCGCGCGCCGCGGCGCACGACCACGGTGCCCTGATCGGGGACGATCTCGCGGCCGACGAGGCACAGCAGCGTGGACTTGCCAGCGCCGTTCGGCGCGACGAGCGCGGCGCGCTGGCCCGGCTCGAGCGAGAACGTCACACCTTGAAAGAGCCTGTCGGCGCCGTAGCCGAACCCGACGTCGGCGACCTGGAGGACCGTCATGAGGCCCGAGTCTTAGCACGCCGCGCGGAGGTTCGAGCCGCGGCGGGTCGAGACGTGCCGCCGCCGCGCGTGTTACCGTCGAGCGGCTTACTTCGCCCTCGGGGCGCACGTGCGGAGGTGACATGCGTCGTTCGATGCGCGCTCTGGCTCTCCTGGTCGCGGCCGGTGTCGGCGCGGCGTACGGCTGTTCGGCGGCGAGCTCGCCGGGGGGCGAATTCGGCGGGGACGCGACGGGCGGCTCCGGTGGAGCGGGGCAGGGCGGCGCGGGGCAGGGCGGCGTCGGACTGCCCGACGCGGGCGCTGGCGGCGGCGCTCCGAGCCCCGACGCCTCGTGCGCGGACTTCACCGAGCAGGCCAAGCAGGCCTCCACCGCGATGCTCTTCGTCCTCGACATGACCGCGAGCATGACCGGCGCGAAGTGGGCCGCCGCGCAGCAGGCCATCGCCGCCGCGATCGATCAGGACGCGTTCGACGGCCTCTCGCTCGGCCTCGTCACGTTCCCGGTGAGCCCCGTGACCGGCCCCGACTGCATCTTCGGCTTCTCCGTCACGTGCGGCACGTCGGGGCTCCCGCAGGTGGCGCTCGGCCCGACGGGCAAGGACAAGTCGAACGCGCCCGCCGGCGTGCGCCACGAGATCTACCAGTACCTCGTGAACCACGGGCCCATCAGCGCGCAGGACGACGGCTCGCCGGTCTACGACGCGCTCGCGTCGGCGTACTCCGCCCTCGGGCTCGCGCAGGTCGAGCGCCGCATCGTCGTGCTCGTCACCGACGGCGGCTTCAGCTGCACCTCGCTCTCGAATCGGCCCGGCTACGTCGATCTCAACGGCTGCGCCGACTGGGAGCAACCCGAGGCCGTCAACGCGCTGGTCAAGGGCGCGCACGACGACGCGGCGAAGCCGGTGAACACGTTCGTCGTCGGCGTGCCGGGATCCGACAGCACCGGCCAGAAGCAGGGCGCGTTCGACACGCCGCCCTACCACATGCGCCTCGCGCTCAGCACCTACGCGGTCAGCGGCTCGCCCGAGACGGTCGACCCCGCGTGCTCCAAGGACGCGACCTTCACGCAGGGCGGCGGCGATCCGCCCGCGCCCTGTCACCTCGATCTGTCGCAGGGCGCGCTCGACGCGAGCAAGCTCGGCGACGCGATCCGGGCGGTACGCGGCAAGGCCCTCGGCTGCGTCTACGGCCTGCCCGATCCGCCGCCCGGCAAGTCCATCGACAAGGACAAGGTCAACGTGTTCGTCACGCTCGAGGGCGCGACGGCGTTCGTGCCGCGCCGCAAGGACGCGAAGGACCCGTGTCTCGTCGACGGCTGCTGGGACTACGACGGCGGCGGCAAGGTCGACCTCGTCGGCAAGGCGTGCTCCGACGTGAAGTCCGCCATCGACGCGAAGGTGAACATCGAGGTCGGCTGCCAGACCGTGCTGAAGTGACCTTTCGCCGGGCCTCGGACGCGCCACGGGGGGCGTCTGGCGGCCCCGCGCGCTACTGGCCCGGGACGAAGGCGTCGGTCAAGCGCCAGGGCAGGAAGCCCTCGACGCGCTTGTACATCAGGTGCAGCTCCAGGAGGTACCGCGGCGCCGAGGCGTCCGTGTCGAACGTGAGCTTGTAGCGCAGCTCGATCAGGTCCCGCGTCAGGATGGCGTCCTCGAAGCGGGGCGGCCCCTCGCCTACGCGGCCTCTGAGCTTGTTCGCGATCGCCGCGGCGTCGACGCCCGGCGCCGTGACCTTGGCGAGCGCGGCGGCGTCGCCCTTGGCGAGCGCGGCGAGGGTCGTCTGCGCGAGGATCTGCAGGTCCGCGTCGAGCAGCTCGCCGCGCTTCTGGAACGTCGCCGCGTCCGGCGCGTCGAGCGGCGCGGTCGGCCGCCTCGGGGGCGGCGGCTCCTCGGCGCCGGCCGCGACCCCGGTGGCCCTCTCGGCGCCCCCGTCCTGGCCCGGGGTCGCCCTGCGCGCGCCGCAGCCGGCCGCGAGCGATGCGATCGCGGCGATCGCGGCGATCGCGGGCAGCGCGATCCGCCTCGGGCCGAGGGGCGTCGTCGGGGGGCGGCGGTCGTCGGCTGGGTGCGTCATCACGTCGCCGACGAGCCTATCACCGGCCCCCCAACGGAGCCCCATTTGTGCCCTTCTCGCGCGCCGCGCCGAGGGGTAGCGGCGTGCTCGTCGGACCACGGATGCCCTCGAGATCCGCGTTGAGCTCGCCGCCGACGAGGAGCGACAGCGCGAGCAGCCACAGCCACACGAGCAGGACCGCGACGGCCGCGAGGCCGCCGTAGAGCGTGGCGTAGCGCGCGATCTTCTCGACGTACTCGGAGAAGACCGCGGACACGGCGCTCCACAGGGCGAGCGTGAGCAGCGTGCCTGGCAACGTGCGCCGCTGCACTCCGCGCGGCCGCACGATCGCGGTGCGGTAGAACGCGGCCACGAGGCCGCCCACGACGAGGCCCGGCACGGACACCGCCACGAGGCCCGCGCCGAGCGGCCCGAGCACGCTCCCGATCGCGAACGCCGTCGTGGCCGCCAGCGCGATCGACGCGAGCGCGCCGAGCACGCACCCGATCGCGATCAGGCGCCGCGACCACCACGATCGCGCCTTGCTGGCGAAGATCGTCTCGCAGACGCCCATGGCCGTCGACACGCCGGCCGACGACGCCCAGAGGAACGCGAGCACGCCGACCGGCGCGATCGCCGCTGCGCCTCCCTCGGACAGGCGGGTCATCTCCTCGCCGGCGAGCCTCGCGACGATGGGCGGCGCGTTGCGCAGGATCGGCCCGACGACCAGGTCGCCGCGCTGATGGAGGCGGTGCATGACCCACCCGCCGAAGGCGAGCAGGGGGATGATCCCCAGGAACGCGTCGAACGCCATGGCGCTCGCGGCGCGCGGCGCGTCGTGGCGGTCGAGGTTGTCGACGAGCCGCACGACCCGGACGACGGCCGGGCGGCGCGCGATCCACGCGGCCGCGGCGTGGCAGCGCTGGGGGATCGCGCGGAGCCGGGCGGCGGCGTTCATGCAGGCTGCACTCTAGCTCTGCCGGGGCCCTCGTGGTGCCATCCATGCCGGGCGCGCGCCTGGCCCGCGACGCCGCGATGGAGTACCCCGAACACGATGGGAGAGATCCACGCGACCGAGGCGCCGCGCGGGGATCCGCCGCGACCGCGCTGGGCCGGGATCGCGGGGCCCGTGCTCGTGGCCGCGACGATCGGCCTCGTCGAGGCGTCCGCGTCCTTCGGCCTGCGCGTGCCGAACCCGCCGGCGATCCTGCTCATGATCGTCGTGTTCTCGGCGTTCAGCGGCGGGCAGCGATCGGGCCTCGTCGCGACCGTGATCGCGTGCGTCTACTTCGCGTTCTACTACTCGGTCGAGGGGCAGCCGTTCCGCTACACCGACGACAACCTCCTGCGCGTCGTCGTCTTCGCCCTCACGACCCCCGCCATGGTGATCATGGCCAGCATCTCGAAGCGGCGCGCCGACGCGATGGCCGCGGAGTCGCTTCGCCTCGAGCGGGAGCACTCGGCAGAGCTCGCCCGCGTGCTCGAGAAGCGCAAGGAGGTCGAGGCCGAGCTCGGCGCCGCGGCCGACGCTGCCGAGGCCGCGAGCCGCGCGAAGAGCGAGTTTCTCGCGAACGTCAGCCACGAGATCCGCACGCCGATGAACGGCATCCTCGGCATGACGCAGCTCGCGCTCCGCACCGAGCTCACCCGCGAGCAGCGCGAGTACCTCGAGATGGTCAAGGCCTCGGCGGACTCGCTGCTCTCGGTCATCAATGACATCCTCGATTTCTCCAAGATCGAGGCCAATCGCCTCGAGCTCGAGCCGGTGCCGTTCGACCTCGACGAGGTGCTCGGCGAGACGATGAAGGCGCTCGCCCTGCGCGCTCACGAGAAGGGCCTCGAGATCCTGCACCACGTCGCGCCGGACGTGCCCGCCGTGCTCGTGGGCGATCCGCTGCGGCTCCGACAGGTGATCGTGAACCTCGTCGGCAACGCGGTGAAGTTCACCGAGGTCGGCGAGGTCGTGGTGCGCGTCTACGTCGAGGCCAGCGACCAGGCGACGGTGCGGCTCCACTTCGTCGTCTCCGACACCGGCATCGGCATCCACGAGGCCAAGCAGCGCATCATCTTCGGCGCGTTCGCGCAGGCCGACGGATCGACGACGCGGCGCTTCGGAGGCACGGGGCTCGGCCTCAGCATCTCGTCGCGCCTCGTCCAGATGCTCGGCGGCCGCATCTGGGTGGAGAGCGCGCCCGGGGCCGGCGCGACCTTCCACTTCACCGCCCGCTTCGGCGTGGACCCGGCGGCCGCGCCCGTGCGCGTCGTGGACCCGGGCGGTCGTGCGCCGCCGAGCGCGCCGCCGTCGCGCCGCCGCGTCTCCGACGAGCTCGCGGGCTTGCGCGTGATCGTGGTCGACGAGAGCGAGAGCGCCCGGCAGGTCGTCTCGGCGTTGCTCGAGGCCGCGGGGCTCGTGGTCGAGGCGGTCGGCGACTCGAAGGCCGCGGTCGAGGCCGTCGGCCGCGCCGCGACGCTGGGCGATGGGTTCGCGGTCGCGCTGGTCGACGCCGCGGCGGGCTCGCCGGACGGCTTCGCGACCGCGGCGAGCCTGCGCGGGGCGGCCCGGGGCGCGCTCGCGGTCGTGATGATGCTGACCTCGACGCGGCAGCGCGAGGACTCCGCCCGCTGCGCCGAGGCCGGGCTCGGGGGCTGGGTGCAGAAGCCGATCAAGCCCGCCGATCTCCTCGTCGCGCTCGAGGCCGCGCACCGCTGCGATCCGCTCGATCCGCCGGAGTCGATCCGTCGGTCGATCCCGTCGGCCCCGCTGCGCCGCGGCCGGCCGCTTCGCATCCTGCTCGCCGAGGACAACCTCGTGAACCAGCGGCTCGCGGTGCGGCTGCTCGAGCGCGAGGGGCACGAGGTCACCGTGGTCGGCAACGGACGCGCGGCCCTCGACGCCCTCGATCGGGGCGCGTTCGACGTGTGCTTGATGGACCTGCAGATGCCCGAGATGGATGGCTTCGAGGCCGCCGCCGCGCTGCGAGCTCGCGAGGAGGGCGGCGCGCGCCACGTCCCGCTCGTGGCCGTCACGGCGTACGCGATGAAGGGAGACCGCGAGCGCTGCCTCGCCGCGGGCTTCGACGGCTACGTCAGCAAGCCCATCGAGGTCACGGCCCTCTTCGACGCCATCCACGAGGTCGTGCCGGGGATCGACCTCGACGACGCCCCTGCGCGTGCTTCGGTCGCGCCCGAGGCGGCGCGGCGGTCTGCGCCTCCGGCGCCGGTCGCGACGATCGATCACGAGGCCGCGCTCGCTCACACCGGGGGGGATCCCGTGCTCCTCGCGGAGCTCGCGGGCATCTTCCTCGCCGAGGAGCCGCGCTGGCTCGACGAGCTCGCCGAGGCCATCGCGGCCGGAGACGCCGCCCGGCTGCGCCGCGTCGCGCACACGATCAAGGGCGGCGTCGATCACTGCGGCGCGGCGTCGGCGCGCGAGCACGCGCTCGTGCTCGAGCGGATCGGCCAGAGCGGGGAGCTCGGCCGCGCAGCCGTCGCGCTCGAGGCGCTGCGCGACGAGCTCGCGAGGATCCGGCCCGCGCTCGAGGCGCTCGCGCGCGGCGCCGGGCAAGGGGAGGGGAGGGCGTGATGCCGACCGTGCTTGTCGTCGACGATTCTCCGATGGACCGCCGCCTCGCGGGCGCGTTCCTGCAGCGGCGGGGCTTCACCGTCGAGCTCGCCGCCAACGGGCGCGAGGCGCTCGCCGCCGTGGCCGCGCGCGCGCCCGACCTGGTGCTCACCGATCTGCAAATGCCCGAGATCGACGGGCTCGAGCTCGTCGAGGCCATGCGGCGCGACCACCCCACCGTCCCGGTCGTCCTCATGACGGCCCACGGCAGCGAGGAGATCGCGGTCCGTGCGCTCCAGAAGGGCGCGGCCAGCTACGTCCCCAAGCGCAACCTCGCGGCCGTGCTCGCCGACACCGTCGCGAGCGTGATCGAGATGTCGCGCGGCGCCATCCACGAGAAGCGCCTCTTCGAGAGCCTGGTCCACACCGAGGCGAGCTTCGTGATCGACAACGATCTCACCGCGATCCCGCCGCTCGTGGGCCACCTGGAGGCGAGCCTCGTGCGCCTGCGGCTCTGCGACGCGACGGGGCTCTTGCAGGTGGCGGTGGCGCTGCGCGAGGCCATCGTCAACGCGATCATCCACGGTAACCTCGAGGTCGGGTCCGAGCTGCGCGAGCAGGACGAGCCGGCCTTCGCGGACCTCGTCGCGAGGCGCCGCGTGGAGGCGCCCTACGGGGACCGTCGCGTGCGCGTGACGGCCCGCGAGACCCGCAGCGAGGCGACCTACGTCGTCGCCGACGAGGGCCCTGGCTTCGACCCGGCGCGCCTGCCCGACCCGACCGACCCGGCGAACCTCGAGCGCGTGGCGGGCCGCGGCCTGCTGCTCATACGCACGTTCATGGACGAGGTGCGGCACAGCGATCGGGGCACCGTGATCACCATGGTGAAGCGTCGCGACCGCGCGGTCGGCTGAAGCGGTCGAGTCCGCGGTCCGGCGCGCGGACCGCCACCGCGGCGACGCGCCGGCGTCAGCTCGACGCCGAGGTGTAGTGGGCGAGCGCGCGCAACCAGACGCGGCGCGCGCCGATCGCGGCGAGGAGCGACGCGACGACGGCCGCGATCGCGGTGCCGGGGGCGAGCGTGCCGAGCAGCGCCTGCGCGGGGAAGGTGGTCATCAGCGCGAGCGGGATGACGAACGTGAAGAGGATCGAGAAGGCGCCCTTGAACACCGACGACGGCCAGCGCGCGAAGTCGAAGACCGAGTCGAAGAGGTAGACGAGGTTGTCGACCCGCACGACCCAGAACGCGGCCGCGACGACGAGGATCCAGACCGAGTAGAGCACCGCGACCGCGGCGCAGAGCATCGCGAAGGCGAGCGCGACGGCGGCCGCCGAGGGCGGGTGGCCGAGGCGTGCGAAGGCGTAGCCGAAGATGGCGATCGCGACGCCGAGGTCGACGATCTTCCAGGGCTCGAAGCGCGCCGTCGACACGAGGAACTGGGCGTCGGCGGGCTTGAGCAGGACGAAGTCGAGCGTCCCCATGCGGATGTGGTCGACGACCTGCACGAGCGACGGGTTGACCGCGCCCTCGAGCACGCCCTTGAGCAGCGTGAACCAGCCGAACACCACGAGCGCGGACTCGTAGGACCACCCGCCGACGGCGGGGCGGCCGTGGAAGGCGACGTAGAGCGGCACGATCGAGATGACGCTCCACACGATCGAGACGAGGCCGCTCGTGACGAAGTCCAGGCGATACTGCAGGGCGAGCGCCAGCGACCGCCGGAGCTGCGTGCCGAAGAGGCGCACGTACCGCACGGATCAGCCCCCGAACGCGGCGAACCGGCGCACGCCCGCGCGCCACGCCGCGATCGCGATCCCGCCGAGCACGACGACCCAGACCCACTGCACCCCGAGCTGGGCGAGCGCGTGTCCGGCCGTCGTCCTGCCCGTGATCGCCTCGACCGGGAAGCCGAGGGTGTAGCGGAAGGGCAGCACGTCGGTCGCGGCGCGCACGCCGGCCGGGAAGATCTCGAGCGGCACCAGGTAGCCGGAGAGCAGCATCGAGGTCGCGAACCAGATCTCGAACGCCGAGGTGGAGCTCTCCGTGAAGAAGGCGAGCGATCCGAGGATCGCCATCGTGAGGAAGTTGATGAGCCACGCGCCCAGCAGCGACGCGACGGCGACGCCGACCACGGTCGGGTCGCGCGCGAAGTGCCCGCCGCCGGTGGTGACGAGCGCGACGATCGCGACCGGCACGGCGATCGCGGCGCGCAGCGGCAGCGCGGCGAGGTTCTCCGCGCTGTAGTGGATGAGCGGGTGGACGGGGCGCAGCAGGCGCTGCGAGAGGCTGCCCTGCTTGATGTCCTGGTTCATCTGCCACACGAGCCACGAGCTCGTCAGCTGCCGGACCACCAGCGCCGCGAGGAAGTACGCGACGAAGTCGCTCGGGCCGAAGCGGCCGACGGGCGCCTCGGCGGCGACCGCCGACCACAGCGCCAGGCTCACGAGCGGCATCGTGGTCGTGAGCATCCAGACGACCATCTCGGCGCGGTAGGCGAGCGCCGCCGCGAAGCCCACGCGCAGCAGCGTCACGTAGGTGCGCGCGAGCCGCCTCACGCCCGGGGCCCGTCGCCCGGCGAGGCGGCCCTCGCGTCGCCCGTCGACGCGAAGAGCTCGCGCATCACCTCCTCGAGCGGAGGATCCTCGACCGTCAGGTCGGCGACGTCGTGCGAGGCGAAGAGCTGCGCGATCGCGTCGCGGACGCCCTCCTGCGGCACCTGGATCACCGCGCGCGTCGCCTCGAGCTCGACCACCTCGCCGAGGCGCTCGATCGCGGCGCGGTCCGGCGCGGGGCCGTCCGCGCGCAGCCGCATCGCGATGCGCTTGTCGGGCCGCACCGTGCGCGACAGCGTCCGCAGGTCGCCGTCGTAGCGCAGGCGCCCCTTGTCGATGACGACGACGCGCGGGCAGAGCGCGACGACGTCGTCCATGTAGTGCGAGGTCAGGATCAGCGTCGCCCCGGTGCGGTCCGCGTACGCGCGGAGGAACTCGCGGACGGCGAGCTGCATGGCGACGTCGAGGCCGATGGTCGGCTCGTCGAGGAACAGCACGCGAGGCCCGTGCAGGAGCGCCGCGGCGAGCTCGCACTTCATGCGCTCGCCGAGCGAGAGCTGCCGCGTCGGCTTGCCGGAGACCGCGCGCAGGCCGAGCAGGTCGTCGAGCTCGGCCAGCCGCTGCGCGAAGACGTCCTGCGGGACGTCGTAGATCGCGCGGTTCAGCGCGAACGTCTCGACGGGCGGCAGGTCCCAGAGGAGCTGCTGCTTTTGCCCCATCACGAGCGCGATGCTCTCGAGGAACGCGGTCTCGCGCCGCTGCGGCACGTGCCCCGCGACGCGGACGTGGCCCGAGGTCGGGTGGATCAGCCCCGCGAGCACCTTGAGCGTCGTGGTCTTGCCCGCGCCGTTCGGGCCGAGGAAGCCGACGCGCTCGCCGGGCGCGATCGAGAGCGAGAGGTCGTCGACCGCGGTGACCTCCTTGTACGTGCGCCGGAACAGCGACGCGACGGCGGCCCGGAGGCCGGGGGCGCGCTCGTGCACCCGGAACACCTTGGAGAGCGACCGGACCTCGATGGCGGGGGGCTGCGCCATGAGCCGCGCAGCCTAGCAGAGCGCGGCGCCCGCGCGCGTCGAGCGCGGCTCGGCCCGGCCGGGCCGCCGTGATAGAGAGGGCGCGCCTCGCGGCAGGAGGGTTCCATGCGCCGATTCAGCCTCGCTCTCTCGTTGTTGGCCCTCGCCGCGTGCGGCGGCGAGACCGCCGCGTCCTCGACCTCCACCTCGTCCGGCACGACGGCCGCGACGACGACGACGGCCGCCGGCGCGGGCGGCGCGGGCGGCGGCGCGATCGCCGGCGGCGCCGGAGGCACCGGCACGACGAGCGCGACGGGCTCGACCGGCACCGGCGGCGCGACCACGGGCGCGGGCGCGGGCGGCGCGGGCGGCAGCGGCGGGTCTGCGGGCGGTCCCCCGCTCGACGGCTACGGCGGGATCGCCGGCGCCTGCGGCGAGATCGACCTCGCGGACCTCGTCTCCGCGTCGCCCGAGGTCCTCGAGAACGTCGTCGACTTCACCGGGCAGCCCGCGTTCGACGTCAGCTCGTTCAGCCCCGAGGGCCAGGCGATGGTCGCGAAGGGCAACCTCGGCGGCAGCTCGGTCTACTCGGAGGTGATGGCCTTCGAGATGCTCAGGCGCTGCGACGGCGCGAAGCTCATCAAGACCGAGTCCGAGATCGCCTACGACACGAGCAGCAAGAAGACCGACCTCCTCGTCGAGATCGACGGCGCGAGGGTCGGCGTCAGCGTCGTGCGCGCGATGAGCTACCCCGAGGGCACGCCCTACCCGGTGGCGACGGCGAAGAGCAAGCTCGAGGGCAAGCTCGCCGACATCCTGCTGAGCTCGGCGAGCGTCTCGGCGGCCGACTCGTGGAAGAAGCAGATCCTCGCGGTCATCGCGCAGACCCCCGACCACGCGGCCGCGATCCAGCAGGCGTACGCCACGATCGACGCGGCGACGAAGGCCGACACGATCGTCGCCATCACGGTGTCCGAGGGCACCGATCAGTTCCTCTATTACGACAAGTGATCGGAGGCTCCGCGCCGAGGGATCGTCCGCCGACTTCCTTCGCCGGGAACCCCCGGCGGTGGTGCCAGCACGACGGCTGGAGACTTTGGCGGAGGGAGCCTGTGGGAGGGGCAGCGGCGGCCACGTGAGACCGGCGAGGCCGGTGGACGGCTTGGTTCGGGTCGCTCGCGTCGCGGGGCATGCCGGAGGGCTCAGCCTCCTTCCGCGCGGAGCGGCCTCGGCCACAGGCGACGGGCTCATCCACTGGTTTCGCCGGTGCTTTCGTGGCCTTGCTGCGCGTCCAGACCCACTCGTCGAGCCAACCTTGCAGCAGGAGTGATAGGCTCGCCGCGCAGCCGATGGGAGCGAGCCACGACGAGGGGCCGGGCAACCGCGGCCGCGCAGGAGAGCCGCCGGCGGTGAGCGGCGTCTCGTCGCTGGACGGCTCGATCGTGGGGCTCGGCGGCGTTTCGTCCGCGCGCGGCGGGCTCGTCGCGGGTCGCTTCGAGATCCTCGGCCTGCTCGGCGTCGGCGGCATGGGCAGCGTCTACCGCGCTCGCGACGTGGAGCTCGACGAGGTCGTCGCGCTCAAGGTCATCCGCCGCGAGATCGTCGACCGCCCGGGGATGCTCGAGCGCTTCCGCCGCGAGGTGAAGCTGGCGCGGCGGGTCACCCACGCCAACGTCGCGCGCGTCTACGACCTGCACGAGCACGAGGGCGAGAAGTTCCTGACGATGGAGCTCGTCGACGGCGAGTCGCTCGCCGACGTGCTCGCGCGCGACCGGCGCTTGCCCCTGGCGCGCGTGGTCGAGCTCGGCGTCGCGGTCTGCGCGGGCCTCGGCGCCGCGCACGCGGCGGGCGTCGTGCACCGCGACCTCAAGCCCGACAACGTGCTGCTCGCGAAGAGCGGCCGGGCGGTCATCACCGACTTCGGCGTCGCGCGCGAGCACGACGGCGCGAGGTCCGACGCCACGGCCATCGGCATGGTCGTCGGCACGCCCGCGTACATGGCCCCGGAGCAGGTCGAGGGCACGGACGTCGATCTCCGCGTCGACCTCTACGCGTTCGGCGCGATGCTCTTCGAGCTGCTCACGGGCGAGCGCCCCTTCACCGGCGAGTCGCCGATCGCCGTCGCCGCCGCGCGCCTGATCGCAGGCCCGCCCGACCCGCGCGCGCGCCGCGCCGACGTCCCCGACGCCTACGCGCGCCTCGTACAGCGCTGCATGGCGCGGCGCCGCGAGGACCGCCCGGCGAGCGCGGGCGAGGTCGCCGCCGAGCTCGCGAGCCTCACCTTGCCCGCGCAGCTCGTCGCGGTCGGCCCTCCGTCGATCGTGCGGTCCTCCGTGGGCTCGATCGCGCCCCCGCCGACCCCCGCGCGCGCCGCCGAGAAGACGGTCGCCGTGCTGCCCTTCCGCAACGCCGGCGCGCCCGCGGACGACTACCTCGCCGACGCGCTCACCGAGGACCTCATCGACGCGCTCTCGATGACCAAGGGCCTGCGCGTGCGGCCGCGGGGCCTCGTGATGCGCTTCAAGGGCGCCGAGGGCGACCCCCGGGACCTCGGGCGCGAGCTCGGCGTGCAGGTCGTCGTCGACGGATCGGTCCGGCGCGCGGCGGGCGCCGTGCGGCTCTCGGCGCGGCTCGTCGGCGTCGAGGACGGCTTCCAGATCTGGGCGAAGCGCTTCGACCGCCCCGAGAGCGATCTGCTCGCGGTGAACGACGAGGCCGCGCGGGCCATCGCCCTGGCGCTCACCGCGGACCTCGCCGGGCCTGCGCGCGCCCCGCTCACCGACGCGGTCGCGGTGGACCTCTATCTGCGCGCGCGCCACCAGTACAACAAGTTCTGGCAGCCCAACGTCGTCGAGGCGATCGCGCTCTTCGAGCAGGCGCTCGAGCGCGCCCCGGACGACGCCTCGATCCTCGCCGGCTACGCGCTCGCGTGCATGCGCCAGAGCTTCTTCGTCGGCGACGGCGCCGACAAGGCCCGCGCCGCCGCCGAGCGCGCCAACGAGGTCGCGCCCGAGCTCGGCGAGAGCCGGCTCGCCCGTGCCGCCGTGAAGTTCCAGAGCGGCGACGCCGTGGGCGCGGTCGGCGACCTGGTCGCGGCGATCGGCCGCGCGCCGGGCCTCGCCGAGGCGCACTTCCTCCTCGGCCGCATCCTCTCGGAGGCCGGCCAGGCGGAGGAGGCCACGCGGCGCCTCTCGTGGTGCATCCAGCTCGAGCCCGCGTACGCCCTCGCGCAGCGCGACCTCACGCGCACGCGCGCCCTCTGCGGCGAGTGGCAGCTGGTCGATCAGGACGACGACTCGACGGGATCGGTGGGCGACCAGATCGGCTTCTTCGTCGACCGCGCGCGCTTCGCGATGTGGCGCCGCGACCGGGAGGCCGCCGTGCGCGTGCAGGCCTCGCTGCCCCCCGCGGCGGGGCCGCTCATGTTCCCGCGGCAGCTCCTCGACGCCGTGATCGCGGGCCGCAACCCGTTCGAGGACCCCGAGCTCGGCCCCTTCCTGCGATCCGAATCCTCGCCGCGTCGCACGGCCTACTTCGCGCAGATCGACGTCGAGGTGAGCCTCTACATGCGCCGCCCCGAGGACGCCCTCGCCGCCCTCGAGCGCGCCACGCAGGCGGGGCTGATCGACCTCCTGTGGCTCGACGCCTGCCCGCTGCTCGCCGAGATCCGCGCCGAGCCGCGCTTCGTCGCCGCGCGCGCCCCCGTCGCCGCGCGCGCGGCGGCGATCGTGGCCGCCTTCCGCGCGGCCGACCGCGCCGCGGGCGGCTGACCGGGCGGCCGGGGGCGGCCGGCGCGGGTCGGACCCTGTCGGGACGATCGCCGCGCCCGGCGGAGGTCCCGACCTGCCGCGCCCCCCAGCCCTCCGCGCCCGGCCGAGGTCCCGACCTACCGCGACCCCCGCCCGATCCGACCGGGGCGAGGTCCCGACCTGCCGCGCCCCCCGGCCTGCCGCGCCCGGCCGAGGTCCCGACCTGCCGCGGCCCCGGCCCGGTCCGACCGGCGCGAGGTCGCGACCTACCGCGGCCCCGGCCCGGTCCGACCGCGGCGAGGTCGTCCTCCGCGAGCGGGGCGGGGCGCGCGTCGGGCCGCGATCACTTGATCTCGAGCGTCTCCGCCGTCGTCCCCGCGAGCCCGGCGTTGCCGCCGGCGCCGCCCGGTCCGCCGGCGCCGGCCTTGCCCAGGACGAACGTGCCTCCGTTCGGCTTCGCCCCGACGTAGGCGATGCCGACCGCCGGCCCGCCGCTCCCTCCGCCGCCGGGGCCGCCGTCGCCGCCCTTGCCGCCCGTGCCGCCGGGGCAGCCGGCGAGGACGGGCAGCGACTTGGCGCCACCCAGCCCGGCCGCGCCGCCCTCCTGCCCGAACTGCCCGTCGCCGCCCTTGCCGCCCTGGCCGCCGCCCTTCGCGGTGAGCGTGGTGCTGGCGAGGTCGACCGTCACGGCGTTCAGGCTCACGAGCGCGAGGCTGGCGCCGCCGGCCTTGCCGCCGATCCCGCCCTTGCCGCCGCAGCCGCCCGCGCCGCCGCCGCCGCTCGCGCCGTTGCAGCCCAGGCTATTGACCGTGCCCGCCTTCGACCCGCCGCCGCCGCCGCCGGCCTTGCCGAGCAGCCCCATCCCCCCGGCGTCGCCTTCCGGGCCCGCATAGCCGCTGGAGCTGAGGGTGCCGGGGCCCTTCTGGCCCCCGCCGTCGCCGACGGATCCGGGGCCGCCGTTGACCCCATTGCCCGCGTTGCACGCCCAGCCGGCGCCCGTCTCGCCGTCGCCGCCCACGCCGCCCCCGACCCCGTTCTCGCCGTCGGCCCCCTTGGCGCCCGGGCCGCTCGGAGGCGTTCCTCCCTTGCCGCCGTCACCGCCCGAGGAGCCGCCGCCCGAGCAGTTGTTCGTCGCCCCCGCTCCCACGGCCAGCCCCGCCGCACAGGCGTTGTTCCCGGCCGTGCCGCCTGCCGCCGGGCCCGCCGGATCGTCCGCCTTCGGAGCGTCCGTGGCCTTGGCCCCGTCCCCCGCGACGAGCTCGCAGTCCGTCAGCGCCACCGATGACGCCCCGTCGATCAGCATCGCGATCGAGGAGCCGCCCGCGTCCACCGCGCTCGCCGCCTCGACGTGCAGGCCGAACAGCGACGCCTCTCCCGCGCCCGCCTTCACCGTCAGCGGGATCAGCCCCGCGCCGGCCGTGACGGTCGTCTTCGTCGCGCTCGGCTTCCAGTCGTTCGCGCAGTCGAGCCCGCCATAGACGATGACCGCCTTCTCCAGCGCCACGGCCTCGGTGAAGGCCTCACCGCACACGAACACCTGCCCCTGCCAGCCGCTCTCGACGAGCTTCACGAAGCTCGAGAACGGTGTGGCGAGCGTGCCGTCCCCGCCGCCGCCCGGCCCCAGGCTCGACGACACGAACTTGCCGCACTTGTCCTCGGCCTTGAAGTTCTTGTGGGTCGGAACGCAGCTCGTCGGCTGGGGGTTGCCCCCCGCGCCGCCCGTGCCGCCGCCGGCCCCCTGGCCGCCGGACCCCCCGGCGCCCCCGGTCCCGGTGGCGCCGCCCGTGCCCTGGCCGCCCGTCCCCGTCGCGCCTCCGGCGCCCGTCTGGCCCCCGCTTCCGCTCGCGCCGCCCGACCCGCCGGCGCCCGCGGTGGTCGTGGTGCCTCCGCCCGTCGTCGTGGGGCAGTTCATGGTCGCCTCGCAGCCGTCGAAGCTCGACCCGCAGCCGGGCGTCGCGCCGAGGGCGGCCGCTCCGGCCAGCGTGAACAGCGTGCTCGCCACGGCGAGCGAGTGGGTCGTCCTGAGTCGGCGCATCGAGGGGCTCCTGGGAGTGGCTGCGGGAAACGGCGTCAGTGTCGCGAAGTGCGGGCGCGGTGTCACGAGGGTCAGAGCGCGCCGCCGAGGACGAGGCCGCCCGATCCCGCGCCGACCCACGGCGCGGCGATGACCCCGGAGGGGTTCGCCCCGCGCGACCGAGGCCACAGCGCGTACGTCAGGGTCGCCGCCGCGAAGGCGCCGCCGATGACGAACGTCGTGACCGCGACGCTCGAGTACGTCTTGCCGGCGTCCCGAGCCTCGGAGAGCTCCGTGCAGCGCGGGCCGACCGCGCCGGTGCCCTGGCACGCCGAGGTGCCGCCGCCGAGCTCGCCGTGCAGCCGGTCGAGGTCGCCGCTCTTGCCGTTCGCCATCCCGGTGAACACCCCGCCCGCCACCAGCCCGCCGACCGCGAGCACCGACCCGGCGACGAGGATCCCGATGCTCGGCGCCTCGTCGCCCGCAGCCGGGGGCTTCGCCGCGCCCTTCGCCGCGGGGGCAGGCGGCGCCGAGGCCGGGATCGCGCCGCCGGCGCCGAGGACGATCCGGGTCTCTTGCACGGACCCGGGCGTCGCCTCGATCGCCTGCTGGGCGTCGGCATGGCCGGCGAGCTTCGCGATCAGCGCGTGGCGCCCCGGCTCGACGAACACGTCGGCCTCGAGGGGCGAGGTGCCGATCGGCTTGCCGTCGATGGAGACCTCCGCGCCGGCGGGGTCCACCTTCACGCGCACCGTGCCGACGTGCTTGGCCGCGTCGGCGAGCCCGCGCTGGACGAACTCGCGCTTCTTCTCGGCGCCCGTGACCGTGGGCGGGTGGTGCCGCAGCGCGAAGTCGTAGAGCTCGGCCGCGTCGCGGTACTTGCCGAGCTTGACGGCCGTGTGGCCGAGGTTCGAGGCGATGTCGTGGGTCTTCTTGAGGTCCCAGGCGGCGCGATACGCGGCCTCGGCCTCGGTCCACTTCTCCAGCTTGTAGAGCTCGTTGCCCTTGCGGAAGAGCGTGTCGGCCTGATCGGACGGCGTGCTGCCGACGCCCGCGGCGGGCCGGGGATCGCCGGGCTGCGCGGCCGCGTCGGGCGACGCCGCGAGGCACGCGGCGGCCAGGCCGAGGGACGCGAGGCACGCGCGCACGGCGCACGGCGAGGGGACGAGGGCGTTCTGCATGAGCGATCCGTGCGGTTCTGCGGGCCTCGCGGGGCGCGGGCGCGGCGTGGGCGTCATTCGTAGAGCTCCGGTCGGCGGCGGTCGGCGGGGGCGTCGGTCGGTCGCGCCGCGGGGCGGTCGGGGTCGGCCGGGCGTGCGGCGGGCGCGATCGCGGCGGAGCTCGAGGGGGTCGCGGCGGGCGTGGGGGCGGCCTCGCCGGCCGGGGCGACGGCGGGCTCGGCGGCGGG
>CAIVJW010000385.1 GCA_903906315.1 uncultured delta proteobacterium | reverse complement strand
GCCTCGGCGACGGCGCGCGCGAGATCCGCGAGCGCGGCCGGCGCGCGCGCGACGACCTCCGGCGCGCGCGCGAGGCCGAGCGCCTCGCAGCGCGCGAGATCCGCGTCGCCGAGGGAGAGCAGAAAGCCGGTGAGGCCGCGCCGATCGCACCAGGCCGGCGGATCGCCCGACGTGACGCGCCCCTCGACGACGTCGAGCGCCGGCACGAGCGCGGCGAGGGCGCGGTCGAGCGCGGCGAGGACGTCGTCGGAGGCGGGCATGGGGGGCGCAGCGTACGACGGGGAGCGCCCGACGCCGCGTCAGTCGCGGCGCTTGCCGAGCGTGCTCGCGCGGTCGCACTGCGGGCCCGCGGGCCACCCGAGCGCGGCGACGAACTCGCACGCCGCCTTGGCGCGCGCGAGGTCGCCGGGATCGCCGCTCACGATCGCCTTCTTCGCCGCGGCGGTCGCCTTCACCGCCGACACGCCCTTGGTCCAGCGCGGAATGGCGCCGGCGCGGGCGATGACGGCCGCGCGCGCGACGGGCGAGAGCTCGCCCGCCTTCATCCAGGGCGCCGCCACGACCGCCCCCGCGAATGCCGCGCGCAGGCCGTCGGCCGCCTTCGTGTCGAGGCACGGCAGCGCCGGGTCCGCCGGGCCGAGGTCGCCGTCGACCAGCGCGCGCCGCGCCACCCGAGAGAGGAGCGGCGCGCCCTCGCCCGCGACGGCCGCGTCGGCCTCGGCGAGCGTCCCGGCCGCGAGGTGGTCGGCGAGCGCCGCGCAGCGCGCCTCGCGATCGGCCTTCGCCAGCCGCTGCTTCTCGATCACCGCGGCCCGATCGCGATCGGCTTCGACGCGGCGCGCCTCGACGACCCGCCCTTCCTCGCAGCGCCGCACGCGATCGACGATCGTGGCCTGCTGCGCGCCGCTCGCGTGATCGACGTCGCCGGATGCGATCGCGATCGCGGCGCACGGATCCGTCGCCTCGAGGGCGGCGCCGACGCGCGACCGCACGACTGCGACGCGCACGGCGAGCCCGATCGCGACGATCGGCACGATCACGAGGGCGCCGAGGCGCGCGTTGCGGACGAGGACGCGCCTGCGATACGCCGCCGCGAGCCGGCCGCCCGTGCCGGCGTCGTCGAGCGCCGCGCACGCAGCCTCGACCATGTCCTCCCACGTGCGCACCGCGTCCGCGAGCGCCAGGAGCGGCACGGCGAGCGGCTTGTCGCGCGAGAGCTTCGTCGCGAGCCGATCGAGGCACAGCCCCGCGTCCGGCGCGCGCCCGTCGACGGTGAGGTCGGCGATGCCCGCCATCAGCCCGCCGAGGTGGCCCGCGTACAGCTGCCAGGCCGCGACGGCCGCGCGCTGCGCTCCGCCGAGCGCGGTCATCGCGCCCTGCAAGTCGGCCATCGGCAGGAGGCCTTGCACGTCGCGCGGCGCGACGCCCACCTTCTCGGCGACCTCCGCGATGCCGCGCTCGAGCCCGCCCCAGAGCCCCTCCGGCCCGAGCTCGCGCAGGCCGTCCGGCACCTTCGAGGCCATGATGCAGCCGCCCGCGTACTGCACCGGGCCGAGCGCGCACCGGGTGAGGATCGCGCCGAGCTTCGCCGCCATGGTCACGAGAGCTACCGCGGACGCGCCAGCGTGCCCAGCGTTCTCTGCGCGCCCGCTTTGCGCGTCGCAGTCGCGCCGACGATCCAGGGTCAACGTCCTTGTGGGCGCGCGCCCTGTCGGGCGAGCATCCCACGCATGTCCATTGGCGCGCTCACCTATGCAGCCCCGATGCGCCACGTTCGGCCGCCGGTGGCCCCGGACTTCGCGCTGCTCGAGGAGGCGACGGCCCTCTTCGAGGCGGGCCGGGTGACCGACGCGATCCACAAGACCCTCGCGCACCTCTTCCCGGGCGTCGCGATCCCCGATCTGTCGCGCGATCCCTTCCAGTTCGTGCAGGGATCCTCGCGCGTCACCGTGCGCATCCGGGGCGACGAGCTCCTCGTGACGGTGCCGCTCGTGCGCCTTCCGACCGGCGGCAGCGCGGTCGCGGCGCTGCGCTACGTCCTCGGCACGGTCGCGACGACGGGGCAGCTCTACCAGCCGCGCCTCCGCGGCGACGAGCTCCACCTCGAGTACACCGACGCGCTCGCGCGGTCGCACCCGACGAAGCTGCTCGAGGTCCTGCGCACGATGCCGACCGAGGCCGACGATCGCGACGACTGGATCGTCGGGCAATTCGGCGCGCTGCCGCTCGATCGCGCCGAGATCCGGCGGCTCGCGCCCGAGGAGCTCGCCGCGGCGTCCGCGTTCTGGCGCGCGCACTGGACGGAGGTCGAGGCCCTCGGCAAGGAGTCGCAGCGCAAGCGGTCGGTCTTCTTCCTGAACGACCTCACGGCCTACACGATCTGGCGCGTGCGGCTCGTCCTGCCGCTCTGCGGCTACCTGGGCGTGCGCCTGCGCGAGGCCTCCAACGTCTTCAACGACGCCGAAGAGGATCCGGGCAAGCGCGAGACCGCCCTGGCGAAATTCGCCCGGGAGATGCGCGAGGTGAGCGCCGCCGATCTCGAGGCGAGCCTCGGGCACGCCGACTACGCGCTGAGCCCGCTCGCCGAGGGCACCCCGCCCGCCATCGTCCGGTACTTCGGCGAGTCGGACTACATGGAGAAGGTCGAGGGCCTGCGGACGGCGGGCAAGTCGTTCGAGGCGGCGTTCTCGCTGGCCACCGCCTGCACCTTCCTGGCGGGTCGCTACGCGTGGGCCCCGCACGTCGAGCAGGCGCTCGACGCGGCGCTGCAGCACGCCGCGGGCAAGCCCTGGCGCGAGGCCGCCACGTCGCTCTTCGAGGAGACGAGGGCGCTCGCGGACAGCTTCGACGACGACGAGGCCAAGGGCGACGAGGCCGCGGCCGGCGCGGGCGAAGGCGCCGGGGAGAACGGGCGATGAGCGGCGTTTTGGACATCGATCGGCTCGGGGTGTTCCAGGTCTTCACGGGGACCGGCACCGGCACCGGGTTCCTCCTGAGCCCGACGCTCCTGCTCACGAACAGCCACGTCGTCGCGCCCTACCGCACGGTCGCGGTCGAGCTGCGCGACAAGCGGCGCGTGCCGGGCACGGTGCGGCGCATCCACCCGAAGCGCGACCTCGCGGTCGTCGAGCTCGCGCAGGCCTTCGAGGGCGAGGTGCTGGCGCTCTCGGAGTCCGACGAGCTCTCGGCCAACCAGCCGCTGCAGATCATCGGCTTCCCCGTCGGGCTGCCGCTCTCCATCACCGAGGGCGTCGTCTCCAATCCGAAGCAGCTCCTCGACGGCCAGCCGTTCGTCCAGACCGACGCCGCGATCAACCCGGGCAACTCGGGCGGTCCGATGCTCGACGAGAAGCGCCGCGTCGTCGCCATCACGACGTGCAAGCTCACCTCGGCGGACATGGTCGGCTTCGGCATCCCGGTGCTCGACGCGCGCGAGTTCGTCGCGAATCACCGCGACCAGACGGCCGCGTTCGGCGTGGTGTGCCCGTCGTGCGACGCGCTGCTCGAGGTCTACGAGCGCTACTGCGACAACTGCGGCTCGGACCTCGAGGACGTCGACCTCGCGAGCTACTTCGACCCGCCGCCGCCGCACCCGGTCGTCGCGTTCGTCGAGGGCGCGCTCGCGAAGGCGGGCGTCGACCCGGTGCTCGCGCGCCACGGCGAGATGAACTGGTCGTTCCACAGCGGCAGCGCGCCCATCAAGATCTGGTCGTGCTGCACCGAGCACCTCTGCTTCTCGTCGCCGCTCGTCGCGCTCGGCAAGCAGAAGCTCGGCGACCTCTTTCGCTACCTGCTCTCGCCCGAGCACGCGCCGCTCTCGTTCGATCTGGCGGGCAGCACGGTGCGCCTCAACCTGACGTTTCACATGTCGGACGTCTTCGCGTCCGGCGACGACGCGCTCTCGACGCAGGTCGGCGCGTTCCTCGCGAGCGCCGACCGCCTCGACAACTACCTGGTCGAGAAGTTCGGCTGCGTCCCCGCGCCCGAGACCCAGCTCACGTTCCTCAAGGAGCAGGCGACCCCGTAGTCCCTGCCGACTCCGGCGGAATTGGGCTGGTCGGCTGCCCTGCACCGGACTTCCGTCCGGGGCGCGAACCGTCAGGCGGGCAGCAGCAGGCTCGGGTCGTAGCCGTCGGGCGCCTCGTAGCCCAGCAGCTCGCACACCGTCGCGGCGAGGTTCGCGAGGCCCGCCGCGGGCAGGTCCCCGCGCAGACGCAGACTGGCATTCTCGGTGACGAGAATGCACGCTACCGGGTTCAGCGTGTGGGACGTCTTGGCCTTCGTCTTGCCGCTCGGGTCGCGCTTCACGTTGCCCTTCTTGTCGAGCTCGAACATCTCGTCGGCGTTGCCGTGATCGGCCGTCACGATCGCCGTGCCACCCGCGGCGAGGATCGCGGGGATCAGGCGCGCGAGCTGCAAATCGAGCCCCTGCATCGCGGTCACCGCCGCCTCGAAGTTGCCGGTGTGGCCGACCATGTCGCCATTGGCATAGTTGACCCGGAGATACCGGTGCTGGCCGCTCTTCACCGCGAGGATCAGCGCATCGGTGATCTCGGCGCACTTCATCCACGGGCGCTGCTCGAAGGGCACCACGTCGCTCGGGATCTCGACGTACGTCTCGGTCGCGTCGTCGAACTTGCCCGATCGGTTGCCGTTCCAGAAGTAGGTCACGTGCCCGTACTTCTGCGTCTCGCTGATCGCGTACTGCGTGACGCCCGTCCGCGCGAGGTGCTCGCCAAGCGTGCGGTCGATGGCCGGCGGCACGACCAGGAAGCGCTTCGGCAGCTTCAGATCGCCGTCGTACTGCATCATGCCCGCGTAGGTGACCTTCGGGAGCGGCCCGCGGTCGAAGGGCGCGAACGGCTCCTCGGTGAAGGCGCGCGAGATCTCGATGGCGCGGTCGCCGCGGAAGTTGAACAAGACCACCGCGTCGCCGTCCGCGATGCGGCCGACCGGCTGGCCGTCGCGCTCCACGACGAAGCCGGGCAGATCCTGGTCGATGACGCCGGGCCTCTCGGCCCGGAACGCCTCGACGGCGGCGGTCGCCGACGGGAAGCGGCGGCCCTCGCCGCGGACGTGCAGCGCCCAGCCGCGCGCGACCATCGACCAGTCGGCCTCGTAGCGGTCCATCGTGACGAACATCCGCCCACCGCCCGACGCGATCGCGACGTCGAAGCCCGGACCGCGCAGCGCCGCGAGGAACGCCTCGAAGGGCTCGAGGTACTCGATCGCGCTCGTCTCGCCCACGTCGCGCCCGTCGAGCAGCGCGTGGACGCGGACGCGCCTCGCGCCGTCCTCCTTCGCCCGCACGATCATCGCCTTCAGGTGATCGAGGTGCGAGTGGACGTTGCCGTCCGAGAACAGGCCGAGGAAATGCACCGCGCCGCCCGCGCGCGCGGCCAGGGCGACGTCCTTCCACGCCTGCCCCTGCCAGATCGCGCCGGTCGCGATCGACGCGGCGACGAGCGTCGCCCCCTGCGCGAAGACGCGGCCCGCGCCCATCGCGTTGTGGCCGACCTCGCTGTTGCCCATGTCGTCGTCGCTCGGCATGCCGACGGCGAGGCCGTGCGCGCGCAGCGTGCGCGTCGGGTAGCGGGCGGCGAGCGCGTCGAGGAACGGCGTGCGGGCGACCTTGACGGCGTCGCCGTCCTCGCGCGGCGAGACGCCGACGCCGTCGAGGACGATCGTGACCACGGGGCCCTTCGAGGGCGAGAAGCGCTTGGAGGATTGGAGCTTCATGGTGCGGCCTGCTCTCCCGGTGCGGCGCCTCGCGCCGCGGACCGCTACTGCCTAGCCCCGGGCGCCGCGCCCGTCGAGGCGGGGGGCGAGGCGGGCGAGGCGGCCTCCGTGACGGCGCACCGCGCGACGGCGAGCGACGCGTGCGCCCGGGCGCCCGCGTGCGCCCCGCGGATCAGGGGCTGCCCGCCGCCGTGCCGAGGCCCGCGGGCGCGCGCGTCTCGTCCGGCACCGAGAACCAGAACGTCGCGCCCTCGCCCGGCCGCGCGTTCGCCCAGATGCGTCCGCCGTGGCGCTCGACGATGCGCTGCGAGGTCGCGAGGCCGAGGCCGGTGCCCGGAAAATCCGACGCCCCGTGCAGGCGCTCGAACGGCGTGAAGAGCCCGCTCGCGCGCGCCATCTCGAAGCCGGCGCCGTTGTCGCGCACGAAGAAGGCGGGTCCCTCGCGGCCGATCTCGACGCGCGCCGCGTCGGCCTTGCCCGTGAACTTCCAGGCGTTTCCGACGAGGTTCGCGATCAGCGTGCGCGCGAGCGTCGGGTCGACGAACGCGACGAGGCCGCCCTCGACGACCGCCTCGACGGAGCGCCCGGGATCGGCCGCGCGCAGCTCGGCGATCGCGTCGTGAGCGAGCGCCGAGAGGTCGGTGCGGTGCGGGTGGATCACCGTGCGCGTGACGCGAGCGAGCGAGAGCAGCGCCTCGATGAGCCGGTCCATCCGCCGGGTGTTCTCGAGGATGCGCCCGACGTAGCCGGCGCCCTCCTCGCCCAGCACGGCCGCGTAGTCCTCGCCGAGCGCGCGCGTGAAGCCGCCGATCGCCCGCAGCGGGGCGCGGAGATCGTGCGCCGCCGCGGAGCTGAACGCCTCGAGCGCGATGTTCTCGGCGCGCAGCGCCTCGGCGGCGCGACGCTCGGTCACGTCGGTGACCATCGCGAGCGTGCCCTCGAACGCGCCCGAGGGGTCGAAGAGCGGGCTCGTCTCGAACAGCGCCCACGCGGCCGTGCCGTCGGCGCGGCGCAGGAGCTGCTCGAAGCTCCCGGTCACGGCGCCTCCTCGACGCGCGAGCCGGTCGAGGAGCTGCGCGCCCGCGTCCGCGTCGAGGAAGCGCGTCGCCGGCGCGCCGCGCGCATCCCGGGCGTCGACCCCGAGGATGCGCGTGATGCGATCGTTCACGAACACCGTCACGCCGCTCGCGTCGAACACCCACACGCCGACCATCGACGAGGCGATGAGCCGCTGCGCCCGCACCTCGACCTCGCGCAGCATCGCCTCGCGGCGCGCGACGAAGGCGTCGCCGATGGTGGCCCGCACGCCGTCGAGGAAGGCGTGCATCACGGTGAGCGCGTCCGCGAGGCGCCGCGGCTCGGCCTCATACGCCGCGACCAGGTGCGGGGTGACGATCCTCGCGACGACGCGGGTGACCGCGTGCCAGTGGCGCACGCCGCTCGACGCATAGAGCGCGCCCTCGCGCGAGAGGTCGCGCGCGTACGGGCCCCAGTCCCCTGCGATCGCGCGCCGGAGCAGGCCGCGCTTCTCAGCGGCGAGGTCCTCGCGGAAGCTCGGCGACATCGCGCCGAGCGCGTCGGCGAACGCCGGCTCGATCGCGGCCGCGTGCCGGAAGATCTCCTGCACGTTGACGTGCACCTCGTAGATCGCGAAGAAATCGCGGAGCGCCGGCGCGTCCTCGAGCCCGAACCACGGCTCGCCCTCCGGCGCCATCGGCGGCGTGCGGCTCTCGGGCAGGGGGTGGGCGGGGGCGGGCATGGGTGCCTCGAACGAGGTGGGAATGGTGCCGACCGCGCCGGGCGAATGCAATGCGTGGGCGCCCGCGCGCCCGTTTGACGCCCCCGGCCGCCCGCGCCTAGCCTCCGCGCGCCCTCATTCCGAAGGAGATCCCGCTCATGGCCACGTCCCTCGTCGAGTGCGTCCCGAACTTCTCGGAAGGCCGCGACCAAGCCAAGATCAAGGCGATCACCGACGCCATCGAGGCCTCCGGCGGCGTGCGGCTGCTCAACGTCGAGCCGGGCCTCGACACGAACCGCACCGTCGTCACGTTCGTCGGCAGCCCCGAGGCGGTCGAGGACGCCGCGTTCGCTGGCATCGCGCGCGCCGCGCAGCTCATCGACATGACGAAGCACGCCGGCGCACACCCGCGCATGGGCGCCACCGACGTCTGCCCGTTCGTGCCGGTCGAGGGCGTGACGATGGAGGACTGCGTCGCGATCGCGCGCCGCCTCGGCGAGCGCGTCGGGCAGGGCCTCGGCATCCCGGTCTACCTCTACGAGGCCGCCGCGACGCGCCCCGATCGGCGGAGCCTCGCGGACGTCCGCAAGGGCGAGTACGAGGGCCTCGCGAAGAAGCTCGCCGATCCCGCGTGGGCGCCCGATTTCGGCCCCGCCGCGCTGCACCCCGGCGCGGGCGCGACCGTCATCGGCGCGCGCGAGTTCCTCGTCGCGTACAACGTGAACCTCAACTCGACCGACAAGAACCACGCGGCCGACCTCGCGTTCGCGCTCCGCGAGAAGGGCCGCGTCGCGCGCAGCGGCAACCCGAGCCCGTACTACGTGCGCGGCAAGAAGCTCTCCTACCGCGAGGGCGCCTACCCGTGCGGCTCGTGCTCGCTCGTGACCGCGACCTACGAGGAGGTCCGCGCCCACTGCGAAAGCGCCCACGGCTACGACCTCGACGCCCTCCTCCGATCGAACGACCTTTCTCCGCCCTTCGTCATCGGCAAGAACGCCTATCGCCCGGGCCTCTTCAAGGCGTGCAAGGCGATCGGCTGGTACGTCGAGGACTACCGGCGCGCGCAGGTCTCGATCAACCTGACCGACTACCGGACGACGCCGCCGCACGCCGTCCTCGAGGCGTCGCGCGCGCTCGCCGCCGATCGGGGGCTCGTCGTGACGGGCAGCGAGATCGTCGGCCTCGTGCCCTACCAGGCCCTCCTCGAGAGCGGCCGCTACTACCTCGCGAAGCAGGGCCGCACGCTCGGCCAGCCGCGCGGCGACGTGCTGCGCGTCGCGGTGAGCTCGCTCGGGCTCACCGACGTGACGTCGTTCGAGGTCGAGAAGAAGGTCCTCGGTCTGCCCACGATCCCGCCGAACGCGCTCGTGCAGAGGACCGTGGTCGACTTCACCGACGAGGTCTCGCGCGACTCCCCGGCTCCCGGCGGCGGGTCGGTCGCGGCGCTCGCCGGCGCGCTCGGCGCGGCGCTCGCCTCGATGGTCGCGAACCTGACGCACGGCAAGGAGGGCACCGAGGACCGCGACGAGGAGCTCGCGCGCATCGCCGAGGAGGCGCAGCGCATCAAGGACGATCTCGTCACGGCCGTCGACGCGGACTCGGACGCGTTCACCGCGTTCATGACGGCGATGCGCCTGCCGCAAGGCACGCCCGACGAGAAGGCCCGGCGCGCCGATCGCATGCAGGAGGGCCTGAAGATCGCGATCGACGTGCCGTGGGCGACGGCGACGGCGAGCCTCGCGGCCATGCGCCTCGCGCGCGCGGTCGCCACCGTCGGCAACCCGAACAGCCTGAGCGACGGCGCAGTGGGCGTGCAGATCGCCTTCGCCGGTGTGCGCGGCGGGATCTGGAACGTGATCATCAACCTGAAGGACATCACGGACCCGGCGTACGTCGCCGAGAAGCGCGCGGCCTGCGACCGGCTGCTCGCCGAGGCGCGCGCCGTCGAGACCGAGACGGGCGCCTACGTCGACGGGCGCATGATCGCGATGATCGAGAAGAAGTAGCGCGCCGGCGCGGCCGCGAGGGGGCCGCGGCCGGGGAGCCCCGATCCGCGACTACCGCTTGCGCCCACGCTGCACGCGCACCATCTGCCAGATCCCGTAGCCGAGCAGGCCCGCGCCCACGACGGCGAGCAGCGGGCTCGAGTTGCTGAAGATCAGCGTGAGCCGGCCCGAGAGGCCGCCGACCAGCATCACCGCGCCGAGGAGCATGTTCCAGATCGCCGGGCCCATGCGCTTTCCATAGCACGAGGGGGCCCGGAGCCGCGCCGGGCGAGGGATCGCACGCGCCGATCGCGGCGCCTTCCCGAATTGACCGCACGGCACCCCTTCGCCACGCTACGCGCGATGCCCGCGAACCCCCTCCGCCCGCTCGCTTCGCCGCTGCCGTTCGACCGCCTCTCCGCCGACGTCGTCGCGCCCGCGGTCGACGGGCTGCTCGCCGACGCGCGCGCCCGCCTCGACGCGATCCGCGCGGGCACGGCCGGCGATCCGCTCGCCGCGTTCGACGTGGCCACGCTGCCGCTCGACGACGCGATGGGCGTCGTCTCGCACCTCGAGTCGGTCGCGACCTACCCGGCGTGGCGCGAGGCCTACAACGCCGTGCAGCCAAAGCTCGCGGCGTTCTACTCGTCGATCCTGCTCGACGCGGAGATCTACGCCACGCTCGCGCGCCACGCCGAGACGCCGGCGGCGAAGGCGCTGGCGGGCCCGAGCGCGCGCTTCCTGACGAAGACGCTCGAGGAGCTGCGGCGGAACGGCGCCGCCCTCGACCCGGTGGGCAAGCAGAAGCTCGAGGCGATCGCGGTCGATCTCGGCAACCTGACGACGCGCTTCTCGCAGAACGTGCTCGACGCGACCAACGCATTCGAGCTCGTGATCGAGGACGAGGCGCGGCTCGCCGGGCTGCCCGAGTCGGCGCGCGTCGGCGCCCGCGAGAGCGCGGCGGCGAAGGGCAAGGCGGGCTTCCGCTTCACGCTGCAAGGGCCGAGCTACCTCGCGGTGATGACGTACCTCGACGACGCGGCCGTGCGCGAGAGCGTCTGGCGCGCCTACAACGCGCGCGCCACCACCGGCGATCACGACAACCGCGGCCTCGTCGGCGACATCCTGCGGCTGCGCAAGGAAAAGGCGCGCCTGCTCGGCTTCGCCGACTTCGCCGACCTCACGCTCGCCGACCGCATGGCCCGCACCGGCCGCACCGCCTACGACTTCGTGCGCGACCTCGAGGCGCGGACGCGACCCTTCTTCGATCGCGAGAACGAGGAGCTCCTCGCCTTCCGGCGCTCGATCGAGGGCCCGGGCGCGCCCGCGCTCGCGCCGTGGGACGTGTCCTACTACGCCGAGAAGCAGCGGCGCGCGCTCTACGACTTCGACGAGGAAGAGCTCCGCCCCTATTTCTCGGCCGATCGCGTGCTCTCGGGCCTGTTCGACATCGTGTCGAAGCTCTACGGCGTCGAGGTCCGGCCGCACGCCGGCCTGCCCGTGTGGCACGAGGACGTGCAGACGTTCGAGCTGCGCGAGGCCGACGGGCGCGTCGCGGGCCTGTTCTACGTCGACCTCTTCCCGCGCGAGAGCAAGCGCGACGGCGCGTGGATGGCCGGCCTGCACACCGCGACCGCGCCCGACGAGGCCCACCTCGCGCTGATGTGCGCGAACCTCTCGCCCCCCGGCGAGGGCCGCCCAGCGCTCCTCACCCACCGCGAGGTCGAGACGCTGTTCCACGAGTTCGGCCACCTCCTGCACCACCTGCTCTCGCGCGTGCCGGTGCGGTCGCTCGGCGGCACGAACGTAGCGTGGGACTTCGTCGAGCTGCCGTCGCAGATCATGGAGAACTGGTGCTGGGAGCGCGCGTCGCTCGACCTGTTCGCGCGGCACCACGAGACGGGCGATCCCATCCCCGAGGCGCTGCTGGCCAAGATGCGGCGAGCGCGCACCTACCGCGCGGCGAGCGCGATGATGCGCCAGCTCGGCTTCGCGTCGGTCGATCTCGCGATGCACACCGAGCACGACCCGGCCAGGGACGGCGACGTGATCGCCTACGCGCGCGCGGTGATCGCGCGGTTCTCCGCCGCGCCGCTGCCCGCCGACTACGCGATGATCGCGGGCTTCGGGCACCTCTTCGCGAGCCCGACGGGCTACGCCGCCGGCTACTACTCGTACAAGTGGGCCGAGGTCCTCGACGCCGACGCGTTCACGCGGTTCGCGCGCGAGGGGCTGCTCTCGCCCGAGGTCGGCCGCGCGTTCCGCGACGAGATCCTCGCGCGCGGCGACAGCGAGGAGCCGTCGGTGCTGTTCGAGCGCTTCATGGGGCGGCCGCCGCGGCTCGACGCGCTGCTCGAGCGATCGGGCTTGGTGCAGGCGACCTGAGGCCCACCCCGGCCGAAGGGCCGGGGCCGAGCGCCCAGCGATCCCGGCGCGCGCCGGGCCCCGCGGCTACTTCATCTCGACGGTGTGGCAGCCCGCGCAGCCGAAGCCCTCGTGGGTCGCCGGATCGTAGGGCTTCATGCCCATGGCCTTCGCCATGTCGGGCACGACCTTCTCCATCATGAACTTCGTGTCGTTGGGCTTGGTCTTCATGCTCGTGAAGGCGCCGCCCTTCATCGTGAGCTTGGGGAGGAACTTCGCGGGGCTCTCCTTCTTCGGGCCGTGGCACGTCTTGCAGCCGAAGTCCTTGAACTCCTTGGCGTTGTGAGCCTGGAAGGTCTTCGCCATCGCCGGGGCGATGACGGTCTTCATGTGCTCGAGCTTCGCGGCCGGCGACAGGTCCTTCCACAACGCGGGGCCGGCGGCGGGGGCGGCGCTCGGCGCGGCGCTCGCCACGGGCGCGGCGCTCGGGACCGCGGTCGCAGCCGGCGCGGCGCTCGGGG
>CAIVJW010000384.1 GCA_903906315.1 uncultured delta proteobacterium | reverse complement strand
GATGACGCGCGACACGTCGACGAGCTTCGCGCGGTCGATCGTGATGTCGTGCTCGTCGAAGGAGAACGCGACGTACTTGTGGCTCGTGTCGGCGAGGAGGTCGCCAAGAAGAAGCGCCGGGTCGATGCGGACGAGGCTCTTCTCCCAAGTTGCAGAGCGCGCGATGCGCGTCGCGGCCGTCGAGGCCCGCTCGGCGGTCGTGTTGGTGCGCGCTCGTCGCGAGATCACTTCCCGCTGACGAAGCATCGCCTCGAGGTGCGGCGCGAGCTCCGCGTCGTCGACGTTCGCCGCGGCCTCGAGGGTCGCGACGGGAACGGCGAGCTCGGGCGCGAGCACCGAGGCCCGCGCCGCTAGGTAGTGGCCGATGTTGCGGGTGCCGGGCTCTGCCGCCGCGACGATCTTCGAGAGCGCCGCGAGGCTAGTGCGGCAGGCCATCGCAGGCCGCGACGCCGTCGACGGGCGGCGGCTCGGACGTGTCGACGTCGGGCGTTGGCTCGTGCGGCTGGTACCGGGCGACGAGCTCCTTGAGCATGAGGAAGTCGGGGGTCTGCTGGTCGGCCAGGCGGCGAGCCCGCCGGGCCACGACGTACGGGTTCTGGCTGCGCGGCACCTTGATGGTCGTGGTGCCGAGCGCGGTGAAGAGCCTGCGCTCCGCGAGGGTCGAGGGGCGCAGCGTGCGGCCGTTGACGCGCATGATCATCTCCTGGTTCTCGTGGATGGAAGAAGGGCGCCCGGTGCACGGTGGGTCCGTGCCGGCAGGCGTCCTTCGGATGGGCGGGTTCAGCGTCGGAACGGATCGCCGTCGCGGTCCCAGCGGCCGTCGAGCTCGGGGTCGAACAGCGGCCTGTGGTAGACGGGCGACGGGGGCGGCGTGATGACCGGCGGGCGGACGCTCGGACGCTCGGGCTCGTGACGAACCGCGAGCAGCACGAGCACCTTGCCGTGGTCGAGCACCGCCATGCCGGTGTAGGTCGAGCCGTCGGCCGCCTTGAGCTCGAGGCCGGGAGGCGGCTCCGCCGCCTCCCGGACCCAGTCGATGGCTCTGCGGGCTTTCGGGCCGACGCGCCCGTAGACGTCGCGTGCGACGTCGAGCAGCGCGTCGCCGAAGAGCTCCGTCACTTCGACGGCCAGATCGCCTCCTGCACGACCGCGACGACGATCCCGGCCACGGCGGCGGCGGCGCCCTTCTTGGCGGAGTCGTTGTTCATGAGGCGCTCGAAGAACGAGGGCGCGGCGCCCGGGGACTGGGTGTTCTGGTTCTGGTCGTTCATGTTGATCTCCGAGACAAACGGGTGCGTCTCGCCGCGAAGGGCGACGCGAGGTGGAAGATGACCGAGCGCCCGTCGGGGCCGTCGGTCCGCGGGCACTACACCCAGATGCCGAAGAGACGGGCGACCGTCACGAGGACGATGCCGACCGTCTCGAGGACGCGGGCGGTGCGCGAGGGGGGAAAGGCCATGGTGAAGGCCGGAGCGACCGGCTCATCGTTCTTATCCCTTGAAACGCCGCTGATTTGCCCCTGGATAGGGCCGACTTGCCGCCAACGATCCGGGACCTGGACTCTTCGTGCTCGGTCTACGGGCGCTGCTCGGCGCGCGCGACGTCACGCAGCTCCGCCCGCACGCGCATCAGCACCTCGCCCAGCCAGTTCCTGCCGCTCCACGCGGTGCGATCGGTGGCGTTCGGGTCGTCGGCGGTGAGCCCGATGCCCCAGATCTTGTCGTACGGGCTCGCCTCCGCCAGCGTGCGGTCGCCGGTCGCCAGCAAGAGCTCCCGGAGGTCCGCGTTCTGCGAGAACTTGGCGATGTTGCCGCGGTAGACGACCTCGCGGCACGCGTCCGCCCACCGAGCCGAGTCGAACGATCGCACCTTGCGCCCGAGAGCCTTGTGGTCGCGCGGCGACGCCGCCGCGAGGATCGCCACGCGCGTCTCCTCGTCGCCGAACAGCCGCGCCTTCTCGGCCATCATGAACTGCTCCGCGCACGAGTACCGCACCCCGTCGACCGTGAAGACGGCCGGGTGCCACTGCGACGGCCAGCCATTCCAGAAGAAGGCGAAGCCTGCCCGTTCGGTGACGTCGGACATGGCGCTCACGATAGCGCAGGGGGGCCAGGGCCCGGAGGCGGAGGTCGTGCTGGCCCAGGCGGCGGGCCCCTGAGCGACGACACCGTCGCCGCGGACGAAGGCACCCCCTGGTCCGCGTGAAGCCAAGCGGCCACCGCAGCCGCAGCTCGCAGCACCTCGGCCAGATCTGACCGAAGTTGGCGGCCGGGCGACGGACGACTTCAGGGGAGCGTCCGGGAACGGCGGGCACATTCCAGGCTGTCGAGGAACATCGCGCCCACCGACCCGCCGCCCTTGGTACTCTCCGCCCCCGCCTGATGCTTCCCACGCCCGGTCAGATCGTCGCCGTCCGCAGCCGCCGCTACCTCGTCGAAGAGGTCGCCCCTCCGCCGTCGCCGGGGGACGACACGCTCGTTCGGCTCTCCTGCCTCGACGACGATGCGCAGGGGGAGGCCCTCGATGTGCTCTGGGAGCGGGAGATCGACGCGCGCACCATCACCGGCGCCTCGTGGGCGCGCGCTTCCGTACGCGGGCTCGACCCGCCGGACCTCTTCGCGGCATACTTGCACACGCTGCGGTGGAGCTGCGTCACCTCGACCCAACCGCGGCTGTTCCAGGCGCCGTACCGGGCGGGCATCGAGGTCATGGCGTACCAGCTCGAGCCGATCCGCAAGGCGCTCCAGCTCCCGCGCGTGAACCTGTTCATCGCGGACGACGTCGGCCTCGGCAAGACGATCGAGGCGGGGCTCATCACGCGAGAGCTTCTCATCCGCCAGAAGGTTCGGCGCATCGTCGTGGCGGTGCCTCCCTCGGTCGTCCTGCAGTGGCAGGCGGAGCTCGAGCAGAGGTTCGGCCTGCGGTTTGTCGTGCTCGACCGGGACTACGTCGTCCAGAAGCGGCGCGAGCGCGGCTACGGCGTGAACCCCTGGGCCACGCACAGCCGCTTCATCATCTCCCACGCACTCCTGCGCGACGAGACCTACGCCGCGCCGCTGCGCGACTGGCTCTCGCAGGAGGAAGAACCCGGACAGCCGCGCGGCACGCTTCTGATCCTCGACGAGGCGCACAACGCCGCGCCCGCCTCCGGCTCAAAGTACGCGGTCGACTCCCGGTTCACCCGCTCCGTGCGGGAGCTCGCGCCGCTCTTCGAGCACCGGCTCTTCCTCTCGGCGACGCCGCACAACGGGCACTCCAACAGCTTCAGCGCGCTCCTCGAGATCCTCGACCCGCAGCGGTTCTGCCGCGGGGTGAAGGTCAGCCCGCGGCATCTCGACGCCGTGATGGTCCGCCGGCTGAAGGGCGACCTGCGCGACCAAGGGATCGCGTTCCCGAAGCGCGAAGTCGTGCAGCACACGCTCTCGGGGCTCCCCGCCGACTCACCGGACTTGGTGCTGCCGCGCCTGCTCGACGAGTACCGCGAGCTGCGCGAGGCGCGCGCGAAGAACGCCTCGAAGATGGCGCGCAACGCAGCCACGATCGTCCTCACCGCGCTGCAGAAGCGGCTGCTCTCCTCGATCGAGGCGTTCGCCTCCACGCTCGAGGTTCATCGGCGGAGCGTGGCGAAGGCGCGGGCCAAGCATGCGTCCGCGCCGGCCCGCCAGGCGGCCCTCTTCGCCATCGAAGCCCCCGGGGCAGACGACGATCGCGCCGAACTGCGAGAGGACGACGTGCGCACCGAGGAGCACTCTCAGGTCGAGGCCGCGACGGTGGCTGCGCTCGCCGGGGAGGACCTCGACGCGCGCGAGCACACGCTGCTCGAGAAGATGACGGCGGTCGCCGAGGGAGCCCGCGGCGACGCCGACGCGCGCATCAGCCGGCTCGTCGCATGGATCCGCGAGCACTGCCTCGAAGCCAATGGGCGGTCCTGGAACCGCACCCGTGTCCTCATCTTCACCGAGTTCGCGGACACGAAGCGGTACCTCGACGAGCAGCTCCGTGGCCTCCTGGCGAGCACCCACGACGCCGACGCCCGCATCGAGACCTTCCACGGCGGGATGGACGACGAGCGCCGCGAGGCCATCAAGCGCGCCTTCAACGCAGACCCCGACGCCCACCCGCTCCGCGTTCTCATCGCGACGGACGCCGCGCGCGAGGGCGTGAACCTGCAGAACCACTGCGCCGATCTCTTCCACTTCGACGTGCCGTGGAACCCGAGCCGCATGGAGCAGCGCAACGGCCGCATCGACCGGAAGCTCCAGCGCGCACCAGTGGTCCGCTGCCACTATTTCTTCTACGCCGACCGCCCCGAGGATCGCGTCCTCGCGACGCTCGTGCGCAAGACGAAGCGCATCTATGAGGAGCTCGGGAGCCTCGGACCGGTGCTCGACGGGCGGCTCGGCCGCATGCTCGAAGGGGGCTTTCGGCGCACCGACGTCGAGAGCCTCTCGCTGGCGATCGACTCCGCCGACGTCGACCCGGACGCGAAGGCGACCGCCGAGGAGGAGATGGAGGGGGTGCGCGAGCGCAGCGGAGCGCTTGCGCAGCAGCTCGGCACGCTCCGCGATCTGATGGCCGGCGCCAAGGAGGCGCTCGGCTTCGAGGAGGACGCGTTCCGCGGTGCGCTCTCCGCGTCGCTCGAGCTCTCCGGAGCACGCCCGCTCGAACCGCTGCCCGGCGCACCCGAGGTGTACCGGCTCCCGCCCGACGACGCGCGCCTCCGGACCGACCCGACGTGGACCGACACGCTCGACACGCTGCGGTTGCCCCGCGAGCGGGACGAGAAGCCGTGGGACTGGCGCAAGCGCGCACCGATCCGCCCGGTCGTGTTCCGCGACGTCGGGTCGCTCGACGACCGCTACGTCCACCTGCACCTCGAGCACAGGCTCGTTCAGCGCCTGCTGGGGCGGTTCCTCGCGCAAGGCTTCGTGCACGACGACCTCGCGCGCGCGTGCGCCGTGGTGTCGGACGATCCCATCCCGCGCGTCGTGCTGCTCGGGCGCCTCTCACTCTACGGCGACCGAGCGTCGCGGCTCCACGACGAGATCGTCGCCGTGGCCGCTCGATGGGGCGATCCGGCCCTCCGCCGCGAGCCGCTGAAGGCCTACGGCGAGGATGCCAAGCGCCGAACGCTCGACCTGGTCGAGGCTGCCCTGCGAGCCGCGCGCCCCGCGCACGAGGGCGCGGCAGCGAAGCTCCGGCGGTCGCTCGAACAAGACGTCACCGAGCTCTTGCCCGAGCTCCACGCCCTCGCCAAGAAGAAGGCTGACCGCGCGGTCGAGCAGCTCTTCGCACGCGGCGAGCGCGAGGCGCGCGACCTCGGCGAGGTGCTCGAGACACAGCGCACGCGGATCGGCGAGCTCCTGAGGGACGTCGACGGTGGACAGCTCGCGCTGAAGTTCGCCGGATGGAACGACGCCGAGCGCAGGCAGGCTGAGGCCGATCAGCGTCACTGGCGCCGACGGGTTGCGGAGCTCGAGAAGGAGCTCGCGAGCGAGCCTGCGCGGATCCGCCGGAGCTACGAGGTGCGAGCTCATCGGGTCGACCCACTCGGGGTGGTCTACCTATGGCCGGCGACGGGGTGATGCGATGGCCACAGTGAATCCCGAGCTCCGCCGCCACCAGGAATGGCTCGGCTTCGTTCAGCCGGTCGGGCTGGTCGTGTCGCTTCCGGCCCTCGAGAAAGCGCAGTGCACATTCGGCAACGTCGAGGGGGCGACCGCACAGCGCGCACTCCGGGCGCTGGCCACGCCGGAGGATTCGCCGAAGTGTGTCCGGGAGCTGCGCGCGCTCGTGCGCGAGGTGCTCGAGTGGGAGGATGGCGATCTCCTAGCGCCCCCCGAGGAGCTGTCCGTGCCGCTCCCCGAGTACGGCGAGACGCTGCGGCCGACGTGGGCGGTTCCGAGCGGCGAGGGCCGGTGGCTGATCCTCGTGAGCGTCGTGCCGGAGGCGACGGACCTCGACAAGGCGCAGAGCGACGCCGGATGGCAAGCGACCCCGCAGGCTCGCCTCGAGCGAATGCTGCGAGAGCTCGACGTGCCCATCGGCCTGCTCTTTTCGGGCGAGGCGCTGCGGCTCGTGTACGCGCCGCGCGGCGAGTCCTCGGGGCACATCACATTCAGCGTCCCGAACATGTGCGAGTCGGCTGGCCGATCGATCGCCGGCGCGGTCTACATGCTGCTCGGCGCGGCGCGGCTGTTCCGCGGGCCCGAAGCGGCGCGCCTGCCGGCGATCCTGAAGGACAGCCGCCGATACCAGAACGAGGTCTCGACCCGGCTCGCCGAGCAGGTGCTCGCCGCGCTGCACGAGCTCTTGCGCGGCTTCCAGGCGGCGAACGCCGCGACCGAGGAGCGGCTGCTCGCCGAAGTGCTGCGCGAGGAGCCGAGTCATATCTACGGCGGGCTGCTCGCCACGCTCCTGCGCCTCGTCTTCGTGCTCTACGCGGAGGACCGCTCGCTGCTCTCGACCGACCCGGTGTACGTCCGGCACTACGCGGTGACCGCGCTGTTCGAGAAGCTGCGGGACGACGCCGCGCGCTACCCGGACGACATGGACCGGCGCTTCGGCGCCTGGTCACGGCTGCTGTCGCTCTTCCGCCTCATCCACGACGGCGGAGCCCACGGCAAGCTGCGGCTCTCCCCGCACTATGGCCGCTTGTTCGATCCGGACGCCCACCCGTTCCTCGAAGGGCGGCCGTGGCGCACGACGCGCGTCGTGGGCGAGCCGCTCGACCCGCCGAAGGTGGCCGACGGCGTCGTGTTCCGCGTCCTCGAGAACCTGCTGCTGCTCGGCGGCGAGCGCCTCTCCTACCGCGCGCTCGACGTCGAGCAGATCGGCAGCGTCTACGAGGCGATGATGGGCTTCACGATCGAGACGGTGTTGGAGCCGTCGATCGCGGTGAGGCCGCACCACGTTACCCTCGGCGCGACCTCGCTCCTCGCACGCTCGGGGGCGGACCGGCTCAAGGCCCTCGCCGACGAGGCGGGCTGCAAGCCGACGGGGAAGGCGCAGGACGCCATCAAGCAGGCGAAGACGCCCGAGGAGCTGAAGCACGCCCTCGGCAGCAACGTCTCGCCGCGCACGCCCGAGGTGCTCCCGCCGGGGACGATGATCCTTCAGCCGACGGAGGAACGGCGCCGGTCGGGCTCGCACTACACGCCGCGCGCCCTCACCGAGCCCATCGTCGAGAAGACGCTGCGGCCGATCGTCGCGGACCTCGGTCCGTCGCCGAAGGCCGAGCAGCTCCTGGGCCTCAAGGTCTGCGATCCGGCGATGGGCTCCGGGGCGTTTCTCGTGGCCGCATGTCGCTGGCTCGGGGACCACCTCGTCGAGGCGTGGCAGCGGCACGGGATGCCGGCGCTTCCGCCGGACGAGGACCCCGTGCTCCACGCGCGCCGCCTCGTGGCGCAGCGCTGCCTCTACGGCGTCGACAAGAACCCGTTCGCGGTCGACCTCGCGAAGCTCTCGCTGTGGCTCGTCACGCTGGCGAAGGACCACCCGTTCACGTTCCTTGACCACTCGCTCCGGCAGGGGGACTCGCTCGTCGGCCTCTCGCGCGAGCAGATCGCGAGCTTCCACTGGGCGCCGAAGGGCCAGGTGCCGCTCATCCGCAAGCAGCTCGACGCCGCGATCGACCGCGCGCGGGTCCTCCGGGCCGCCATCCACGCGCTCGGCGACTCCGACGACACCGGCGAGAAGCGGCGGCTGCTTCGGGAAGCCGACGAGTCGCTCGAGACGGTGCGTCGGGTCGGCGACCTCGTCATCGAGGCCTTCTTCAGCGGCAAGACGCCCAAGGACCGCGAGGCGAGGCTCAAGGACTACCGAGCGCACGTCGAGACGCGCGGCCTTGCCGACCTGCCCGCGACGCCGGAGGCCGACCGCGTCACGCCGTTCCACTGGGAGATCGAGTTCCCCGAGGTGTTCGATGGCGGCGCGGCGGCGCCCACGGGAGGGCCGTAGTGCGCGGCTTCTCGGCCCTGGTCGGCAACCCTCCCTGGGTCTCCTACGCGGGCAAGGCGGCGCAGCCGATGGCCGAGCCGCTGCGGCGCTACTTCCTCGACCGGTATGAGAGCTTCGCAGGCTTCAGGAACCTTCAGGGCATGTTCGTCGAGCGCTGCGCCGAGCTGCTCGTACCCGGCGGTCGCATGGGGATCATCCTGCCGAGCTCGATGTCCGAGCAGAACGGCTATGCCCCGACGCGGCTGGCGCACGACAAGCGGTGCACCTGCGACGACGACCTGCCCGACCTCGGCGAGGACGGCTTCCTCGGCGTGTTCCAGCCGAGCATGGTGCTCCGGTCGACGCGCCTCGCCAACGATCGCACGATGAGCGAGGCGGAGCCGTGGCCCGTCGAGCGCCCCGACCTCGACGAGGGCGCGCGCCGCCTCCTCGCGAAGATGGACCGGCCTGCGCTTCCGCCGCACCTCTTCGGCGAGCGCGGCCTGCAGAGCTCCGGGCCGGACACCCATCACCTGGCCGCGGCTCCCGACGCGGTCCACTCGGTCGCGCTCCGCGTGGGGAGTGACCTCGAGCCTTTCCGCCGGAAGCTGCCGTCGAACTACGCGGATCCGGCGTGGTTCCGCGATCGCCTGCGCGAACCGGCCGAGTGGGAGGCCGTGCGTGTGCTCATTCGCCAGACCGCGCGCGTGCCGATGGCCGCGCTCTCGGACGGCGTGGGCTTCCGCAACTCGATCCTGGCCGGCTTCGAGGACGACGAGCACCCGGCAGCCTTCCTGGTCGCGTACCTGAACGCGACGCCGATCCGCTGGCTCCACTACATGCGCCACCGCGATGCGCGGCAGGGCATGCCGCAGATGAAGATCGGCCACCTGCGCGCGACGCCGGCGCCGCCGAACACTGCGCTCGTGAAGGACCTCGCAGCGCTCGGGCGGGCGTGGTCGGAGCGCAACGCGGGGCTCGACGTCGCGGAGCAGGCCGACCTTGACGCACGCGTCGCGACTGCGTTCGGCCTCACTGAGGAGGAGCGAACGCGCGTCCACCTCTGGTGGGAGGGGCTGCAATGAGCGACGAGAAGCGCGGCGGCTTTCATGCCTTCGTCGGGAACCCTCCGTTCGCCCACAAGAACCTGATTTTCGCAGGCCAAGGCAAGGAGTACGTCTACTTCCTCTGCGAGGTCTTTCCAGGAGCACACGGCAGCAGCGACCTGGCGGCCTACTTCCTTCGGCGAGCGTTCGACCTGCTGAGACCGGGAGGCACGGCAGGGCTCATTGCAACAAACACGGTGGCCCAGGGCGATACTCGGTGCACGGGCCTCGGGTGGATCTGCACCAACGGCGGCCACATCTACGACGCGTGCAAGCGCGTGAGATGGCCAGGTGTCGCGGCTGTGATCGTCAGCGTGGTTCATCTGCGCCGCGGGGTCGCAGCGACGCCCTGCCACCTCAACGGAAAGGAGGTCGACAGAGTCTCTGCGTACCTACTCGGTACTGGGTGCGACAACGATCCCCCGCACCTTCACGCGAACGCAGGGAGGGCGTTCGTCGGCAGCTACATTCTGGGTGCCGGGTTCATTTTCGAGGACGGTAATCCCGGCGCGAATTCCATCGAGGACCTTCGGGAAGTGGTCCGTCGCGACCCTCGAAACGCGGAACGGGTGTTTCCATTCCAAGGCGGCGAGCAGATCAACACCGATCCGCAGCAGGCGCTTCGTGGCCACGTGATCAACTTCGCTGACATGACCGAGCAAGAGGCTCGACGATGGCCTGACCTCATGGCGCTTTTGGAAACGCGAGTGAAGCCCACGCGCGACAAGCTGGGCGACGAGGGCGACGCGAAGCGGCGCAAGGCGCACTGGTGGCGATGGGGGCAATACTCCCACGCGCTGTTTGATGCCGTTGCCAGAGTCCCGCGAGTGCTTGCGACGTCGCAGGTGAGCACGCACCTTGCATTTGCCTTCCAGCCGTCGAACGTGGTTTTCGGACACACCGTCGTCGTAATTGCGCTGCCTCAGGACGCGGCGCTCGCGCTCCTCCAGTCTCGCGTTCACGAGGCGTGGGTCCGGTTTCGCGGTTCCAGCTTCAAAGACGATCCTCGCTACACGCCATCGGATTGCTTCGAAACGTTCCCGTTCCCTACGAACTGGGAACCGAACGCCACCCTTGAGGATGCCGGTCGCGTCTACTACGAGTTCCGCGCAGCGCTCATGGTCCAGAACGACCAGGGCCTGACGGCGACGTACAACCGCTTCCACGACCCGGACGAGCACGACGTCGGCATCCTGCGCCTGCGCGAGCTGCACGACGCGATGGACCGCGCCGTCCTCGACGCCTACGGCTGGACCGACGTCATCCCGCGTTGCGAGTTCCTCCTCGACTACGAGGACGAGGCTGAGGACGACGACGGGCGCGCGAAGAAGCGCAAGAAGCCCTGGCGCTGGCGCTGGCTGGACGAGGTGCGCGACGAGGTGCTCGCGCGGCTGCTCGCGCTGAACGCGGAGCGGGCCGAGGAGGAGCGGCTCGCGGGGGCGGAGGTGAAGCTCGTGCAGGCCGCCAAGAAGAGGCGACAGCCGACGGAGGAGCGCGCGGCGACCGCCACGAAGAAGGCGAAGACCCGAACGCCGCCGACGGGGCAAGGCGGGCTGTTCGGGTAGAGGGGGGAGCATGGGCACGTTCGCGTGGGTGCAAGCAGATCCGTCGCGCGAGATCGCCGTCGACGCCCTGGGCCTGGCGGCGCAGGCCGACTTCTTCGCGGACCTCCTGTTGCCGGAGATCTCCGTGCTGACGCGCCGGGCGCGCTACCTGTCGTTCTTCTGCTGGGCGGCGCAGCGCGCGCGCAAGGAGAAGGACCGCATCGCGGCGCTGCGGCGGGCGGAAGGGAAGCTCGCGCTCGCGGAGGCCGAGCGGCACGAACGCGGCGACGAGTGCCCGGCCGTGGTCGGGCGATCTCGGATTGCGAGCGCGTTGAAGACCGGGCGCCCCGCCCGGCCCGAGCTGCTCTACAGCACGACGGCCTTCAGCCAGTACCGACCGCTGCTCCGCGCGCTCGGCCTATTCGACCGGCGCGCGCCGGCCGAGCTGACGGACGACGGCTTGGCGGTCGCCCGCATGTACACGGGGACGGCGCGGCCGTGCTTGAGTGAAGTGCCGGGCCGAGAGGCTGCCCTGCTCCGGAAGCGCCTGGGCTTCGACCGGCGCGGCAACGCGAGCGAAAGCATGGCGCGACGTGCCCACACGCTCGAGACGTTGGGACGGCGGGTGCGTGACCTCGCGGGACTGAGCCCGGGCGTGGCGCTCGCGACTGCGGCCAAGCTGCCCGGCGGCGCCCCCAGCGATGACCCCGCGTGGGTGCTTCACTGCGCCCAAGTCTGGGAGTGGGTCTCGACGGGCCTCAAGCACGCGTTCTCGGCGACGCTCACGCGCGTGGACAAGTCCATCGGGCCCCTCGTGAACGCGCTCGAGAAGGCCCGCAAGGCGCGCGCGCGGCTGTCGTTCGAGGAGCTCGAGACCGCTCCGTCGGAGCTCGATGAGCGAGCGTCTCTCGCGATGGGCGCGCTGCGCGGAGCGCTTCGCCTGGAGGCCGCTCTACGGACGGTCGACCTCGGACAGCTCGCCCTCGATCCGAGACCGTTCGAGCTCGCGAAGCTCGCGACCGAGGACGTGAGGGAGTTCGTGCGCGAGCTCCTCCGACACCACGCCGACGCGAAGGGCGGAGATGCCTGGATCGAGCTCAACGGGGCGCGCATCGAGAGGCTGCCGGCCGCGGGGACGAAGAACCTCGAGACGGGCGTCGGTTTTCATCCCTATCGACTCGCGGCCCTGGGGCAGCTCGCCGTCGACCTCGGCGTTGCCGGAGGCTCATCGTGAGCCGCGGCGTCGACTGGAGGCGCTGGCTCGACCCGATCGACGACTTCGTCCGGTCGAGCGCTGGAGGTGCCCCGCGGTGGGCTGTCTTTTGCACCTACGGCGTCGACCTGCACCTCCTCGATACGCGCGTGCTCCACGCTCTTTCGCGGCGGGGGCGCCAGTTCCGCACCGTCGTGCTGGCGGACGCCCGCGAGCTCGAGAAGGAGCTCGGCCGTGGTGGGCGCGGCGCGTCTCCGGAAGCGAACGTGCACCCCGTTCGCGTTCGGGGCGGTGTCTTCCACCCCAAGCTCCTTCTGCTCCGAGCCGGCCCGCGGGCGCGTGTCTGCTTCGGCTCCGCGAACCTCACCAGCGGGGGACTCGGCGGGAACCTCGAGCTCTGGGCGCACAGCGATGACGAGGACGTGGTCGCTGGCGTGGTGGCGTTCTTCAGCGCGCTGCAGTCCAACGCGGCCGTCACGCTCGACCCTGCCGCCAAGCGTGCCGTCGCCCGCGCGCTCGCCGGCCTGCCCGGGCCACACGAGAGCGAACGCGTGTGGACGTCGCTTGCCGGGCCATTCGTCGACCGGCTCAGCAAGGCGCCGCGCGGCGCGCGAATCGACATCATCTCCCCGGCTTACGCCACGGGGGGCCTCGAGGGGCTGTGGAAGCGCGTCGAGCGGTCGCGCGTGACCGTTCACACGGACGCGCGACTCGCCATCAAAGGCGTCGCGCAGCGCGGCTTCCGCCCGGACAAACTGAGCGAGGCCGACGCCGACGACGGTGACGATCCGGCGCGCCCGCGGACGCTGCACGCCAAGGGCTACCTCGTGCGCAGCGCTCGTCCGCACCTCTGGATGGGGAGCGCCAACCTGACGAGCAAGGCGCTCTGCCGGCGGGTTGGTGGGGGCGGCAACGTTGAGATCCTCGTCAAGATGCCGCTCAGTACCGCGGACGCAAACGCGTTCGTCGCCGATCTCGGCCGGTGGTTCGGGACGACGCCAGCCGAGCTTCGACCTCGACAGCATGACGGTGATGTCGAGGCGCAAGGCTCCGTGCTCGCGGCCGAAGCCAGTCCGCGCCGCGATGGTTGGCGTCTAACGATGCACCTCGTCTCACCGGCCGCCGGGCTCGACATCCGACTCCACGGCAAGAAGTACCAGCCCAAGGTTCGAGGTCTCACCGCGACGCTCGACGTCCCCGGCCCGATGCCCGAGGCGCGGATGTTCACCGCGTTCGAGATCACGGGCGGCGGCGATGTCCCGTTCGTCGTGAACGCGCCTCACGTCCCGGGCGACGACGCCATGTCGACGGTGGACGATGTGCTGGCGAGCTGGACCGATGACCTGCTCGGGCGCGTGGTCGTCGCGGGGCCGGCCGCCCGCGAGGCCGCGGATGATGACGGTGACGACGAGCCCGACGCGCAGCGGGAGGAAGAAGAGGAACTCCGGCGCAGGCTCGACGCGGCCGAGCACCAGGGAGCGATCGACAAGATCGCGGTCCACCTGGCCGTCCTGAAGCGCGCCATCGAGCGGTCGAGGGGGCGCCGCGCGTACCGAGCGCAACTCGGGGAGGCGCTCCTCGCGAGCCTCGCGCGAGCGCCGGCGAGCGACGCGCACCTCGTCGGCGCGATCGAGCAATGGGTGCGCTCGACGATTGGAGGCCCGCGATGAGCCGAGGCCTCGACACGGGCAAGTCGCACCAGAATGCGGCCGCAGGCTGGGCCTGCGTGCGACTTCGGAGCGGGAAGTTCCTCTCCGAAGGCGATCAGGACGGCGTGCTCTTCTGCGACGGCGTCGGGATGGGCAAGACGTGGGAGGCGCTCGCCACGGCAGCGCGCCTGCTCGAGTCCATGAGGCGGAAGCGGCACCGCGGGCGGGTGCTCATCATCTGCCCGCCGAATCTGGTCAGCAAGTGGGAAGACGAGCTCGCCGCGGGGGGCGAGCTCCGCAAGGTGCTCGACCGCTGGGCGCGGACGCGATGCTTCGCACCCTGGGCGCTCAAGACGTTGTCGTTCGTCGTTCCGATTCGAAGGTCAGACCACGTGAAGACCTCGCGTCGGTACGGCCGGTTTCACGCGACATCGGGCACGTATCTGGTGAGCCACAACCTGCTCCTGACGAAGGGACGCGGCGTGGCCGCGCTGCTCCGTGCGAAGTGGGACGTCATCATCGTCGACGAGGCGCACCATCCGAGGGCACGAAAGGCGCTGGAGGAGGTCGAGCGGCACGGGCGCTGCACGAGGAAGCTGCTCCTCTCGGCGACCCCGTTCCAGCTCGAGCCGCGCGAGTGGAGCTCGCTGAGCTCGCGCATCCTGCGACACGGTACGAACCCGTTCGCGCAGCCCGCCGTTCGCGAATTCATCAACGCCGTCGACGCCCGGTTCCACTCGACCGACGAGCCGGGACCGTCCGCCCGGCAACGCGAGGGTGCCTCTGAGCTGCTCCGCCGCATCGCATCGCGCTCGCGTCAGCCGAAGAGCCCCCGCAGCTACAGCGTGCTCGCGCCGAGCGGGCGCGTCATCTCGCTCGAGCGCTCGATCGACCGGCTCGACGAGGGCGGGGTTGCCACTCTGCTGGGATCCCTCGAGCCGACGGAGCGCTCACAGTCGGAGGAGGACTTCGAGATCGCTTACCTCCGGCTGCGGCTACGGCTCGCGTCGCGCGGGGACCTGGACGAGCGCACCTTCGTTGCGACCGAGCTGCGGCGCTTCGTGGCTCGCGGAACCTCCGATGCGCCATCGCCGCGCCTTGAAGCCCTGACGGCGTGGGCCGCCGCGGCGTGGGCGAACGACCTCGAGCGGGCGTTCGAGATCGGCGTCCCGCTGAAGACGATCGTCTTCACCTCCTGGGTTCGCGGGCACGCCGACGTCCTCAAAGAGCGTCTCGGGCAAGCCTTTGACAAGGCGGTCGAGGTGGTGCGCCGCCGTCGTCGTGACTGGGGACGCTGCCGGGCAACGGGCCGCAAACGGTTTCTTGAGGAGGCGGACGACCTTGCCGCGACCGCCGCTGGCGCCGCGGTAGCGGTGCAGCGCGCCGTGCGGAAGGCCGCAGACGATCTTCGCGCTCTCGCGGAGGACGAGGTCGCCACCGCGCTCGCGGGCGCGCACGACGGCTACCTGCGAAGGCTGCTGGCCGACCTGCGCCGCAGCATCGCGGCAGCCGACGAGGCGCGCACCGCGGGCGAGGCAGACGAGGACCGCCGCGGCTCTCTCCGCCAGGCCAGAGACGCGCTCGAATCGGTCTTCGTCCTGCCTCCGCGGCCGAACCACGGCTGGGTCGCGCGCTACACCGGGGACGAGGCGCGGACGGAGCGGGACCGGGTGTCCACCGCATTCCGTCGGCTCACCCCGCCATGGGTGCTCGTCGCCAGCAACGTGGGCGCCGAGGGGATCGACCTGCACACGTACACGCGGCGCATCGTCCACTACGACCTCGAGTGGAACCCCGCGAAGATGGAGCAGCGCGAGGGACGCGCCGACCGCGTCGGCCGGCGCTTGCGCGAGCCGCTCGACATCCTCTACTGCCTCGTCCCGCGGACCTATGACGAGCGCATGTTCCACCAGCTCGTCGCGCGTGACCGCTGGCACGGCGTCCTGCTCGGCAAGGCGGCGAGCCGTCTCGCCAAGGACGACGGGGCGCAGGGTGACGCCCGCATCGAGGCCGACGCGGCGCTGCGCCGCATGACGTTGGACCTGTCGCCGAGGGGATGATGCGGCGTCCGCGGGCCCGCCTAGCTGTGTCGCCGTTCGCCGAGGAGCTTCGCGTCGAGCCGATTCACGCGGACCAGCTCCTCGGGCGTCGTGCCGGTTTTCTCGGCGATCCTCTCGAGGAAGGCGCGCGGCTCCTCGGCGTTCTTCTGCTTCACGCGCAGGTCCCAGATCTGCGCGCGCTCATGCGTCGTGTGGCGGCAGATGTGATTGAGATGGCAGAGCAGCACCCCGGCCGCGCGGATCGGGTTGCTCCCCTCGCCACGGGCGACGACGAGCGTCAGGCGGGTCTGGCTCAGCGCGGTCATCTCCTTCGGCTGCGAGAGCATCGCCACGTCATTGGTGATGAGCCCGTCCCACGTGCGCTCGTCCCGGTGCAGCCTGGCCAGGAGCTCCCAGTCCTCGAGCTCGGCTAGCTCAGGGCCGATCGCCCGCACGGGCACGAGCTCGGCGGCCGGGATCGCCTTGGCGATCGCGAGCACGATGGGCTCGGGGAAGTTGTGATCGAGCGCGAAGAGGCGCCGTTCCAATCAGGCCGCCGCCGCGATGGTAAGGTTGCGGGCGAGCTGCTCCTCGAGGTCGAGCGCTTCGATGATCTGCTGCTCCTCGAGGTAGGGGTAGAGCTCGCGAATCGCAGCCGCCGTCAGCCCGTCCGCGCGGAGGGAGGCAAGAGCCAGGGTCTCGAGCCGCGTGTGGTCCACGTGCGGCGAGCCGCCGAGCTTGCCGGGCACGATCCGCAAGAGCGGCCGCGGGCGGAGCAGGTCGGGCCCCGTGCTGCCCTCGATGGTCGTGAACGGGGCGATGAGGTCGAGCGTCTCGGGCGCGACGAGCTGCCCGGTCAGCGTCTCCACGCCGGCCTTCGCGTCGATATGGATCTGCCCCTTCGTGTCGACGAGGACCGAAGGGCGATCGTCTCGCCAGAGGGGGATGGAGAGGCTCTGCAGCTCGCGGAGCGCGCGTCGAACGGCGGGCATGCTGCTCGAGGGGACCTCGACGCCGGTCTCGGCGGTCTTCTTCTGCCGGAGCCAGTAGATCACGCGGAGGGCGAGGAGATCGGAGTGCGACCAGAGCCTCACCTTGGTCGGTGAGACGCTGGGGACGAGGATGTCGTTACGAGCCCACCAATGAAGGGTCGACTTGGGCACGCCCGACAGGGCGGCGGCTCGCTCCGCGGTGTACGCGCCGATCGACATCGTGCGACGAAGCATAGTCCGTGGGGATCGGCGAGCCAAGCGATCGATGAGCGCAGCCGCGTGACGCGAGGGTCGCCGCCGCCATCCTGATCCCGTTCCGAGAGGGCCACGCAAACAAGCCCCCTCGGAAAACTTGTCGAAGTTCGTCCGAGGGGGCTCGCCTCCGGGTGTCTGGACCGGAGGTGGACATGTTCGACGAGGTCGTGCTCGGGATCGAGTTTTTCGAGGGGCTCACGCGGATCGACGCCGCGATCGCCGGCGCGGTCGCCGCCGGCGGTTGCCTTCGCTGCGGCTGCGGGCGGCTGCACCGCAGCGATTACGACCGCAAGCCGTGCGGTGGCACGATCGGCGCGGCCGTGGAGACCTGCCGCCGGCGCTTCAGCCTCTGCTGCGACCGGCGTGGGTGCCGGCGGCGGGCGACGCCGCCCTCGGTGCGCTTTCTTGGGCGCCGCGTGTACGCCGGGGCGGTCGTGCTCGCCGCGTGCACCGTCGCGCTGGCGCTCGGCGCGTGGTCGCCGAAAGCGGTCCGCCGCGCCACGGGCGTGCCGGCGCGCACGGTCGGTCGGTGGCTCGCCTGGTGGCGCGGCCCGTTCACGGCGACCGCCGTGTTCGTCGCGCTCGCGTCGCGGCTCGTGCCCGCGGTCGCCACGGCCGACCTCCCGGCGTCGCTGCTCGCGCGCCTCGCGGGCGACGCCAAGGCGTGCCTCGGCGTCGCGCTCCGACAGCTCGCGCCGCTGACGACGACCTCGGTGCCCGACGGATCTCGATTCGTGAGGGGCGTCGGCGACGACCCCGGGCCCTCCGGAGATCCGCAGAAGATGGCCTGACCCGCGTTTCGCCGGCGGGCGTAGGGTCTCTTCGGTCGCGGCGCCTCCCTCGCGCCGCCCAAGGAGGCCTATGGCCCACGACGACGACACGCCCACGCGCGTGCGCTGGGCACGATTGCGCTTTTCGATCATCGGTCCGCTGCTCGCCTCACCAGCCGACGACGGTGAGCTGCGCGCGCGGATCGAGGAGCTCGCCGCCCGCTCGTGGCAGCACCCGTCGCGCGGCGACAAGCTTCACTTCGCCTTCAAGACGATCGAGCGCTGGTACTACGCCGCGCGCGGCGAGGCCGACCCGATCACCGTCCTCGAGCGCAAGGTCTCGAAGCACGCCGGCACGCACCCGAGCGTCGGCGAGGCCCTGGTCGCGGCCATGCGCGCTCAGCACCGCGACCACCCGCGCTGGAGCTACCAGCTGCACCACGACAACCTCGTGGCCCTCGCGCGCACCGACCCGGCCGTCGGAAAGGTGCCCGGCTACGCGGCCGTCCGGCGCACCCTGCAGGATCTCGGGCTCACCCGGGTGAAGCGCAAGCCGCGGCGCCGCGACGACGACTTCGTCCCTCGCGAGAAGCGCTCCTACGAGGTCGAGCACGTCCACGGTCTGTGGCACCTCGACTTCCACGAGGGGTCTCGCGCGATCGCCACGCCCTCGGGCGAGCTCGTGAAGCCGCAGCTGCTCGGCATCCTCGACGACCGCTCCCGTCTCTGCTGTCACCTGCAGTGGTACCTCGGCGAGGAGTGCGCCGAGTTTCTGATTCACGGTCTCTCGCAGGCGATCCAGAAGCGCGGGGTGCCTCGCGCCCTGCTGACCGACAACGGCGGCGCCATGACCGCCGCCGAGACCCTCGAGGGCCTCGAGCGGCTCGGGATCGTCCACCACACCACGCTGCCCGCGTCGCCCGAGCAGAATGGCAAACAAGAGTGCTTCTGGACCCAGATCGAAGGACGCCTGTTGCCCATGCTCGAGGGCGAGCCGACCCTCACCCTCGACCTGCTCAACACGGCCACGCAAGCCTGGGTCGAGCACGAGTACCAGCACAAGGAGCACCGCGAGATCGGGGAGGCGCCGCTCGACCGCTACCTGCGCGGCCCCTCCGTCGGCCGCCCGAGCCCGAGCTCCGACGCCCTGCGCCGCGTCTTCCGCTCCGAGCTCACGCGCACGCAGCGCCGGAGCGACGGCACCATCACCGTCGAGGGCATTCGCTTCGAGGTGCCCTCGGTGTACCGCGCGCTGCGCCACGTCCGCGTGCGCGTCGCACGCTGGGATCTCTCGACCGTCGACCTCGTCGACCAGCGCAAAGGCACGCACCTCGCCACCCTCGTGCCCCTCGACAAGGCCCGGCGCGCCGACGGAGTCCGACGCGCGCTCGACGTCGACGCACCCGCCGAGCGGCCGCCGCGCAAGCCCGCTGGCATCGCTCCGCATCTGCGCGCGCTCATGGCCGAGTACGCGGCCACCGGCCTGCCGCCCGGCTTCATCCCGCAGCGCGCGCCCGAGCCCGAAGACGACGCCGGCCACGACGACGACACCGACCACGACACACCGACTCCGGAGGATCGATGAGCAAGCTCCTGTCCCTGTACGGCCTCAAATTCAACCCGTTCCGCCCCGACGTCCCGCTCGAGGCGCTCTACACCACGCCCGCCGTCGACTCCTTCCTGCGCCGCGTCGAGCTCGGCATCGCCGACGGCGGCTTCGCCCTGCTCACCGGCGACCCCGGCACCGGCAAGAGCGTCGCGCTCCGCCTGCTCGCGGACCGACTCCGCGCATTGCCCGACGTCCTCGTCGGCACCCTCGAGCACCCGCAGAGTCGCACCATGGACTTCTACCGCGAGCTCGCCGACCTGTTCGGCGTGCCGCTCGCAGCCCACAATCGCTGGGCCGGCTTCAAGGCGCTGCGCAGCCGCTGGACCGAGCACATCGGCTCCACCCGCTGTCGTCCCGTCCTCATCATCGACGAGGCCCAGGAGACCCTCACCACGGTCTTCAACGAGCTGCGCATCCTTGCCAGCAAGGAGCTCGACACCAAGCAGCTGCTCTGCGTCGTCTTCGCCGGCGACGCCCGTCTACCCGACCGCCTTCGCTCCGCCGAGCTGCTCCCGCTCGGCTCGCGAATCCGCCGTCGCCTCGTCCTCGACTACGCCGCCCGCGACGAGCTGCTCGCCTGCCTCGACCACCTGCTCGCCGCCGCCGGCGCGCCCGCGCTCCTGCCCACCGAGCTTCGGAGCACGCTCGCCGACCACGCTGCCGGCAACTACCGCGTCCTCATGAATCTCGCCGACGAGCTGCTCACCGTCGCAGCCGACCGAGAGCTCGCGCGTCTCGACGAGAAGCTCTACCTCGACGTCTTCTCCGGCACCCCGAAACCCAAGCCCCCGGCCCGAAAGCGATGAGCCCATCCGTCGCCCAGCGGCTCTACGCCGCGCCCGAGATCGTCGTCGTCGACCTCGTCGGCGCCGCCGCCCACGCGCTCGTCATCGCCCTCACGCTCGAGCATCCGACGCTCGACGACGACCCGCCCTTCGGCGCTGCGCCGCCCACACTCCGCCGCGCCCGCGCCCTCGCGCGCGCCGCCCGGCGCCTCGCCACCGAGCTCGACCGATACCGCGACGCCATCGACCGGAGCCTCGACGTGCCGGCCGACGACGTCGACTTCTGATCGGACGGCCTGCGCCCCTCCATCCTCGCGATCCCCGCCGCGTCGCGGTCTCGCCGCCCTTCGGCGCCGCCCCGACCTCTCCCTCCCTCTTCGTGATCATGCCCGCTGGCGTCGTCGACGCGACGGTCCGGCGCCGGCCCGGACCACCCCTCCATCTTCGCGATCCGGCGCCTTGTCGGCGCACACGGATCACCTCGCCGCGTGCGATCGCGAGGAACCAGAACGCCGACGGCTGCCCCTCCATCTTCGCGATCGGACATCCCTCAATTCACGCGGCTGCGCTCATCGAGCCGGGTCCGCTCCGTCGACCGCGCGCCCTCGCCGTGATGGAGCGACACTCGCGCGTCCCATGCCCCGCACCGCCGCCCACGTCCGCGCCGAGCTCGCCTCCGTCGTCGAGCTCGATCTGATCGGCCCTACGCCCGGGCACGCGCTCGAAAGCGAGGTCCTCGATACGCCTCCTTCGCGCTGGTACCTCACGGGGTTCTTGGTGCCGTTCGAGGCGGAGGAGAGGGACCGTACCGACGAGACGGCGAACGAGGAGCTAGGGGTCGCGGGAGCCGCCGGCACGGACGACGACGCGACGCCCGACGGCGCGTCGACGCGGCGCGCCCACCTCCCGTCGTCCATGGGGGCGAGCGTGCTGGTCCCCGAGGGCATTGATGAGATCGTCGTGACCGTCTCCTGGGGCGACTACCGCGTCGTCGAGGCTGCGCCCGACGAGGAGGACACGGCGCCAGCGTCGACACGCGGGCGAGAGCTCTGGCAGCGCACGCCGCGGAGCGAGGACGTGCCGGTCGGCGTCAAGACGGGCCGCAAGCCCTACCCGGTGCCGAGCTCGGACGGACTGGAGCTCGTCGTGAGCTGTCGGCCGGTCTCGAGCCGCGCGTCGAAGCTCGTGCCCGCCGGGACGCGCGCCGTGTCCGTCTTCCTCGTCAACAAGCGCACCCCGACACCGGATGTGCAACGCGACGCCGGGTTCATCTTCCAGGTCGCCCTGCGTCTGCACGTCGAGCCGGTCGCACGACCCCAGTCGCTCGGTGCGATGGCCCTCCCCATCCTCGCCCGGTCGAATCTCGTCGGCTTCGTGGCGCGACCGAACCTCCGCGGTCGCGACGGCAAGGACTGGGACGACCAGGTCGCGGACCTGCAGTACCGCGGCGTCTTCGAGTTCGCGGTCGGGCATGGGGCGGCGACGACAGCGCACGTGCGGGACGACCGCGTGTGCGCCGAGGTCGAGACGACGTGGGCCCCCCGCGCCGAGGTCGAGAGGGTCGTGCCTGGCGCGGTTCCGGCCAAGGTCGAGCTCGGCATGGAAGCGCTCGCGGAACTCGACAGCGCAGCCGCAGCGCGCGACTCGCTCGGCGCGCTCGTGGACGCATACGCGACGTGGATCGAGCAGCAACGCGGCACCCCCATCGACCACGCGACTCGCAGGGACGTCGCCGTCGAGCTACTCCGGCGGGCGGAGAACGTGCGTCGGCGCATCGCCGCCGGCATCGAGCTGCTGGCTACGAACGACCGTGCGCGGTTGGCCTTCCGCCTCGCCAACCGCGCGATGGCGCGGGCCGCGAGGCAGCGGGACCCGCGCACGTACGACAAGCCCGGCGCCGTCCCGACCTGGCGGCCGTTCCAGCTCGCCTTCGTGCTGATGAACCTCCCGGGGATCGTGGACCCGAAGCACGCGGACCGTGAGACGGTGGACCTCTTGTTCTTCCCGACCGGGGGCGGCAAGACGGAGGCGTACCTCGGCCTCGCCGCGGTCACCCTCGTGCTGCGACGTCTCGAGAACCCGGGCGTCCTCTCGGCGGGCATGAGCGTGCTGATGCGCTACACGCTCCGCCTGCTGACGCTCGACCAGCTGGGACGCGCAGCGACGCTGATCTGCGCACTCGAGCTCGAACGCGCCGCCGACGTCGCGACGCTCGGCACCTGGCCCTTCGAGATCGGCCTGTGGGTCGGGCAGGCCGCGACGCCGAACCGGATGGGAGCGAAGGGAGATGGCGACAAGAGCTCGGCGCGGTCCAAGACCATCGCGTTCCGCAACGACGAGAAGAAGCCGAGCCCGATCCCGCTCGAGAACTGCCCCTGGTGCGGCACCAAGTTCAAGCCGGCCTCGTTCACGCTCGTCGCGAACGGTCGCCTGAACGAAGACCACCCGACCGACCTCCGCGTGTCGTGCGTGAACCGGCGCTGCGAGTTCTCGCGTGACCGGCTGCTCCCCGTCGTCGCGGTCGACGAGCCGATCTACCGCAGGTTGCCCTGCTTCCTCATCGCGACGGTCGACAAGTTCGCGAGCCTGCCGTGGGTCGGCGAGACCGGAGCGCTCTTCGGCAAGGTCGAGCGTCACGACGCGGAGGGGTTCTACGGGCCGTGCGAGCCGACGCGCGGCCGGCCGCTCGAGCACGCGCTGCTCCCGCCCGACCTCATCATCCAGGATGAGCTGCACCTCATCTCGGGGCCGCTGGGGACGATGGTGGGGCTCTATGAGACCGCGCTCGACGCGCTCACCTCGCGCACGACCTCCGGCAAGACCGTGCGACCGAAGGTGATCGCCTCGACGGCGACGATTCGGCGCGCTGAAAAGCAGATCCACGCGCTCTTCGCGAGGAGGGACGTCGACATCTTCCCGCCGCCGGGACCCGACGTTCGCGACTCGTTCTTTGCGAAGACGGTGCCGGCGATCGAGCTCGAAGACCCGAAGGCAGGCGCCCGCCACGCGCGCCTCTACCTCGGTATCGCCGCGCAGGGGCGCAGCCTCAAGGTCGTGCTGCTGCGGACGTACCTCGCGCTGATGGCGGCCGTCGCCCGCATCTACGAGGAAGAAGGCGGGAGTCGCAACGCGGACAACCCCGCCGACCCGTACATGACGCTGCTCGGCTACTTCAACAGCCTGCGCGAGCTGGGTGGCAGCCGACGGATCGTCGAGGACGAGGTCAGCTCGCGCCTCGTCGGGTTCGACCGCCGGCGACGCGTCGGCCAGCAGGCCGGTCCCTTCGCTGGGCGCAGGATCGCCTACGAAGTGCTCGAGCTCACCAGTCGTGAGAGCACCGCGAAGGTGGCCGACACGAAGCGTCGGCTCGCCATGCCCTACACCGAGGACGACCACGTCGATGTCGCGCTCGCGACGAACATGATCTCCGTCGGTCTCGACATCACGCGCCTCGGCCTCATGGTCGTGCTCGGGCAGCCCAAGACGACGGCCGAGTACATCCAGGCGACCTCCCGGGTCGGCCGCGACGACGCGCGCCCGGGGCTCGTGGTCACGCTGCTCAACGTCCACCGTCCGCGCGACCGCTCCCACTACGAGCGGTTCGAGGCGTACCACGAGAGCTTCTACCGATCCGTCGAGGCGACCAGCGTCACGCCGTTCGCGCCCCGCGCGGTGGACCGCGGCCTGGCCGGCGTCACCGTCGCCCTCGTGCGGCACGGCGTCGGCGCGCTGACGGCTCCGGCCAGCGCGCGCGAGCTCGGCGTCCATCGCTCCGCTGCAAACGAGGCAGCAGCCGCACTCTCCACGCGCTTCGCTGCGCACGACCGAGACCTCGCCGCGAAGACCATCGAGGGCGAGACCGCGCACCTGAAGGGACGCATCGACGACCTCCTCGACTCGTGGAGTCGGATCGGCACACGCCAGAAGGAACACGGAGCGGGGCTGCAGTACCAGCGCGAGGTGGGCGAGGCGCCGCCCCTCTTGCGAGACCCACTCGACCCCGAGCTGAAGACGCTCGGGCCGGACGCTCGGAAGTTCCGCGCGCATCGTTCCCTCCGTGACGTCGAGCCGAGCGTGAACCTCTGGGTGAAGACCTTCGACGGCGCGTTGCTCGAGCAGGAGGAGGAGTCGTGAGGCCGAAACCCAAGGCCCGCCCGCACGGGCAGATCCGGCAGAGCCAGGTCGTGACGTCGTTCGGGCCGGGCGCGATGCTCGACCTGCCACAGCACTCGGTGCTCATCGGCGGCCTCGACCTGTGGGGCGATCCCGACGAGGGCGGCTTCCGTGCGATCCGCGAGGACCGCCTGCTGGCAAAGGTGCGCCGCGTCCTCGGCCGCGACGACGTGCGTCTATTCGCGCCGCCGGTGGACTCCGCCGCGTCCGACGCGCCCAAGACCGGCATCCAGGTGTGGCGGTTCCCGAGCTGGTTCGTCGTGCAGAAGGACGAGGTCTGGGGCGAGAACGTCCGCTCCCGCCGCCTCGTGTCGGAGCGAGACCTCGTAGGCGGCTCGTGCTGGATTGGCCCCGACAGGAAGCGGCACCCCGTCGTGCCCGTGCGCTTCGTGCAAGCGTGCGCGAACGGCCACATCTCCGACCTCGACTGGCACTGGTTCACGCACACGGGAACATCCTCGTGCCGCCGGAAGCTTTGGATCGACGAGCGCGGGACCAGCGGCGATCTCGCCGCCGTCTTCGTGCGCTGCGAGTGCGGCGCGAGCCGATCGCTCGTGCAGGCGCTCCCCACCGGAGAGGGCGGCGCCCCCCTCGGCCCGTGTCGCGGAAAGCGCCCCTGGCTCGGCGCCGGCGCCAACGAGGACTGCGGAGGCACGACCGGCAAGGCCCTGCCGAACCGGCTGCTGCTCCGCTCGGCGAGCAACTCCTACTTCGCGCAGGTGCTCAGCGTCATCTCCATCCCGGACTCGGACGAGCGCCTCCGCGAGGCCGTCGAGCGAGTCTGGGACCAGCACCTGCTCTACGTCGAGGATCTCGGGGACCTCAAGAAGGAGCGCCGCCGCGCCAACGTCGCCTCGACGCTCGAAGGCCTCTCCGATGAGGCGGTGCTGCACGAGATCCAGCGACGCAAGTCGAACGCGACGCCGGCAGAGAAGAGCATCAAGCAGGCGGAGATCGAGACGTTGCTCGCGCAGCCGGAGAGCGCCGTCGACGACGTCCCCGAGCGCGAGTTCTTCGCGGCACCACTGCCTCGCCCAGCGAGTCAGGACGGGCCGATGAAGAAGGTCGACCGGGTGGTCCTCGTTCATCGTCTTCGCGAGGTCACCGCGCAGATCGGGTTCACGCGGTTCGAGTCGGCGATGCCCGACATCGACGGCGAGCTCGCCCTCGACGTTCGCCGCGCACCGCTTGCTCGCGACGCGAATTGGGTGCCGGCCGTAGAGAACCGCGGCGAGGGGGTGCTCGTCACGTTCCGGCAGGACGACGTCTCCAGGTGGCTCGAGCGCCCCGCCGTCGACTGGCGCATCAGGGCCCTGCGCGAGGGCTTCGATCGCTGGAAGACGCGCAACTCGGGCGCCTACGGGGAGTTTCCCGGACCGCGGTACATCCTGCTGCACTCGCTGTCGCACCTGCTCATTCAGGCGCTGTCGCTCGCGTGCGGGTACTCTGCCAGCTCGATCCGCGAGCGCATCTACCCCACCGAGGCGGGCCTCGGAATTCTTCTCTACACCGGCACACCCGACTCCGAGGGGACGCTCGGCGGGCTCGTTCAGATCGGCCGCAACATCGAGGAGCATCTGCGCGCGGCGCTGGAGATGGGCACCCTCTGCTCCAACGATCCCGTGTGCGCGCAGCACCGCCCGAACGACCCGATCGCCGAGCGGTACCTCCACGGCGCCGCGTGCCATGGCTGCCTGCTGATCGCCGAACCGTCCTGCGAGCGTCGGAACGACTGGCTCGACCGGAGCCTCGTGATCCCGACGGTCGAGGATCTCGGCGCCGAGTTCTTCGGCGAAGCGGACCTCTGATGTCGGCGCTCGCAACGATCCCGCGCGACGCGAGGCGCGCGCTCGCATCCGCGCTGGAGGCAGGGCGCCTCGGACCGCCCTACACGCCGCTCTCCGTTCGGCTGTACACCGGGCTGGCGGCGGCAGCCGCGATCGCTGACGAGCTCGCCGGGCTCGACGTACGGGGGCTCGGGCCAGCGCAGATCGCCGTCGCGCTCGAGCTGGTCGACGCGTCCCAATCTGCGCGCAGCACCGCCGCGCTGGTGTGGTCGGGGCCGGAGGTCGCGGGGATGAGCAGCCGCGATACGAGCGTGGTGATCCGCGAGCTGTTCGGGCGTGCTACCCGCAGCGTGCTCATCGCGGGCTTCGCGGTCCACCAAGGGCACTCCGTGTTCGGCGCTCTCGCCGAGCGTCTGGCAACGCAGCCGCAGCTCGAGGCGCGCATGTTCCTGAACGTCGAACGGCGGCGGAAGGACACGACGTCCTCGACGCAGCTCCTGAAGGAGTTCGCAGATCGCTTTCGCGACGAGCAGTGGCCGGGCACGCGGCTGCCCGAGGTCTACTACGATCCGCGCGCGCTCAAGCTCCATGAGCGCGGCGCGAAGCGGGCGGCGCTCCACGCGAAATGCGTCGTCGTCGACGGCCGAACCGCGTACGTCGGCTCGGCTAATTTCACGGAGGCCGCGCAGGAGAGGAACATTGAGGCGGGCGCGCTGGTGGAGGACGCGACGTTCGCACGCGGCCTCGTCAGCCAGTTCGAGGCGCTCGTTGCGGCAGGAGTGTTGAAGAGGCTGGCGGGGGTGTAGCGGTGCGGCGCGAGACGCGCGGTCGCGAGACCAAGCTCCGCGAGGAGAAGCGGCCGCGGGCCGCATCCCGGACTCGCGACACACGGCTCGGTGATCGAGGCGCAGGGCTTGGACACTCGCTCGAGCACTCCGGGACGTCTCCGAGCTCCCCGGCGATCCGGTCTCCGGCGCCGGGTCCTGCGGCTCTGGCCCGCCCTGCCGAACGAGCTGCACTTCGGCTACCTGACTGGCGCCAGGAGCGGCTGTTCCAGCGGGCGCCCGTGCAGGCTATGGCGAGCGTCGACACGCGATGAGCGAACGGCGCGCGCCTGTGGTCGATGACGTCGTCAGCCCAGAGATCTGGCAGGAGAACACGATGGCTTCTCAAACGATCGAGTCTCAGGACCTGACCGTCGGTGACCTCTTCAAGGACTTCTACTCGGTGCCGAGCTACCAGCGCGAGTACGTATGGGAAGACGAGCAGGTCCAGCAGCTCCTCGAAGACGTGCACAACGAGTACACCTCCGAGAGCGAGGGGTCGGAGTACTTCCTCGGCAGCATCGTCGTGTGCCCCGGGCCGGACAACGTGTTCGAGCTCATCGACGGCCAGCAGCGCATGACGACGTCGTACATTCTCCTGTGCGCGATCCGTGACCACCTGCAGCGCGTGGCGCCCAAGGCAGCGCCCGGCACGCTCAAGACCGTCATCGCGGCGTCGGCCGTTGGCGCCGACGGCGAGGACGTCTTCCGGTACCGCGTGTCGCTCCAGTACGAGGATAGCTGCAACGTCCTCGAGACGATCGCTGGCGAGGGGGCTGACGTCGACGCCATCGATGCCAAGACGCGCTCCGTGCAGAACATCCTCAACGCCTACAGGACGATCCGGGGCTTCCTGCAAGAGAAGTTCGAGAGCGACGCGGCCGGCGTGAAGAGGTTCTACGCGTTCTTCACCATGCGCGTGAAGCTTATCCGGGTGAAGACCGCCAGCATCGCGCACGCGCTCCGGGTCTTCGAGACGATCAACGATCGCGGCGTCGGCCTCGACTCGATGGACCTGCTCAAGAACCTGATGTTCATGAATGCCAGCACCAGCGCCTTCGACAAGCTGAAAGTGAAGTGGAAGGAGCTGGTCGACACGCTCTACCAGGCGGGCGAGAAGCCGCTCCGGTTCCTCCGCTACTACATCTTCGCCGACCACGGCGTGGAGCGGCTTCGCGAGGAGGAGATCTACGAGTGGTTCGTGAAGAACGAGAAGGTCTGCGGTTACAGGTCGAAGCCGCTCGAGTTCGTCGACAGGCTCATCGGCGCGGCGACGGCCTACGTCAACTTCCTCGACGGTAGCGGGCCGGACGGCACGACGAACCGCTTCCTGACCAACATCTCGTACATGAGCGGCGCCGCGCGCCAGCACCTTATCCTCTTACTCGCGGGTCGCCACCTCAAGGGGGACGCCTTCGAAGCGCTGTGCCGGCACGTCGAGAACCTCTTCTTCGCGTACGTCATCACGCGCGAGAACACCCGCGAGTTCGAGCGCCTCTTCGCGCAGTGGGCCTCCGAGATCCGGACGGTGAAGAACCTCGATGGCCTCGAGATCTTCATCGCAAAGCGGATCGGGCCGGAGAAGGAGAAGCTCGCGACGCGCTTCGTTCTGGCATTCCGCGAGCTCGAAGAGTCGAAGCTGCAGAAGTACCGGATGAGGTACGTCCTGGCGCGCCTGACCCAAGGCGTCAACGAGCGGGCCTGGGGCAGCACGGGCGCGCACATCGACCTCGGCACCTACATCAACAAGAAGATCGAGGTCGAGCACATCCTGCCGCAAACCCCATCCGCGGCGGTGCTCAAGACCTTCGACAAGGCCGACGAGCTCCACGACTACATCCACTGCCTTGGCAACCTGACGCTCGTCGAGAAGAGCATCAACTGCTCGATCGGCAACGGGACGTTCAAGGAGAAGAAGAAGGCCTACGCGCAGTCGGCTCTCCTGCTCACCAAGTCCCTGGCCGAGAAAGTGAGCATCGGGAAGGAGACCGCCGTCGACAAGGTGACGCGGGGGCTGCTGTCGTTCGACGACTGGAAGTCGCAGGACATCGACCGGCGCCAGGAGATGCTGACGCAGCTCGCGCTCCGAACCTGGGACATGCCGGCGCCGAAGGCGGCCAAGGCGTGAGGCCGATCCACGCCGACAGCACCGCGGCCGTGGAGAACGCCGGGACGAAGCAGCTCGGGGCGGGGCGGGTCGAGAGGGACGAGTAGCGGACGCCGATCTGCCAGTGGGCTGGGAACCGCCGTTGCGCGCCTCGGCGGAGCGGGTCAGCAAACCACAGTCGGCGCCTGTGGTTTCGGCCAGGGTGCTGATGAAGCGCTGCGTGCCGATCTGGTCAGGCCAGTCGGCCGGCTTCTAGCTCATGTCCGACCTGTGGCCCGCCACATGTCGGTGAGGTTGAGCTCCTCTCCGGGCCGGCCGAGCGGGGCTGCTGGTCGCGAAGGGCACCCTGGCCGCCGCCGCTACGCCTGGCCGTACGTCAGTGCGAGCCGCTGCTCCCGCCGCACCGCACCCAGCTCGAACGGGAAGAGCGTCGCGTCGACGACCGGCAGGTTGTACGTGACCAACGCGTCGTCGTCGTTCCAGCTCGCGACGAGCACCACGCCGGGGATGAGCTGCCAGCACGCGGTGTGCTTGAACTCGGGCAGGTCGTCGCGGGCGGTCACGGTGCGCATCGCCGGCAAGCTCGCACGCCGTCGGCGCACGTGGAAGGCGGCCGGTACGTCACCGTGACCTTCCGCGTCCGAGCGCACGAGCATCGGCGTGGACGACGGCCGGGCGCGCGACGACGTTCATCGCGTGCTCTCCATCCGGCACGACCCGTTCCCCCTCGAAGCCGTTCGAGATCTCCTCGGGCTCGTGCGTGCGGTGTTCGCGGCTCGTGTTGCCGAAGGGGCCGGCGCCGTGACGCTGGCGAAGATCGCCACCACCGGCCTCGACCTCGCGCAGGCACTCGAACTCGCCGAGCGGCACGGACCGGGCACGCTCGGTCATGCCGCGGCGTGGAAGCGCGCGGAGCGCGCGGCGACGGCCGCCGCGGACCTCGTCGCGCTCACCGACGGCGCGGAGCCGATCGTGCTGGCCGCGATGGGCCGGGTGACGAGGTAGCTGACCCCGTGACCCGCTCCGAGGAGCCGAGCGAAGAGTCGCGACGTCGCGACAATCGGACCCGTCACGTGGGCGGCGGTTCTCGGACGGGGCCGACCTCCCCCTTCGTGGATGCCGTCGACGAGCGGCCGGCTGCCCCGATGGCAACGAGCTCCACGAGCAAATTCGCCTGTGAAGACCGCAGCCACCGCCACGTGAACCATTCACGCCCTATTCACGCAGCCACCGTCGTGCCCCGTCATTTTGCGTCCCGTCCTGTCGTGTTTCGGTCGCGCCCCCGAACCTCCACGAGGCTGTCCCAAGCGCGCGATCCGGCAGGGTTTTCTGCCTGATCTCGCAGGGTTCGGGGGGCGACTTCAGAGCGGTGCGCTCGAGCGTCGGCGGCACTTTGAAAACCGCCGATGGCGCAAGTCATCCAGGGGTTCGAATCCCCTCTCCTCCTCCACGGAATCATTGGCGAAACGGCTCCCTCCTCGGCCGAGTTTGGTGCGGCCGGGGAAGGAGCCCGCACCAAACTTCGCACCAAACTCGGGTCACTCGGCCGCCTTCGCGTCGCACGAGGTCGTGCCCACGGCCTCGTCGTTCGTGATGTCGCTCACGGACACGTCCAGGCGGATGCTCTCGATCGCCCGCCGCTTCGTCTGCTGCGACGTGGCCGTGTAGTGGATCTGATCGACGCCCTTGCCCGAGTGGCCCATGAGGTCGTGCTTCACGCGGTGGACCTCGGGGAACTCGTCGAGCCGGGTCGAGAAGGTCCGCCGCAGCGCGTGCATCGTGATGTTGTGGCCCTCGTAGGTCGCGGAGCACCCCGCGAGCGTGAGGTCGGCACGGATCTGATCGGAGCTTCGCGGTCGACACGGCTTCCCCTTGGCGTTCGGGAAGAGGAAGTCCTCGGGCTTCGGCCGCCGCCCGACCCACCGGACCCACCCGGTCTTGATCCACCACGCGAGCGCTTCGGCAACCAGCGGCTGCATGGGTAGATCGCGCACGGCGTCCTCCGTCTTCAACTGCTGCTCGGTGTTGCGGCCATCGAACCCTTCGAGCGCGACCGCAAGCCGCACCTTGAGCACGGGGGCCGCGCCTTCCAGGTGGACGCTGTTGAGCCGCAAGCCGCGCAGCTCCCCGTCACGAAGGCCGGTGGTCAACGCCGTCACGTACCTGATCTTGTGCTCCGCCTGGACCCGCCTCGACTGGAGGAGCTTCTCCACGTCCTCGCGGACGATGTGGACGATGATCTTCTTGCCGGCCCTCGTCCTCGGCGGCGGCAGCAGCTCGACGACCTTCTTGTGCCGCATCGGGTTCCTGGGGAACTGGAACCAGCCCTCGGCGTCGATGTCGTCGAGCATGGTCTTCAACGTGCTCGCGATGTTGCGCACGGTGAAGTTCGCCTTCTCGATGGCCTTGGCGCGGATGAACTCGCGGATCGGCGTGTTCTCAAGAAGCCTCGACATCGGCACCTGGCCGAGCACGGGCTCGATGTGCGTCTTCCAGTTCCCCTTGTCCTGCTTGTGCGTCGCAGGACGGATGCGCCGCGCCGTCACGAGGCCCTTCCTGTAGGTGAGCCACCGGGAGATGAAGTCCGCGAGCACGGGGTCGCTCGGAGGCTGCGGCTCCGACGTGGTCTCCGACGCGGGCACCGCTTCCTTGGTGGCCGTCGCGACGGACTCGACGAAGACCGCCGCGTACACCTCGGCGTCCGCACGGGTCTGGCAGTCGACCGGAACGCGGTGCTGCCTCCACTTCGAGCCCAAGGCGCCGTCAGCAGCGCGGACCTCGACGCGGTACTTCAAGACGAAGTGGCCGTCCCTCTTCTTCTTCAGGATCGCCCACCCGCGTCCGCTACCGCGCTTGCCCCTCACGGCTTGCTCCGGAGAGCGGCGACAGCACGCAGAGCGTTGGCCTTGGCCTGCGGCACAGCACCAGGGCGCTGAGCGCGGAACCACTCGTCCGCGTGTTCGACGTGGACGCGTCGGTGCTTGCTTCGCCCTTCGAGCGGCATCCCTTCGAGGATGCGGCTCTCGATGGTCCGCTTCGCGAGGCCCCGGTACTTCGCGTACTCGGAGACGGTCATGTAGACGCGCTCCGCCTGCTCCTGCGCGTGCTCGGCGACGAAGGCGACGAACTCCTCTCGGGTCGCGAACTCCAGGCGGACCGCACCGGGCCTCTCGGCCGCTGCGTGCGGCACAGGGTTCGGGGCAGGATCGTTCGCGACCTTGGACTGCGCAAACCGCCTGCCCAGCTCGTCGGGGGTCGCGTAGTCGAGCCCGTACTTCGGCACGTTCTCGGGCGCGCAAAGCACCCACACCTTCGTCGGGTGCTCGGGCTCGGGCTTGTCGTCGTCCTTGTCGAACGGCAAGGGGTCGTCGAGCGACACGTCCTCTACCGCGCTCGTCGAAATTCTAGCGGTGCTCACTCCTATGGTACGCGGAGCCGCACCCGGCTTCAGCCACTGATCGTGCTTCTGGTTCACCGATCGGTCTACACCGGCGCGATCACCCGCCGGCCCGTCGAAATGAACGCCCCCGTTCTTTTGTCGTCGGGCGCCTCGTGCCTCACGTTTCCATGCTGATCCCGGCTGAACCGACCCACCTCGCGGTGTAGTAGGCGCATGAGCCCCACCGCCCCGACCGCCGCGAAGTCCCCCCAGAACTCCAACAGCAAGGCCGCAACGGACGCCCAGAAGCCCGCGGGCGACGTTGGCCCGAAGGCCGAGGCGCCCACCGTGCTCGCGGCCCCCACCGTGGACACGAAGCCCACCGAGGCCCCGGCCCCCGAGCCGCAGGCGGCCCTCGTGACCGAGACGGCCGCACGCCCGGACACTCGGACGATCCTCTCGCTGACGGTTCCGGAGAAGCTCGCGCGGCAGATCCGTCTGCTCGCCCGCGTCGAGGGCGTGACGATCTCGCAGCTCGTCCTGGAGAGCGTCGAGAAGACGGTACCGGCGCGGCTCAAGGCGGCGCTGGCCGCGATCGTCGAGGACTAGGGCGCCCGATGTTCGTCCCCAAGAGCTGGGACGAGGTCGAGCGCGTGCTGCTGCCCCTGCTCGACGCCCGCCAGGCGCGGCTTCTGCGTCCCCACGCGCGGCCCGCCCATCTCGGGGTCATCACGAGGATCGACGAGCTGCCGTGGCAGGATGACCCACCGGCGGCAGCCGACGCTGCGCACGGGCTTCTCCTGAGTGCCGTCGATCCCGCCGATGACGAGGGAGATGTCCCGTGGGCACACGCGCTCGTGAGGCTCCAGGAGAGCCCCACGGTCGGCTCGCAGCTTGGGCGCCGCTGGTTCACGCACCTGTACAGCCTGCGCTTCGATGACCACCGCGTCTCCGAGGTGCAGGAGGCGGTGGCCGCGTACTCGATCGCCGCCCACGAACGTCTGCTCGGGCACCAGCACGAAGCCGTCTGGTGGGCCCGAACCGCCGCGCTCATGACGGACTACGAGGGCAGCCGTCCGATGCTCAGCCTGATCGTACTCGTCAGGGCTATGCGCCTTCTCGACCCAGTGCTGCGATGTATGGGGAGACCAGGATGAGCCGCAAGACCCGCCCTCGCAGGCCGAGGAAGGTCAGGCCCGCAGTGGTGGCGGTGGTCGAGAAGCCCATCAACTACGATCGGCTCAGGCAGATCTACACGAACATGACGTGCCGTCGGCAGGTGGTGCTCAGCGTCGTGCCGCTCGGGATCGAGGTCGAGGCCTCGTCGCCGGAGGAGATGATCGAGAAGACCGACGCGGTCATCACCGAGATCACCAGGAAGTTGCCCGAGAACTAGAGCCGACCCCCAAGAACCGACCCATTAACCTCTTCGGCCCGGTCAGACCCGGCGACGTGCCGTATCGATGGTGCGCGCGGGCATCGCTCGGGAGAACCCCAAGAACCCCGATACCCCCGGCCTTGTTGAAAGCCATGGGGCCGATCTCGATTTTCACATTTTTGGATCGGCGATGATTTCCGGCCGAAAGTGGGCAACGTCGGCCGGACTCCCGTGCCGATCTCGCGGCTCCTGCCGAGCGGCGGCTTCGATGCCCACGCCTCGATCGATGAGTGCGGACTCGGGCCGGGCTACTACGGGCAGCAGTAGTTGTTGTCAGTGCTGCCGGTGCCGTAGTGGGCGGGGACACATCCTCGCGCCAGTGCCACCTGCCCGTTTTCTGCGTAGGTGCCGCCCGTGAACTCCAATCCGTGAGGAGGTTTCCCCCCCGAAACGCACTTGTCAGACTCGAAGTCCATGTTGGCTGGAAGGCTCGACGTGTGGATCTTCTTCTTCAAGGCGGCGAGGTTGGCCTCTTGGGCTGCCGCTGCTGCCGCCTGCCTCTCGGCCCGCGCCTTCGCCCCTGCCGCTTGGGCCTCCGCGTCGGCCTTCGCCTTGGCTTCCGCGTCGGCCTTCGCCTTGGCTTCCGCCGCTTTCGCCTCGGCGTTCAGGGCGGGCAGCTTCTCGGCGGCGGCCTTCCCTGCCTTCGACTCCGGGCCAAGCTTCACCGCCTCCTCACACGCCAGAACGGCCTTCGCCCAGTCCTTCCCCGACTCCGCTTTGGCGCACTCGTCGAACGAAGGCTGCGCCTTGTCGGCGCACCCCGACATGAGCGCCACGACCGAGAGCACCGCCAAGACCTTCAAGGAGCCGTTCATCGCCATCCTCCGTCCCCGGTCATCACGAGCGACCGGGCCTCGTGTTCGTTTTCGGCGCCGCACGAGACCATCCTTTTACTGGACTGTCTAGAGGGGCTGCCTTGGCGTGAAGTTCCTCGGTGGATTTCACGCGGTTCGCCAAGCTGGTGGGCTCGAACGCCCGCAAGGCCAGGTGGCGGGCCCGGCTCACGCAGGAGGAGGCGGCAGCCGAAGCCCTTACGTTCCGACTGCTCGCGGCGCTTGAACGAGGCGGCGGCAACCCGACCCTCAGGACGTTGTTCCTCCTCGCGCAGAAGTACGGCGTCTCGGTCGCCGACCTCGTCACCGTGGCCGGGCAGCCCGTGCTCGACGAACCCCTGTACGCCGCGAAGGTCGAGCAGCCCGAGCGCAGGAAGCCATCCCAGCGGGTGAGACGGCCAGCGCGGTAGGGCGGTCAACGGCGGGGGCCGCTGAGGCGAGGGCCCGCCCTGCCGACCACATCGGCGAGCACCTGATCGACCTCCCGCAGGACCAGCCGCCGCATCCCGGGCCCCAGCGCGACGCCCACGAACACCTGGTGCCCGTCTCGCATGAGCCGGCGCGCGTCCCGGAGCACGTCCCCGGACGAGTCGAGGTGCGTGAGGTTGATCAAGAGCGTGCCGTCGGACGCGATGGCCATCGGCGTGTCGATGAGCTTGGTCGTGGCGGCAGCGCGCCTCTGTCCACGGCGCCCACGGGCGGGCCCACCGCCCTCAAAGGCGGAATCGCTTCCGTCTTTCACGCGCCCCTTCACGACCCACCCCCATCACCGGGCGCCATCGGATGCCGCCGCCCCTCCCCGAACGCCCACGCGGCGACCACAAGTAGCAGATCTGCCCACCTCTCCGTCTGGCGTGCCTCGATCTCCAAGACGAGCCTGTAGGCGTCCGCGTCCACCGCGTCACGGAGCCACGCCTGATGCTCGGCGATCTCGTGGGCACGCCTGCTCGCCGTGGGGTCGATCCGGATGACGTAATCCGCCGCCTCCCCGAGCCGCTCGTCGTCTTCGGCCAGCTCGGGGGTAAGCGGGGGCAGTTCGAACGTGCCGGTGTCGTCGAGCATCACGCTGCCCTCCGGGCCAACTCGGCCCGCAGCTCCCCGACCATGCGGAGGGCATCGAGGAGCGCGGCCTCAGCGGCGTCCAGGCGGATGCGGTCGGCCTTGGCCCTTCGACGGCGAGAGGCTTCCGCTCGGCAGCGGGCGGAACAGCATCGGGCAGGCTTGCTCGTGGGAACGGGGCCCCCGCAGACCTCGCAGGCGGGGGGCGCCGTGGCCGTCAGGAGCGGGGGGAGGTCGGGGACGGGCCCGTGGTCGTCGGGGCGAAAATCGAAGCGAACGTGCGCCATGACGATGGGTACACGGCGGCGTGTGGGAGTTCAGCCTGGTTCAGCCGAAGCCCTTGGGGACGGGCGAGCGGCCCCGTATGATCGCGGCCCCAACGCTCCAGGGCCTTCCAGATCGCCATGCCGCTCAGCACGCCCCCCGCCGACGAGAACCCGTTCTTCTCGCACCCGATCCTCAACTCGCCCTACGAGCGGCCGGGGCGCCACTGGGAACTCGACAAGACCGGGCAACCAACGCAGAAGATCATCGAGGCGCGGCGCAAGGCCGAGTTCATCACGCCGATCCCCAAGCCGAAGAAGCGTCGGACGGCGGTTCAGGAGGAGATGGTCTTCGACGAGGGCAAGGGCCTGTCGACGAAGGAGCAGCAGTACGACACGACCGGCATCATCAACCAGGTGCGCGGTCACGTAGAAGCGTGGCGATCGATCCCCAACCCGAGTCACTGGCAGGTTACGCCCGAGACCGCTCGCCTCCTTCAACACTGGCGAAGCCACAAGTACAGCGGCCTCCGGCCGTTCTTCTGCCAGGTCGAGGCGGTGGAGACGGCCATCTGGCTGACCGAGGTCGCCCCGAACTCCAAGCACGGCAAGCCCCTGCTCGGGCTACTGGAGGCGGCGAACCGGGATGCCAACCCGGGCTTGATGCGGCTCGCCCTGAAGCTCGCCACGGGGGCCGGGAAGACGACCGTGATGGCGATGCTCATCGCCTGGCAGACGGTGAACGCGGTACGTCGACCGGGCAGCAAGACCTTCACCCGTGGGTTTCTCGTCTGCACGCCGGGCCTTACGATCAAGGACCGGCTGCGCGTCCTCCAGCCGAACGACCCCGACAACTACTACTCCACCCGCGAGCTTGTCCCGAACGACATGCTCGAAGACGTGCAACGGGCGAAGATCGTCATCACGAACTTCCATGCCTTCAAGCTCAGGGAGCGGGTCGAGCTTTCGGCCGGAGGCCGCGCCCTTCTCAAGGGAAGGGTCGGGGACGACTTAGACACGCTGGAGACCGAAGGGCAGATGATCCAGCGGGTCATGCCCGACCTCATGGGGATGAAGAACATCCTCGTCATCAACGACGAGGCGCACCACTGCTACCGTGAGAAGCCCGAAGAGCCCGACGACGAAGACCTCAAGGGCGACGAGCGGAAGGAAGCCGAGAAGAACAACGAGGCGGCGCGACTGTGGATCGCGGGCCTCGAAGCCGTGACCCGGAAGCTCGGGGTCGGCCGCATCCTGGACCTGTCCGCGACGCCGTTCTTCTTGAGCGGCTCCGGCTACGCCGAAGGCACGCTGTTCCCGTGGACCATGAGCGACTTCTCCCTCATGGATGCGATCGAGTGCGGGATCGTGAAGCTCCCCCGCGTGCCGGTCGCCGAGAACATCTCAGGCAGCGAGATGCCGATGTTCCGAACGCTTTGGGAGCACATCCGCGCCGACATGCCCAAGAAAGGGCGGGCGGGCGGCGAAGACCTCGACCCGCTCAAGCTCCCCGCTCGACTCCAGACGGCGCTCTCGGCGCTCTACGGCCACTACGAGAAGACCTTCAAGCTCTGGGCGGAGCGCGACATCAAGGAGCCGCCGTGCTTCATCATCGTCTGCCAGAACACGGCGATCTCGAAGCTCGTCTACGACTACGTGTCCGGGTTCACCCGCAAACACGCCAACGGTAGCGAGACGCCGGAAGCGGGGCGCCTGCCCCTCTTCAGGAACACCGACGAGCACGGCAACCCCCTGCCCCGGCCCCACACGCTGCTCATCGACAGCGAGCAGCTCGAAGCGGGGGACGCCCTCGACGACAACTTCCGCAAGATGGCGGCCACCGAGATCGAGCGGTTCCGGCGCGAGATGGTCGAACGGACGGGGGATGCCCACCGGGCCGAGGACATCACCGACCAGGAGCTTCTCCGGGAGGTGATGAACACCGTCGGCAAGCCCGGCACTCTCGGCGGCGGCATCCGTTGCGTCGTGTCCGTCTCGATGCTCACGGAGGGGTGGGACGCTAACACGGTCACGCACGTCCTCGGCATCCGGGCCTTCGGCACGCAGCTCCTCTGTGAGCAGGTGATCGGTCGCGCGCTCCGCCGGCAGTCGTACGACCTCAACGAGGAGGGGTTGTTCAACGTCGAGTACGCCGACGTGTTCGGCATCCCCTTCGACTTCACAGCCAAGCCGGTCCCGGCCCCGCCGCAACCGCCACGAGAGACCATCGTCGTCAAGGCCGTGCGGCCCGACCGAGACGCGCTGGAGATCCACTTCCCTCGCGTCGACGGCTACCGCGTCGACCTACCCGAGGAGCGGCTGACCGCCACCTTCAGCGACGACTCGATCCTGGAGCTAACCCCCGACCTCGTCGGCCCGTCGGTCACGCAGAACGCCGGCATCATCGGCGAGACAGCCGACATGAGCCTGGACCACCTGGCCGACATGCGCCCGTCGACGCTCGTGTTCCACCTGACGCACCGGCTGCTCTACACGAAGTGGCGCGACCCAGGGGAAGAGCCGAAGCTCCACCTCTTCGGGCAGTTGAAGCGCATCACCAAGGAGTGGCTCGACACCTGCCTCGTGTGCAAGGGCGGGACGTACCCGGCGCTGCTGATGTACGAGCAGCTTGCCGACGTCGCCTGCGAGCGGATCACGCGGGCCATCACCGCGTCGTTCCTCGGGAGCAAGCCGGTAAAGGCGCTCCTCGACCCGTACAACTCGACGGGATCGACGAGTACGGTCCGCTTCAACACGTCGAAGACGCTGCGGTGGCAGCCGCGAGCCGACCGCTGCCACATCAACTGGGTGATCCTCGATAGCGATTGGGAAGGCGAGTTCTGCCGCGTCGCCGAGGCTCACCCGAAGGTGTTGGCCTACGTCAAGAACCAGAATCTCGGCCTCGAAGTGCCCTACCGCTTCGGCTCCGTGGCCCGGAAGTACTTGCCGGACTTCATCGTCCTCGTGGACGACGGTCACGGCCCCGACGACCCGCTCCACCTGATCGTCGAGATCAAGGGCTACCGCCGCGAGGACGCGAAAGAGAAAAAGGCGACGATGGATACGTATTGGGTGCCCGGCGTGAACCACCTCGGGACGCACGGCCGGTGGGCCTTCGCGGAGTTCACGGAGATCTACCGCATCGAGGCCGACTTCGAGGCGAAGGTCGAGAAGGCGTTCGCCGACCTACTCGCAACCACGACCGCATCGCCGTCGACCGAGAAGAACTAGCCATGCCTCCGAAGAAGACGACCAGCACGCCGAGCACCGCGAAGACCGTCGAAGCCATCCGGCACCCGAGCGACAAGCGGAAGAACATCCCCACGGCCGAGTTCCAGCCGGTGCTCCGGGGTGAAGACCTGAAGCCGAAGGAGCTTCGCTACCCGCGCAACCCGGACCTCGACCCGCAACTCGTCTGGCGAGGCAAGGACGAGCAGGACTGGAGCGACCTCGTTGTCCACGCGCCGCCCCTCTACATCCAGGAGAAGGTCCACCCGAAGAGTCTGATCGAGGAGCTTCTGCGGCAGACGAAGGGTGGGCGGTCACAGCAGTCGGGGCACCAGGCCGACCTGTTCGGGGACTTCAACGGCATCCCCAAGGACGCCGACAAGACCGAGTTTTACCAGCACGATCAGAACTGGGCGAACCGCATGATCCTGGGCGACTCGCTCCAGGTGATGGCGAGCCTAGCCGAGCGCGAAGGGCTTCGGGGGAAGGTCCAGTGCATCTACTTCGACCCCCCGTACGGCATCAAGTTCAACTCGAACTTCCAGTGGTCGACGACCAGCCGCGACGTGAAGGACGGCAACGCGGGCCACATCACTCGTGAACCCGAGCAGGTGAAGGCGTTTCGCGACACTTGGCGAGACGGCATACACAGCTACCTGACGTACCTGCGCGATCGCCTCACGGTGGCTCGTGACCTACTCGCAACTACCGGCGCGCTCTTCGTGCAGATCGGCGACGAGAATGTCCATCGAGTGCGCGTTGTTCTCGATGAGGTATTTGGGCCTGCAAACTGCGTCGCGCAGATTTCAGTGAAGAAGACCAGTGGAGCGACGAGCGAGCACCTCCCGGGAACCACAGACTTCATTTTGATGTACGCGAAGGATGTCGAGCACCTGAAGTACCGTCAGTGCTACCTGGATCGCCGTCTGGGGGAGGATGGCGACGCGACCTACACATTTCTCCAGCATGAGAACGGTCTGCGGACGCGCCTGAGGTCGAGTGAAGTCGGCACGACCGTGGCATCTGGACAGGCAAATAGGGTCTTCCGGCTTCAAACCCTGACAAGTCAATCTGTGGGGCGCGCGAAAGGCGAGGGAGCGGCAAGTTGGTTCGCTGTGTCGCATCATGGCGCGACCGTGCGACCATCGATGTCGTCTCGCTGGAAGACGAACGAACTCGGGATGAAGAGGCTGCAAGCAGCATCGAGAATCGAACTCGCGGGCAACAGCCTGAACTATGTTCGATTTCACGGCGACTTTCCAGTATTCCCAGTCACCGACCTTTGGGTCGACACGCAATCTGGTAGCGCGATGGACAAGGTGTACGTCGTGCAGACGTCGGGCAAGGTTGTCGAGCGCTGCATCTTGATGGTGACGGATCCGGGTGACCTCGTGCTCGATCCCACGTGCGGTTCGGGCACCGCAGCCCACGTCGCGGAGCAATGGGGCCGGCGGTGGATCACGATCGATACGTCCCGCGTCGCCCTGGCCCTAGCACGAGCCCGCGTCATGGGGGCTCGCTACCCGTTCTACCTGCTCGCCGACTCGAAGGAAGGGCAGGTCAAGGAGGCGGAAGTCGCCCGTACCGCCCCAAGCTCGCAGCCGGTCCAGGGCAACATCCGTCATGGGTTCGTCAACGAGCGGGTTCCCCACATCACCCTCAAGTCGATCGCCAACAACACCGAGATCGACGTGCTCTGGGAGAAGTGGCAGGGCGTCCTGGAGCCCCTCCGCGAGAAGCTGAACGCCACCCTCAAGAAGAAGTGGCAGGAGTGGGAGGTTCCTCGCGAAGCCGACAACGCGTGGCCCGAGCCCGCCAAGAAGCTCCATGCCGGCTGGTGGCAGGCGCGCATTGGTCGCCAGAAGGAGATCGACGCCTCGATCGCCGCGAAGGCCGAGTTCGAGTACCTCTACGACAAGCCCTACGAGGACAAGAAGAAGGTCCGCGTCGCCGGGCCGTTCACGGTCGAGAGCCTGAGCCCCCACCGGATGGTGGCGGTCGACGAGAACGGCGACCTCATCGACCGGGTGGCCGAGCGGACCGAGAAGTACGGGGCGAAGCTCTCGTTCCCCGACATGGTCCTTGAGAACCTGCGCGTCGCCGGAGTGCAGCAAGCGCACAAGGCCGACAAGATCGGCTTCACGAGCCTCGTCCGGTGGCCAGGGGATCTGGTCTGTGCCGAGGGGCGCTATCTGGAGGCCGACGTCGAGCGGCGCGCCGCCATCTTCATCGGGCCCGAGTTCGGCACCGTCCAGCGGACCGATTTGGTCGCCGCCGCCCGAGAGGCCGCGGAGGCCGGCTTCGATGTGCTCGTCGCTTGCGCCTTCAACTACGAGGCCCACACGACGGAGTTCAACAAGCTCGGCCGGCTCCCGGTGCTCAAGGCCCGCATGAACGCCGACCTGCACATGTCCGAGAACCTCAAGAACACGGGCAAGGGCAACCTGTTCGTGGTCTTCGGGGAGCCCGACATCGACCTCATCACGGAGAAGGGCGGCGCGCTCCGGGTGAAGGTCAACGGCGTCGACGTGTTCAAGCCGCAGACCGGAGAGATCGAGAGCAGTGGGCCCGGCGGCATCGCCTGCTGGTTCATCGACACCGACTACAACGAGGAGTCGTTCTTCGTGCGCCACGCCTACTTCCTCGGGGCGAACGACCCGTACGGGGCCCTCAAGACGACGTTGAAGGCGGAGATCGACGCCGAGGCGTGGGCCAGCCTGAACAGCGACACCTCGCGACCGTTCGTACGGCCGCCGCACGGGCGCATCGCGGTGAAGGTGATCAACCACCTCGGCGACGAGGTGATGAAGGTCTTCAAGGTGTAGTGATGCAGTTCCTCATAGCTGACACGTTCACGGAGAGCCTCACCCGACTGACCGGGGATGAGCAGAAGGCTGCAAAGATGGCAGCCTTCGACCTTCAGATGAATCCCGCTACGCCGGGCCTGCGGTACCACAAGCTCGACCACGCAAAGGACAAGCACTTCTGGTCCGTCAGCCCAAACATGGACCTGCGTATCATCGTCCATCGAACGGATGCGAGCCTGCTGCTCTGCTACGTCGATCACCATCACAAGGCGTACGCCTGGGCCGAGCGCAGGAAGCTGGAGACGCACCCGACCACCGGGGCCGCGCAACTCGTCGAGGTCCGGGAAACCGTCAAGGAGGTCGTCGTCCCGGTCTACGTCGAGCGGAAGGTCGCCGCGCCGCCCAAGAAGGCGCCCCCAAGGCGAGTCTTCGCCGACCTGCCCGAGCAAACCCTGCTCGGCTACGGCGTGCCGCCAGAGTGGATCCTCGACGTGAGGGAGGCAACCGACGAATCGCTGCTCTCGCTGACCGACCACCTGCCGGCCGAAGCAGTCGAGGCACTGCTCGAACTCGCAACGGGCGGGAAGCCCAGGGCTGCGGCGGCGGTGGCGAAGTCGGCCAGCCCGTTCGACCACCCCGACGCCCAACGCCGGTTCCGCGTAATGGCGAACGCGGAGGAACTTGCCCGCGCTCTCGACTACCCGTGGGACCGGTGGACCGTCTTCCTCCACCCCGACCAGCGGCAGACGGTCGAGCGTGACTACGCGGGGCCCGCGCGGGTGGCCGGCTCCGCCGGTACGGGGAAGACCATCGTCGCCCTGCATCGGGCGGCGTTCCTCGCCCGAAGCAACCCGGATGCTCGGGTGCTGCTCACGACGTACTCCGACACCCTCGCCAACGCCCTCCAGGGCAAGCTCCGGCGGCTCCTCGGCACCGAGCCGAAGCTCGGCGAGAGGATCGACGTTCACTCGCTCACGGCAGTCGGTCTTCGGCTGCACAAGGCGCACGTCGGAACCGTCACCGTCGCCGACCGTGACGTGATCCCCGACCTGATCCGGGCCGCATCCGCGAACGTCCCCGGGCACAAGTTCTCATTCACCTTCCTGGTGTCGGAGTGGGAGCACGTCGTCGATGCCTGGCAACTCGGCGACTGGGAGTCGTACCGAGACGTCGCACGCCTGGGCCGCAAGACCCGGCTGCCCGAGGCCCAGCGGAAGCTTCTCTGGTCGATCTTCGATCAGGTCCGGGGGGAGCTTGCCGCCAGGAAGCTCGTGACCGAGGCCGGGATGTTCGCCTCCGTGACGGCCGCCATCGCGAAGGCCAAGCACGCCCCGTTCGACTTCACCGTCGTCGACGAGGCGCAGGACCTGTCGATCGCCCACGTTCGCTTCCTCGCCACCCTGGGCGCGACGCGCCCGAACGCTCTCTTTTTTGCGGGCGATCTCGGGCAACGGATCTTCCAGCAGCCGTTCTCGTGGAAGGCGCTCGGGGTCGACGTTCGTGGGCGCTCCCGAACCCTCCGCGTCAACTACCGGACGTCCCACCAGATCCGAAGCCGGGCGGATCGCCTGCTGGGCCCGAGCTTCAGCGATGTCGACGGCAACGACGAGAAGCGGAACGACTCGGTGTCGGTGTTCAACGGCCCGCCGCCGACGATCGAGACGTTCAAGTCGTTCGACGCGGAGGTGGCTGGCGTCGCGGCCTGGCTCACGGACCGGGGCAAGGGGGGCATCCTCCCGCACGAGGTCGGCGTGTTCGTTCGATCCGACGATCAGGTCGACCGAGCCAAGGCCGCCGTAAAGGCGGCTGGAGTGCCGTTCAAGGTCCTCGACGAGCATGTCGAGACGGCGAACGGACACGTCTCGATCTGCACCATGCACCTCGCCAAGGGGTTGGAGTTCAGGGCCGTCGTGGTCATGGCCTGCGATGACGAGGTGATCCCGTCGCAGGAGCGCGTCGAGGCCGTCGGTGACACCAGCGACCTTCAAGAGGTGTACGACACGGAGCGGCAGCTTTTGTACGTCGCATGTACGAGGGCGCGGGACCACCTGCTGGTGACAAGCGCCGAGCCGCGCTCGGAGTTCCTTGATGACCTTCGAGGGTAGGCAGTAGACCGGAAAGGCAGCCCCCATCATGCCGACGACCATCTCACTGCGGGACAACCCTTGGTGTGTGCCTTCGGGTCCGGTGTACCTTGAGGGGTCGCCTACGCCGGAGGAAGCCGAACGGGACCGGCGTCGAACGGCCGCCGCCCGTGCCGCATGGAGGCCCGAGCCCGGCGCCTGGGCGCTCGTCGAACGGCTCCGAGCCGAAGCGGTAGGCCACGAGATCCAGGTTCAAGACTGGGAGATAGACTGGGAGCCGGTCGCGCCGGTGCGGGGGAGGCTCATCGACATCGTGATCTCCCGTGAACCCGAGGGACACGAACAAGCCATCCTCGTGATGGAGGGCGCAGCGCACGTCGGCGACGACCTACAAGTCCATCTCATGCTCGACGACCGGGGCCTACACCGTCACCCGCTCGCTTGGACCATGTAACTCGCGATCCTGGCGTGATGGGCTCGTCGATGGCACCGGGCACGGTGGGGCGAGCGTGAGAAGCGAACGAACCGACTCGGAGAGGCAGAGGAGCGGGCTATGAGGACACTCGATCCCAAGTGGCTTTCGGATGGATGGTTCGATCTGTCACTCGACCCCAAGCCGACCCGGACGCAACAGATCCGCGACCACCTCCAGACGCTCCTCGGAACGGGCGCCTTGCTGTTGAAGAAGCACGAGTCGTACGGGCACACGAGCGGCTACTACATCCGCGAGACCGATGACGGCCCCCCTGTCGCCCAGTACCTGATGTCGATCGACCACGACCACTCGGTGCTGTCCCTGGGCCTCAGCATCGAGAAGGGCGAGGAAGGAAGGGACGCCGCTTCCGGTCGGACGATGAACCGGCACGCCTGGGACTGGGGCCGCCTTGCGACTCTGAGGGCACCATCGCTCAAGGAGGCCCTGGCAGCCATCGCGAAAGGCTTGGGTCGACCCCTGGGGCTGTTCATCGGAACGCACCGCATCGGCCGAAGCGAGGGCGACGACGAGGAGCGTGAGGAGATGGTCTTCGTGGTGACAGACGGGCACGTTCTCCGACGGGCGTGCCCATCTTCGTTCCAGGAGGTGGTGGATCGGCTTGCGGAGATCGACGGACGACGCGACTGGTGGGCCGACGTCTGGATCTTCTGCGACTTCGGCCCGACCGACGTAGCCCGCATGACGCCTGGCGACGCGGCCAAGATCCTGCACGCATTCAAACCCCTTCGCCGAATCCTGAGCGGGAAGTAGAGGCGGTGTACGACGACGACGGAGTGGACGCGGCCGGCAACTACCGAAGCCGGGCCTATGCCGAGCGCCTCCTCCGGGAGTTCACGGAGACGTCCGACCCCAAGAAGCCAAGGCCCTACCAGGAAGAGGCCATCAAGACGGCCCTTCGCCACCTGAGCCCCTCGGGTCGACCACTCGTACAGATCGCAACGGGAGGTGGCAAGACTCTGGTCGGCAACGACGTGGTTGCGTTTTGGCAATCACGGCAGTTTGTCTCGAACTCAGTGGTCCTGTGGGTGACGAAAGATTGGCGGCTCCTGCATCAAGCCGCGCAAGACCTCTGCCGACGCCACCGCTACTGGGGCAAGATCTCGCGGATCGGGGGCGAGGACGGGCCGCTGCACCCGCTTCCGGAGGACGGAGGGGCGGTTCGGTACACGACGCTCATGACGCTGGAGAACCGCATCGCCAAGGGGGCGCTTAGCGGGGTCGGTCTCGTCGTCTGGGACGAGTGCCACTGGGGCGAGAATGGGAGCAGCGGGAGAGCGGTCCGGAGAGCGATCGACGAACATAGCCTGCGGGTCTTGCGGCTGACCGCGACCCCGAAGCCGTCGCCGGACGGGTCCGTCAAGGTCGTCTTCCAGAAGACGTTCGAGGACTTGGTTCGCGAAGACTACCTCGCGAAGCCCGTGATGCACGAACCAGTTCGGACAGGCGTGGCGTGGACGCCCAACCGCCTCAACGAGTGGTCCGACTTCACGACCGGCTCTCTCAAGGAGTTGGCCGCCAGCCGCCCGCGAAACGAACTCATCGTGAACCACTACCTCGCGAACGCGAGGGTCTACGGGCGCACGATCATCTTCGCCTGCACCAAGGAGCACGCGACTGGGCTCGCCACGATGCTCAACGTCCGTGGAGTGAGCGCCCGTGCCATCCACTCGGACAACGAGGACCGCGAGAACCGCGAATACCTCGACGCATTCAAGCGCAACCGGGTCGACGTCGTGGTCAACGTCGAGATGCTCACCCACGGGGTCGACGTGCCTTCGGTCCAGACGGTGTTCTTGGCGAGGCCGACTCTCAGCGACATTCTCTACTCGCAGATGGTCGGGCGCGCGTCGCGGCTCGACAAGTCCACCGGCAAGCGCACCTTCAACATCGTCGAGTTCACCGACAACCTCGACCGGTTCGGCGCCGATCTCAGGACGGCCAAGGTGTTCTTCGCCGGCACCGGCGCGAACGTCGACGGGGGGGCCAAGGTGGTCACATCCACTATCGCACCGGGGCTCAACCCCGCCTCGTACCCCTATGCGGCGACGGGAGCCCCAACCTGGATACCATCGGACGCCTCGGTCGCAGATCCCATGCGCGGACTGTGGTTCCGCAAGGGTCAGCGGTTCCGCGTCGAGTTCGATCTGGCGCACCGGACGTTCTCGAACCTCTACATGATCCGCGACGCGCCGACCTGGTGGTCGGCTGCTCAGACGATCTGTGAGCACCTGCGATCACGGCTTCCGGGCAGGGTGGCATCTCCGACCACGAGTCTGGTGTCCACCGGAGAGGACTCGCTCTGGGGGGCCCACTACGATTCGCGCGTTGGCTGGCGAGTCCTCTCACGGGAACTAGCGGACGAACCTGGGTTCGCCGAGGTCGTCGCGGCCGCCGGTGCGCTCCAGGCCGCAGCCGCTCAGGAAGGCCTGGGGCTCGACCACCGAACGGACCTGCGCCTTCACCTGTCGTGGAGCCCGTCCGCCGACCTGACGCACTTCATTCGGCTGCTTCGAATCTTCGAGGGTGCTCTGGCGACCCTTGTGAGCCCCTCCCAGGTCACGCGCTTCGATGGGAGCGCCCACGATGTCGGTGCCTGCAACACCCGATGTCAGCCCATCTCTTCGGTGGTTTCGAGCTACGATCTCCTGTCGTTCAACCAAGCGCTTCTTCGCGCGCGCATCAGTGCCCCTGACGCTCGAACGGCTACCGTGAACCTTCAGCCGCTGGTTGTACGGACGCGAGATCCGTACATCGAGGTGCGGATGCACCAGGGCACCCTCAATGCCGGGCAGATTCTGCTGTGGTGCAGCCTGTGGCAGCAGATCCTGTTCGCTTCAACGGGCCGCCCCTCGGTTCCTGACCTGCCCGACGTCAGACGGATTGAGCCGTCGTCGAACCTGTTGACCCTCGCGAGGTGCTTCCTGCCGTGCGGGAAAGAGCCGCGTGGGGAGACATTTCTCGAACGGCTGCGGCTCCGGCGCGCCGAAGTCATCCGCGAGTGGGCTCGGCACCCAGAGCTGTCCGAGTGGTGTCGGGTGGCAGCCAACTGGGCTCCGTACAACTGAGCCGTGAGGGCCGGCGTTGACCGCAACGGACTGCCCCGAGAGGCCCGGGTTCTCCGCGACGAGATTCTCGCTGAGGTGCGGCTCAAGCGGGGCGTTGCCCTTCGGCAAGAGAGCCTCACCGTCGAGCACGGGATGCCCGTACTCCGCGTCCGTATCGGGGATCGCGTCCTTCGTGGCGTTCAGGTCCGCCTTCCCGCGTTGCCGGGCCCCGCTCTCCAGGGGCCCGACGTGATCACCGTCCACGGCTCGGGCCATCGGACGTCCCGAACGTGGCCGCGAAAGATCGACGGGACCTTCGCGATCGGCGCGGTCGTGGATCACCTGCTCGGCCTTGTCCAAACCGAGGTCGAACGCCCCCGACCCGATCTCAGCTTCATGGCCCACGATGTCCCGGCCGCCGCATCGGCCCTCCATGTCGTCCATACGGCCGCCATCGTGCTCGGCACGGTCACGCCCGACACGAAGGCCGACGACCTCGTCGGCCGCGTTGGCGACGAGGAGCACCGGGCCCAGATGCTGGCCAGGACACGGCTTGGCGGGCTGACCGACGCGGACCTCCGCGTCCTGAGCGAGGTCGCTGGGTTGTTCCACGGCCGGGCACGGAAGCTCGACGACTTCGATCCGTTCGAGCCCATCAACGACCGCATCCTCAAGGTGCTCCGATTCGGTCAGCGTCGCGACCGAGTGGTCGAACGGCGGCACGTTCTGCTTCTCGACCGTCTGCGGGACCAGGTCACGATCGCCGACCCCGCGGGCGAGGGTGTGACCACGATGAGCTGCAAGGACGCCGAGGCCGCGTGGAAGCTCGGAGGCGTACGGGGCATACGCTGGCTGGGAACGCTGTCGCGGTCGACGAGGCGCCAACCGTAGGCACAAACGTGGTCGGGGAGCACGTCGCATAGGAGGCGGTGGGAGGCGCCCTCTACGGTTGGAGTAGCAGCCTAGCCTCAGTCGAGATTGTGCCAAGAATGGCGGCGATCTGCTCGTCGATCTCGCCTACGGAGGGAGCGTGGTGGTCGAGCAGGCCGCGGAGGGAGAGCGCCGCCGGGCCGTCAGATGGCACGGTCAACGACGCGATCTCGTAGTGCGCAACGTCGCGTCGAAGCTTCGTGCCGAGCTTCCTGAAGCCTCGGCCGGAGGGTGACGCCTGGACGGACTTGACCACCCGCCCGACTGGGCTGGCAAGCTCTCCGCGCAGTTCATGCCCGATGCGCCGCAAGGCCTCCAGAGCGGAGTACGCCGCGAGGTAGCGCATACGGAAAAGGTAGTCGCTCGTCCTTGAAAGGAGGGCGGGAAGCACCCTCTCGGCCAAGTTGACCTGGCAGGCCATGAACACGAACGCGGGCACGTTCGACGAAGGCAGCCCCGTTCTGCGCCCGACCTCGGCGTAGTAGTCCACAGACTTGCAATCGACGTCCTTCAGGTCTTGAGCGCACACAGTCAGTTCGGGCGCCCCCGCAGCCGATGCCGCCATCTGCGGCACCCACGTCGTGATCGCACCGACTACCCGCCCCGCCGCCTCTGCCCGAGCGAAGGACGCCTTCCTCACCTCCTCGAACGGCTCGCCCGCCGAATCGAGGGCGTTCAGGTCTTCGGGGACGAGATTCGCCAAACCGACGTGCGTCGTGGAGATCAGGTCGCTTCCGAGGAAGCAGAGCCCGAGGTCGCGTTGCCACAGACTCTTGAACCGTCCAAGCCAGCCCCGGTGGGGGCGATGGAACCACGCGACGCTCCGCGACTCGCACGCGGTGAGGAGCCGAGCAAGCCCTACGAGATCGTCGCGCCCCGCGCTCAGCTTCAGGTGCTCTCGGGTGGCCTTGATCGACGGAAGGTGTTCATCCAGTGCAGCGAAGACGCCCGTGGCTGGCCCATTCCCGTGAAGCCAGGCCCGCGCCTCGACGGCGTAGAAGGCGAGGTGCGGGGCCAATGCGGGTGCGAGGTGGCCGCCCAGGTCGTCGGCACGAAGCGTCTCGACGAGCTGCCGGAGCTGCCACGCATCACGGCAAACCATCGCAAGTTCGGTCGTGCGTCGTCGCAGTCGGACTTCCTCTGGGGCGGAGGGCACACCACGTTCATAGACCACCGGACGTCGCGCGGCGAGCACGCCGTGTCGTACTGGTTGAGCGAAGGCCGTGTGCCGGCCGAGCCGCCCGGATATTACTATCCTTGACGGCCCGGCGTGCCACAGGGCCGCCCGTCCTCGGGACGCCGGTTCTCGACCGCCCCGACGAGCTGCTGGATCGCCCGAAGCCGACGGAGCACCGCGAGTAGCCTGACCCGGCAGCCGTGCCGGATGTCGATGACAACGGTCGGCTCGCTCGTCACCAGGACGACGTCGGTCACCCGGTCGCGGTCGAGCGCGGCGACCGTCTCCACGGTGGCAACGCGGCAACAGCCCTTCGAAAATGGTGACGTCGGCGACTCTTTAGGTCGCTAGAGTTCTTGTACTCACATCCTTGCAGGAGGTTTCACCATGAGCGACCTGCAAGTCCGTAACATCCGTTCCACGATCCCCACCGAATGGGCCCGCCGCCTCGCCCATCTCGCGGCCGACACCGGCCTCTCCCGCCAGGAGCTGATGCGCGAGGGCGTGCTCCTCGTCCTTCGGTACCACGAGATGGGTGAGTCCCTGCCCGAGCCCGTCGCTCCAGTCCGGCATGTCGCCGAGGCGAGGCCGTGATGGCCACCGCGTTCGTCTTCGCCCGCGACCTCGACCCCGAAGTCTCGATCGGCCAGATCGCCTGTCGGACGCCATCGGGGGAGCCGGCGCTCGTCAGGAACCACTGGGAGTCCAGCAGCCACGCCGATGCCATCGTGCGCGCCCTCCTCGCCCTCGTGACGGTCGCAACGAAGAAGTCGCAGGCCATCGACATCGTGGTTGGCGACGCCGCCGTGGTTCGCATGGTGACCGACCGCACTCGGACGCTTGGGGGTCAGGCCGCAGAGATCAGGCGGCTCCTCTCGACGTCGAGCGGTCGCCTCACCGTCCGGTACGGGCGGGCCCCGCAGGTTTTCGGGCACCACGCCGAGCTACTGGTGTAGGGGCGCGGCAGCCATGGCTCCGAAGAACCAGCAGACGTTCGGTCGCCTGTCGAGGGGGGGCGTCAGCGTGGCCTGGCGCCCCCTCCTTCGGCTCGGCCCTAATAATAAGGACACCTTTGCCTCAGCAACGGATGCCGACGACGCCTATCGGAGTCGAATTGAGCTTGTTTTCTACATCATCCGATCACCCCACCCCCGCACACATACGGGATTCGTAGCGTTTGAGGCCTCCGATGCTAGATGACCTGACCTTCGCGGGCCGTGTCGAGGGCATCAACGGGCCCCCCGACTGGATGATGCCCCTCGACACGCCGTCTCGCGCGCCACGTCGTTGGGGCACGTCCGGTCCGAACGGGTTGTTCGTCTCCGTAGCCGAGACCGGCGTCGTCTCGGTCCGGCTCTCCGTCCCCCGGTGGCTTCACGACCACCCCGTGAACTACCCGCTCATGCCGATCGACAACGTCGAGCAGCTCGGGCTCCGCCGCCTCCGGCAGGGCATCGCCCAGACCCTTCACCTCCCAACATCTGCCGTCGGCTCCGAGCTTGCCGTCCGCTTCCCGGTTGAGCGCTGGGCCGTCATCCGCAGCTCTCATGCCGTAGACCTTCACGTCTCCGACCCGCTCCGGGTCGCCCACGGTTGCCTCGGCATCCAGCGCCGGTACCGATCGAGGATCGACACGCACGGCTCACCCACGACTTCAACCATCGCCTGGTACACGAAGTCGCTGAGCGCGAAGTTCTACGTGAAGGGGCTGGAGCTTCAGTCCCACCTCAAGGCGAAGAAGAACGCGGCCGACCGCACGAGGATCGAGCAGCTTGTCGAACACGCCAAGCACTCACTCCGCTTCGAGGTCACGCTGAGGCAAGCGCAGGGGCTCAGGCGCCTCTTCGGCACGCGGATCGGCGACCACCTCCCCACGCTCGCGCTGATGTGCGACCCGAGGATCGACGGCTGGGTGCTTGCCCGTGAGGCCTATCGCCTTCGCCTCGGTGATCCCCAGAGTGGCGCCGATCGTACCCTGTTCGCCTCCCACGTCCGCGAGGTCGTGGGAAAGCTTCGGGAGGGCCAATCGCGTCTCTCCGCTGGCGACCTTACCCTTGGCCGCAGGAAGACGCTGACCCCACAGCGCCTCAACGACCTCATCGCCCTGTACTTCGTGGCCTCGGCGTATCCCATCAACGAGGCCGCAGAGCTGACCGGCAAGTCCGTGTCGGCCGTTCGTGAGGCCCTTGGCGAACTACGCAGGCTCGGCGTTCCCCCCGATGCCTCGCCGTTCAGCACGATGGGCGCGGCGATCACGGAGATTGCCCAGGCCCTCAGCCCGTACTTGCCCGACACGTTCCCGCCCGACCTCCCGGACTTCGACCCAGCCGTGGCCTTCGTCACGCCCCCTTGGAAGGCCGAGGACATCTCGTTCGACGAGTTCACCGACGACGAGTCCCGTGACCCCGACGAGGAGGATGAGGAGAGCGACTCTACGGAGGCGGCCCACGCGGGCCCCGGCCTCGCTGAAGGCCGCCCCGCATCCGCCTCCGAACTCGACATCGAAGCGATCCTCCGGCAGCTCACCGCGTGACGTCCCGAGGGCCCGTGGTCCCCCGAAAATCAAGCTCACGACCGCTCGACCACGCTGCGTGCTAGACCTCAGTAATCCGTCCCCGAACTCAGGATCTACTTGTCGCGTCGCTCCTAGTGCGATGACCAAGCCCCACATGCCCCAGGGCCCACTGGCCGCCGTTGTGATCCCCCTGCGGCAGCTCGAAGACGGCCCCACGCCCCTTGTGCGTCGTCGTCCTGGCCGACCTCGCAGGCTCGAATGCGCACCGACGATCGATGAGCGCGCCTACCACCAGGCGGTCGGTCGGGCTGCGGATATCGCAATCCGCGCGGACGAGCTGGTTCGAGCTGAGACCGACGCCCCGCTCGACATCATCCAGCGGGCAATGGATGGGGTGGCCCGGGAGGCCGCCTCGCTCGCGTGGGAACGGCGGAGGGCCCAACGGGAGGGTCGCCCTGAGGCCGAGCGGATCTCTGGTCGCCGGGTCAATGCCCTCGGTCGCCTTGCCGATCTCGTGGCAGCTCGCGAGCAGCTCCGCCGCGAGGGCGGCACCATCCGGCCCGAGCACATCGAGACGATCATCGGGATGTTGGTGGGCGCCGTCCGGGAGACCGTCCGTGAGGTGGCCCCTGCTGAGACGGCCTCCGCGTTCATGGCGGCCCTGACGGCCAGGATGAGCGCAGCGAGCTTCCCGGCCTGCTGCACCGCGTCAGGCCCTCCCGGGCTTGACCGGGCGCCCGGTACCGCGCGGGGGACGACATGATCGTCCAGGTCGTCACGGCTGTCGTGGGGTGGATGGCAACCAGGCTCGTCGTCGAGTGGCTTCTTCGCAGGTAGCAGAGGGCGGCCCGCGTGCTCGCGAGCAGCACGTCGATGCCATCTGCCTCGATGACCTCGGCGACCGGCCGGCGGGCCTCCGTTGGTAGGCTCTCTCACGGACACCCCGGCCCCACGGCTTCGTGCCGCGGAGCGCCCACGCACGACACATGGGAACGAGGCGGCGGCTCAGGAAGGGAGGCGGAGGACGGGTTGATCGGAACGACCACGAAGCGGTCGATCCTGATGCCGTCCGTGACCGCCTTCGTGCTGCCGCTACCCCGACGAACCAGGACAGTCTCGCGCGACGACACGAGCACTTGGTTGCCAAGGCGCCTGAAGTCGATCCAGACCCGCTCTCCCCGTAGCCCGTCGGCGACGATGGCAAGGTCCTTCATCGGGAAGGTCGGGATGCACTCTGGGCTCCCGGTCGCGCCGGCACCCTCGACCGGCACGACGCCCCCCTCGCCCGGCCGCCCGGTGTTGGCGACCAGGACCCGCCCGTTCGTCGGGTCAAGCTGGAACCCGACCGCCCGCGTGTGCCCGACCGCGAGGAAACGCATCACTCGATCGACTTCCGCAACGTCGGCCTCGATGCTCAGATCCGCTGCGCTTCCTGGCGAATGCAGCTTGCCGAGTAGATCCTCCTCGGTGAACGTCGTGACCACCGTGGCATCGGTCGAGTGGGACCGGACTTGGATTCGACCCCCGCTCACGGCGACCGAAGCATCCCCCCGTACGCGATGAAGGAGGGGCACGAGCGCCTTGCAGGCCTCGGGCGAGAGCCAGCCCGTGACATCGGGGAGCGCGTCCGACCGAATGATGACGCCACGTACCCCGTCCGAGGCCACGACGCAGCGGCTCCGAACGGTCACGCCCTTGAACCGACCGCGTACCTCTGCGGGGTCCGTGGACACGAACCCGACGGCTACCGCGAGCGCCAGCGAGAGCACGAGTGCCTGGCACGGGCCCTCCTGCGAGAAGCCCTCGAAGAGCGCCCGCGTGTCGAACCGGACGACGCGGGGGGCTGGGTCGTTGGTGACCGCGCCGGAGTCGGCGGTGCAAACAACGACGTCCTGCGCCTCGCTCTTGTGGATGCACGCGATGTGGATCGAGGTGGTGCCCTTGAGGTGCCGCCACGACTCCGCGAGGCGCTTCCGGTTGATCGAGATCAGTCCGGGCCGCCGGACCCTCGCATCCTTGATCGGCACGCGGACCGTGACCTGTCGGCCCCTCACGATCACGAAGGCGCCATCGGTTCCGGCCTCGATGACGTAGGCCGCCCCGTCCTTGGCTCCGCGCCGACTGTTCGCGTCCAAGACGGTCGAAGCCAACTTGAACGCCGTCACGAGGTCGCCGGCACGCGCGGTCAGGATCGTGGGCTCGGGCGCCCGCAAGGGGGGCGTCAGCCGCGCCCGGTCAGACTGGGTGACCTCGCTCGTGCCCGAGAGCGAGGCCACCTTGTCGGCCGACATGTCGGCGCTCACTCGGCCACCTCCGTGCCACCAACGCCGAGGAGCTGCTCGATCGGGCTCGTCTCGTCGACGGGGGCGACCATCTCGTCGAACGAGGCGGCCAGACGATCCACATGTGCGACCGTGAGGTCGGGGTTCCGGAGTGCGCCCTCCGGGTTGAGCGCCTGGGTTGCGGCGGCAACCTCGGGATCGACGATCGCTTCGGCCTGAAGCTTCGTGACCCGTCCGTAGACCGCCCGGCGTGCGAGAAGGTCGGCCGTGTCGATCGTCGGGGCCACCCCCGTCGTCACGTAGCCCTCCACGAAGGGCTTGATCGCCTTCATGAGCGGCGCGGCCGGCATCCCGCCGAGGAACGTCTGGATCTCGCGGAGCGTCTCCGCGTGCCGGGTGAGGAGCTGAACCAGGTGCTCGTGGTCGGGGTCCCCCGAAGGCTCCCTGTCGTCCGCTCCCGTGGCGCCCCGCATGGCCTCGACCCCGACCTTGGTGTCGCTCGGGCGTGTCTGCCGATCGTCGTGGCCCCCCGTCGCACCGGTCTGCTTGACCGCGACCTCGGTGTCCTTGATCGACCACTGCTCCTTCGCGAGCTGCGTGGCGAGCGGGGCCCAGTCGCCCTTGGGAGCCTTGGCGATCCGGGCAAGGTGGTCGGCGCGGTCGCGGAGGAGCATCGCGTTATCCGGGCCGATGTCCTGCCGGATGGCCTCGAAGACGCGGGCGCCCCGCATGTACCGGGAGAGGTTCTCGCGCTGGAGGCCGACCTTCCGCGCGTATCCGGCGATCGAGTCCTTGGACTTCTCGTCGACGACCCCGAGCGCATGAAGCGCAACTTCGAGCTTGCTGGGCGGCTCCTGCGTGTTGGCGAGGATGAGCATCATGTAGGCCTCGTCGTCGGTGGCCTCGACCACGAAGGCCCACACGGTGGCCAGCTCGGCCTGCCGGGCTGCCTCGACGCGCTGGTGGCCCGAGAGGATCTCGTACCGGCCGCCGCCCTTGACGCGAACCTTGATGGCGTGCGTCCGATCGAACGCGCCCGCCTTCTTCATCTGCTCGACGAGGCCGCTGAGCGTCTCCGGGTGGGGCGCCAGGCGGGGGTTCCTCGGGTGGGCATCGAGGACATCGATCGCAAGAGCTTCGAGCCGCTGGGAGGCGTTCTCGTCGACCGCCGCCCCGTTCTTCTTGGCCTCGCGCGCGGCGGCCCCCTTTCCGACCTTCGACGCCTTCTGCTGCGTCGAGATGGGCAGGGCCGGAGTCGCCCCCGCACCGGCCTTCGCCTTGGAACGCACCGCAGACTGCGGCTCGATCGGCACCGAACTCGGGGACGGCTCGATCAGGTCGGTCCCTCCGGCCTCCGTCGCGTGAGCCCGCAGCCCGGTTCCGCTCTCCGGCGGGGGCGGGCAGGTGCGGACCTGGCGCACGATCTCGTTCACCTCGGCATGAGGGCGGGCGAGCCCGAAGGGACGCGGAGCGGCACAGAGATCCTCGAACCGATCGAACCGCGTCCCATCCATGTTCAGCAGGCGCCGCCAGGAACGCTCCGCCAACCCGGCGAGTACCGTGGTCCGCTCCTCGTGCGTCACGAAGCCCTTGTCCACGACCTGCTGGCAGAAGCGGAGCCAGGCGGCGGCCTCCTCTGCGAGACGGGTGGTGGCGGTGGGAGCCGACACCGGGGCGGAGTCGGTCGTGACGGTGAGGGACTCGGGCGTGGGCGACGAGTCGGACGTGGAGAGAGCGGTCGCGGTGGCAACGTGTGCGTTCATGTGGGCATACCTCCGCCCAGCACCGCGTCCACCGATCCTCATCAGGCAGCGCGGGGTTTGCCCCGCCTAAATGCCTTTGTGAGTCGGCAGCTTCGCAGTCTTCCTGGGGTCGGCCCAGGCGCTGGGTTCGTGCCTCTACTATTCCAGCGGGTGGTCGGTTTCAGCCTGGTACCCAGAAAATAGTTGTCCGTGAGGAGCCAAGTAGCTGAAGTGCCTGCGAAATTATTTTTGTGGGCTCCGCTCCGATGCTGAACCTGGGCCCCGGTGGCGTAGTAGGTGGATGTGCTACTCCAACCTCAGCCCCGCCCGTGCCGGCCTCCTCGACGTGGCCACCGGTGACGCCCTGCTGCCGCTGCTCGCCGCTCTGCTCGACCTCGGCCTACAGCCCCACGTCCTCGTGGACCGCCGCGGTCGCGACTGGGTCGTGATCGTCATCGGCCTCGAAGGTGACCTCGTCGTCCGCGAGCACGAACTGCCCGTCCGGTGGCACGCAGTAGAGGAGTGGGTGAGGCTCGGCGTGCTGGGCGCCTACCTTGATGGCGTGATCCTCGGAGCTGCGCGATGGAGGCGGGCGTTCGATCGGCAGCTCGCCCGGATGAGGATCGGGCCGACGCACTGACCGGATGGCGCAATACGGTACGGGGCTCGAATGGTTGGGTTGGGGCCGCCTCTGGCTGAGGCGTTCGGCAATCCGCGTAGTAGCCCTTGATGAACGCCAAGAAGGTAGCCGTCTACGCCCGCGTCTCCACCTCCGAGCAGCACCACGAGATGCAGCTCGACGGGCTTCGTGAGTTCGCCCGGAACCGCGGGTGGACGATCGTTGCCGAGTACATCGACGTCGGGGTCTCGGGCGCCAAGGACCGCCGTCCCAAGCTCGATGAGCTGATGCGGGATGCTCGCCGCCGGAAGTTCTCGGTGGTCGCCTGCTGGAAGTTCGACCGTTTCGCGAGGTCGGTGAAGCACCTCGTGACCGCGCTCGACGAGTTCAACTCTTTGGGGATCGACTTCGTGAGCCTGCACGACGCGATCGACACCTCGACCCCGACCGGCCGGTTCACGTTCTCGATCATCGCGGCCGTGGCGGAGCTGGAACGTGAGTTGATCCGGTCGAGGGTCAAGGCCGGTCTTGATGCCGCTCGTCGACGTGGACGGAGGATCGGCCGACCGCGGGTCCGGGTTGATCTTGAACGGGCCCACCAGCTTCGGGCCGAGGGGCAGAGCTACGCAGCCGTCGCCAAGGCGCTCGGAGTCGGTGTCGGCACGCTGCACGCGGCCCTTCGAGAACCCCTCCCGGAAGTGCCCTCGGGCGAGGCTTGATTCCAAGGGCTCGCCGAAGGCGGTCGGTGCCTTCAAGAACCTTCACGTTGTCGAAGGCCGGCCGCGACCCGGCACCGCAGGATCACATCCCCGGCTCTGCGGCCGAGTGGCACCGACCATGAAATCGACCGCCCCGGTGTCGATTGTCGGGCGTTCGGGGGGTGCATCCGGTGTTCTTAAGTGACCGGGCACCGCACGCATCAGTCGGTGCCCTCCACATAGGAGGGGCATATGCCCGGTATCGCGAAGCTCAGGAACCTGCACACGACCATTTCCCCCCAAGCGTTGCAGCTTGCCAGGACCAAAGCGGCCATCGAGACGCGCACGGTCGGGGACATCATCGACTCGGCGATCCACCTCTACTGCGATCCGCTCGCCCAGGCGCTCGGCGATCTGGTCGACAGGCCCGCCACCAACGGCTCCAGGATCGGGGGTGGCAGGTGAGCGCCGACGCCACCGAGACGGTCACCGACGAGGTGCTGAAGTCGGCCTACACGACGGCTCTCTCGCACATCCGCAACGTGCCGGTCACGGACAGCTCGAACGAGACCCTGCGGCCGTTCCTTACTGCCTACGTGGCGTACAAGCGTTCGGGGAACAAGGGTCCGGACGAGGAGTTCTCCTGCCATCAGGATGTCCTCGCGACGTACCCGGCGGCGAAGGCCACCCTGGATGCCCTGACGATGAGGCCGCCGGTGCCGACCGGCAGGGGCCCGGCGCCGATCCCGGTAGCGCCGGTCGCCGAGGGCACCGTCCAGTGGATCGACATCGACCTCATCGACCCGCACCCAATGAACCCTCGCATCCCGCACGAGAGCGAGGTCTCCAACAGCCTCGCCGCCCAGATGGAGCGGGATGGTCGCGCGAGCCCCAATCACCCGCTCGTCGTCCGTCGGATCGGAGCGCGCTTCCAGACCCTCTCGGGCAACACCCGGCTCGGCTCAGGCATGAAGGCCCGCATGCGGCAGATGCCGGTGATCGTCATCAAGGCCACCGACGCCGAGGCGCTCGTCTACCTCGCCTCGGCGAACGTTCAGGAGCCGCTCTCGGCCCTTGAACAGGGCCTCCACTCGATCAAGGCCGAGGAGGTCGGCGTCACCGTCCGGGACTACGCCGCCCGCTGCGGGCTCCAGCCGCCGAACCTGAGCCGCTACAGGAAGGGCGCTCGCGTGTTCCTGGCCGTTCGTGACGAGCTTGACCGGTATAACGTCATCCTCCTGCGTGACCGGGCCGAGCACCTGGCGGCGATCGAGAAGGCGCCCCAGGAGCAGTGGGCCCGGCTCGCCCGCCTCTGCGTCGACGAGAAGTGGTCGCTGATCGAGACGAAGAGGCAGGTCGAGGCGATCGTGCTCGGCACGCGGGAGCCGTGCGGCGTGGCCGTCGAGGAGGTCGAGCCGCTCGACCCAGTCATCGCGGACGATCACGACGACAAGCTCGTCGCCGACGACACGACCAACGGCGCCGAACCGGACGAGTCCCCGAGCGAGTCCGAGCCCACCGAGACGACGGAGCCGCCCGACGACGACGAGCCCGAGGACGATCACGCCCCCGGGGACGGCGATGGCGACGGGGACCAGGAGCCCGAGGACGACGACGGGGACGAGGAGCCGGACGAGGACGAGGACGACGACGGGGACGACGCCCCGGAGGACGAGGAGCCCGCCGACGTCTACATCGCCAAGTGGCGCGACCACGAGAGCTTCGACGCCGTCAGGGGCGCTCTGACGGCCATCGCTTCTGAGGCTCGTGAGGTCCTTCATCTTCTGCCGAACGTCACCGTGATGCGCGCTCTGGCGCAGCTCCACGAGATGATCGACGCCCTCGGCATCGAGGCCGACAGGTACGACGTGAGTCCGAAGGCGAACGCTCTCATCGAGCTGGATGAGGGTGCGCGTCTGGTGATCGAGGCTCTCACCCGGCTCCCGCCCGACAGCGAGAACCCGAAGGCCGACGCCCTTCGTGCGGAGGTCCGTCGGTTCATCATCTCCGGGCGGCCGACGACGGAGGCGTGGGCCCGCCAGATGTGCGAGAAGGTCGAGCGCTTGGTCGGCACCAAGAAGGCCGCCGAGTAGCCCGCCGCTGCCAAGCACAGAAGCCCCCGCGTGCCCGAGGTCGTGCTCGTGGCGTGCGGGGGCTTCGGCTTTTCAGCGTCCAGGGCCCGCAGGTGGGGCTTGATTCCAGGCAACCATCGCAGTCGGGCTCTCAACCTCACCCCTGCGGCCTGCTCGGCGCCGACCCGAACAAGCGACACGGTGTCGGTTGTTCGATGGCCAGGCCGGGCGGGATCTGGCGCCTGACGCGGCGCCCAAGCCCGGTGCCCCACCTGCTCCCCGCAGGCGAGGATCCGGCCCGGAGGATTTCGAGGGGCTAGCCGTTGGGATAGCGCAACGGGGGTAGTTACTGCGCTAGCTCACCGCGTCGCCGCCCCGACGGACGACCGTGCATGACTTGGCGTCACCAGGGGCTCGCTACACGCTTCGAGGTGAGGCCATCTCGGCCTCTCTCGCCCGCCGACCATTCACGGCGCACTCCTCGCGCACCGGAAGCCGAGTTCGCCCTGGCGTTGCAGAGGATCCGCGCCCGCGCGACGCGAGGCGCGCAGGTTGGACGTGTCGCCGGCGCTAAAACCGCTCCAATCGCCGCCTCGGTGCATGCGGACATCGACTCGATTGACCAATAGATTGGCACAGTTATCGCATACATGGCCTGCGCCAGAGTACCACTCTGAATCATACCAGTCGAGGATCCACTCGTCCATGCCGCCCGCCAGGTCGCGGTGCCCCCACTTGCCATTGCCGGCTGGCGTGCTGCCAACGGGCGCGAGGTCGGCGAACGAGCATCCGGCAATATCGTCGTGCATGCAGTCGAACACCGCGAGGGTGTTGTCCGGCGCAGCGCCGCTCGCCCACGGGTACATCCGGTTCTCGCTCCCGCCCGCCGCTGCGTACTCCCACTCGGCCTCGGTTGGTAGTCGCCCGCCGTCCCAGGCGCAGAATGCGAACGCCTCGAACCAGCTCACGCAGCTGATGGCGTAGCTCTCATTCGCATCGGGGGCGTCAGTCCACGTCGATTTTCCGGGCTCGCACTTGAGGTTGTTGATGAGCGCCGCCTGGCTGACCGCGAGGGAGGCATTCCACCCGGCCTGCCATCCGCTGTCCGGGATCAGCGGGTGCGCACCCGCGGCCGGCGCGGGCGGCGTACCATTGAAGGCGTTGACGAACTTCCGGAACCTCCCCACCGTGACCTCGAACGTGTCGAGGCGGAAGTCCGCCACCGTGGCCGTGTGTTCCGGGAGCTCGTTGGCATTGCCGTTCGGGTAGTAATCCGGGTCGCCGGCCAGCTCGCTCCTCCCCATCGGGAAGCTGCCCCCCGGGACCAGCGCGGCGTCGCAGCACGAGATCCCGGCGCAGACGAGACCACCGGCGCACGACTGCTCGGGCACGCCGTATGTGCCCGCTCCGCCCGCCCCTCCAGTACCCGCGCCGCCCTGGCCCGCGCCTCCGGTGCCGGTTCCACCGCTTGGCGTACTGCCGCCACATCCCACGATAGCCGCGACCACCAATCCCACCCATCGACTACGCATCATCGGGAAGCCTCCGACCTCATGAAGTTGACGGTCGTCCTCAGCGGACACACAGCGCCTCGCCGTTGTACTCGACACTGTACTCGACCGGACTCCCCCCGTTGGAGCCCATGTTGATGTCGCCATCGGGGACGTACCACGCCATTCCTTCACCGCCTGGCGTGGAACCTGATGAAGTGGAGGTCCACGTCAGCCACCCCACCGGCCAAGCACAGACGTCGAAGTTGGCGCCCGCTATGGCAACAGCCTCGTCCTTGGTAGGAAGGCGGGCATTCCGTACTGACTGACAGTAGAATGCGTCGTCCGACAGTGACGAGCCCGAACCGCCAAGACTGTAGGAGGATCTGTCCCAGGTGAGGTTCGTGGTGGTGTCCTTGACCAAACCCGTTCCCAGCTTGTCGCCAGGGTCAAGAATGAGGTACCGGCCACCTGGGCAGGTTGTACCGGCAGCGTTGTTGCCAACCCCGGCATCGCCGTCTCCCGAGCCACCTCCGCCCGTGGGCTTGCTGCTGCCGCTGCAGCCGACAACGAGGAGTGCGAGCACCAGGCCTACCGCACACCGTGTACACATCAGGGATGCCTCCTCGTGAATCGGGATCTTCGTCATCCGACGCTGCCGGTATTGAGGCAGCAACGTTTGCGTCGTCTGAGCTACTTCCGGATCTTCATCAGCGACCCCTCGTCGGGCGTCCAGTACACGCTCGTCGCGTCTACGGCGACGTCGTAAGGACCGTTCCACCGAGACCCCGTGGGCTCGACAGCGATGACGGTAGCCGAGCCACCGCCCACAGGTACCCTGTAAACTGCGGGCAAGTCTGCGCCATGGCCGGAACCGAAGTAGATGTTGAATCCGTCCGTAGCTATTCCGCCAGGCATACCAGCAGCCTCGGTCGCGATGATAACTGGCGCACCGCCGCCCCGCGGTACCTTGAATATGTTATTGACGCCACGGCAGTAGACACTGGTCGCGTCGACGGCGATGTCGGCTGCCTGCAGCCCCGAAGCAAGCGTGATGGGCGCGCCGCCGTCCTTCGCGACCTTCATGACCGCGTTCTTGGTTCCCCAATAGACATGGGTCGCATCGACTGCGATACCCCAAGGGGTAGTTTGTCCCGAAGCGAGTGTGACAGGTGTGCCACCATCCTTCGGCACCTTCATCACCTTGCCCTCGTTCTCCTTGAATCCACCGACGCCGCCATCGCCCTCGTACGGTCCATAGTCCGTCCAGTATACATTGGTCTCGTCCACCGCGATGCCTTGCGGTGCGCTCTGTCCCGAAGCGAGGGTGATGGGCGTGCCGCCGTCTTTCGATACCGTCATGACCGTGCAGGCGCCGTACTCTTCGTAGCTTTCGCCAATGGTCGTCCAATAGACGTTGGTAGCATCGGCCGCGAGACGGGCCGATCGAAGAGCCGCCGCCGGGGCGATGGTGACGGGTGGGCCGAAGTTGAGCGGCACTCTGCTCACCGCGGCGGCGTCTTGCCCCGTCATGTAGACGCCGGTCGCGTCCACCACGATCCACGCGCTGCCAGGCGACGCGACGACTGTGCAGATGTCTCCCTGAAGGCTCCCCTGGCACCACGCGCCCGACTCAGCGGATCCACCACCCGCCGTCCCGCTCCCCCCGTCCGCCTTCTCGCCACCGCACCCCGCACCCACGACAACCGCGACCACCAACCCCACCCATCGGCTACGCATTGGCATCTCCCCTTGGCGCGTGGGGCTGTCAGGCACGCCCCGTGATCGAGAGGCTACGCCCGCGTGGCGAGCGCAGAAAGCACGGAGGCAAGCTTCCTTGGAGGCCGTAGCCTCACGCGACGTTGCGGAAGTGTGGCCCCCTCGCCCCCACGCTCGACCGCGCCCTCATCTCCGACCAGCTCGCCCGCGAGGCCCACGTCGTCGAGGCGTGAGAGGGGGCCGGGCTCTCCGGGCAGAGCGGCGTGGTGGTCGAGGTGGGCGGGTAGAGGGGCCCGCCTACACGCCCTTCAACGCGATCCGCTTGTTGTCGAAGACGGCGACGACTTCGAGTTCGCCGCCGTGCCTACAGACCCTCGGCGTGGAACCGGGCGCTGCCGCCTCACCGCTCACCCCGCCTTCCTCTGCACGCTCCGGCTCGGCTTCGCCTTCCGGTGGCCGGGAACCGATCCCTTCGCCCTTGGACGTGATGACGCCACTCGCTTGGCCGCAGAAGACGACCTCCGGATCTTCGCCTTCGGGGGCGGCTGCACGAGCACGTCGAGGGGGATGTCGAACATCGCGTGGAGCTTCCGAATCATCTCCAGCGTGAGGGGGCGCTTGCCGGCGAGCACCTCGGAGGTGCGCCCGGTCGTCCCGAAGATCGGCAAGAGGTCGCTGCGCGAGAGCCCCTGCTGCTCCATGCGGAACTTGATCGCCTCGATCGGATCCGGCATCGCGATGGGATGCCGCTCGCGCTCGTAGTGGTGCAGGAGCATAGCGAGGACTTCGAGCTTGTCCGCGTCGGGGCTACCGGGCGGTGCGTTCCAGAGGCGCCGGACCTCGGCGAGAGCCTCGTCGTGATCGGCGTCCGTCTTGATGGGTCGGATGTTCATGGGTCACACCTCGCTGGAGAGCCCGGTCAGAGCGCCGTCACGTCGATCTTGTCGTAGTCCGCGTGCGTGCCGATGAAGAGGATGAGCGCGATCCCGTTCAGGGGCGGCGTCGCGGACGCATCCGCGTACCTGAAACGGACGACCATCCGGTACTTGTTGCCGCCGATGTTGAAGATGACCTTGTCGCCGACGAAGTCCGCCGTTCGATAGCGGGCGCGGATGTCAGCCGTGTTCCGCCACCGCGCCCGCTCGACTTCCTTCAGCCAAGCGACGAGCGGCCCCATAGCCTGCGGGAAGAGCGTCCAGAACGCCTTGAGGGTTCGTTCTTCGAGCACCCACACGTCGCCACCGTACCACCTCCCGCGGTGGGATCAACAGCTCCCGTATTGGGAGGAACGGCCCACCGCGTCCACCTGTCCGGCCGTCCGGGTCGAGGGGGGATGAGGCGGTGGGCTGCGGCCCGACGTTCTCGGGCAGCTGGGGGCGCCGGCAGACATCCAGGGGCTCGACGCCGACCTTGTCGTCGCAGATGATCGGCCGGCCTTGAACCCGACCGCGAAGCCGCCCGCCTACCTCGACTACATCCAGAGCTACGTGGCGCTGCACGGCCAGGCGCCCTCGGAGGCCGAGATGGTCGCGTTCTTCCAGGTGGCAGCTGTCTCGGCTGACCGCACGGTCGTGACGCTGGCCGAGACGGGCCTGAGCACGCGGGAGCCGGGCAAGGCGCGGTGGATGCAGCTCGTCCAGACCGAGCCCACCGCGCCGGAGGACGGGCCCGAGGCCGAGGACGACGTCCCGACGCACCCAGTCGATGACATCTACGACCCGCTCGACCCGGAGATCGAGCCCCTCGTGCTGGCGCTGCGGGCTGACCCGCGCATCCTGACGAAGGGCTCCTGCTGGGGGCACCGGAAGCGGCCCGCGTCGGTGGACCTCGCCGTAGACGGGCTCGATGGGTTGCGCGTCTTCGTTCGGCGGATCAACGAGGTCGATCGCGAGATCGAGCCCGACGGGATCCTCGACGTGGCGCTGAACTGGAGCGAGGAGGTGGCGACGGCCTGCGCGTTCGACGTCTACCCAACGTGGATCATGTTGTCGCTCACGATCGAGGGCATCGGGAAGAATGGCGCCCCCTCGGCGGCGCTGCTGGCGAGGGTGGCCGCGAGCTACGAGAGAGCGGCGGCGAGGAAGCTGCCTCGTCGTTGACGTGCGCGACCGGGGTCGCCAAGGTACCCCGGGGTCACGAACGTGATCCGTCCGGACATCGAGGCCCTCTCGTGACGAAGTAGCCCGGCACCACGAACGTGGCCGCGTCGATGAAGACGCGGCTGGTGCTACGCACGCTTGAACGTCATCCGTGCAAGCGCTAACCTTGCGCTCATGATCCGGTCCTTCGGCGACCAGACGACCGAGGACATCTTCCACGGCACCGAGACCAAGGCGGCCCGTACGATCCCGAAGTCGATCTGGGGCATCGCCCGACGCAAGCTCGACGCCCTCAACGCCGCGACGGACGTGAAGGACCTGCGAGCACCGCCGGGCAACCGCTTGGAGAAGCTGAAGGGCGACCTCGTGGGGCTCTGGAGCATCCGCGTCAACGATCAGTTCCGCGTCGTCTTCCGGTTCGAGGCGGGTGGCGCCGAGGACGTTCGCGTCGAGGACTACCACTCGTGACTATGCCGCCGTCTCTGTGTCCGGAACCCCGAAGGTGAGACCATGATCCCGAAGCACCGCGCACCGACCACGCCCGGCGAGATCCTCTTGGAGGAGTTCTTGAAGCCGCTCGGCATGACGCAGGTGGCCCTCGCCGAAAAGATGGGCGTGCCGATCCAGCGCGTGAACACGCTCATCAACGGCAAGCGGGCCGTCTCGGCAGAGACCGCCCTGCTTCTTGCCGAGGTGTTCGACTCGACGCCCGAGTTCTGGATGAACCTCCAGACGAGCTATGACCTCTGGCAGGCCCGCGAGGCGCTGCGGGCTCGGGGGCACCGCAAGGTGCGGCCCGTGGTACGACGATCGGCGTGATGGGTGCGGAGATGCGCTGCTCGACCTGCCAGACCGGCACGATGGCTCCCGGGCACGTCGAGAACCACGACGTGAGCGCGCTCGTGGGCCTCGACGAGGTCGTCGTCCTCAGCGCAGATGCTCTCCGCTGCACGACCTGCGGCGCCGTCATGCTCGAAGGCCCCGTCGTCGAGGCCATGCACGACGTGCTGGCTCGGATGATCATTGGGCAGGAGGAGCTGCGACCGAAGGAGGTCCGGTTCCTTCGTGAGCTGCTCGGGATGACGCAGGCGCAGCTTGCCGAGCGGCTCGGGCTCACGCGGGTGACGGTGGCCCGGTGGGAGACGGCCGACGGGGACATCGGCACCGTGCCGTCCTTGGCCCTGCGCACGCTGGCCGCTTGGCAGCTCGACGATCCCAAGCTCGCCCGCGAGGTCGGCGCACCCACTCACCGGCCG
>CAIVJW010000383.1 GCA_903906315.1 uncultured delta proteobacterium | reverse complement strand
CGTACGGAGCGCCGCCCGTCGCGCCCGACGGTCCGCCGATGGGCGGCGTGCCGATGGCCGCCGCCGCACCCGCGATGCCGACGTCGTGGGGAGGTGCGCCGGCCGGCGCCCCCGCAGCGCCCACGCCCCCCTGGGCCGCCACGCTCCCCGTCGCGACCGGCGCGCCCGGGACGGCCTCGCCGGGCGGCGCCGACGCCCGCGTCGCCGCGCTCGAGGCCCGCTGCGACGGGCTGCAACGCGACCTCGACTCGGTCGGCCTCTTCGCGCGGACGCTCCTCACGCTGCTCGAGGAGAAGAAGGTCTGCACGCAGGCCGAGTTCCTCGAGACCAAGAACAAGCTCGACCTGCTCGACGGCAAGCTCGACGACCGCTGATCCCTCCGCGGGCGCCGCGGTTCGAAGGGCGCCAAGAGCGCCAAGAGCGCCAAGCAAGAGGCCGGATTCGATTCCTCCCTCTTGGCGTCCTTGGCGTCGTTGGCGTCCTTGGCGCTCCTCTCCTCCGTCCGTGAGGGGCGACGCGCCCCGAAGATGCGGCTTTTCTCCCAGCAGCGGGCCACTTATGGTGCGCGCCCCATGAGCACCATCAAGCTTCCCGCCCTCGACGCCGCCGCCGTCGCCAAGCTGGCCGGCAAGAGCCTCCTCACGACCGAGGACTTCACCACCGCCGAGCTCGACACGCTGCTGTCGGTCGCGAGCGCCCTCGAGGCCCTCGACCGCGCCGGCGTGAAGACCGACTTCCTCACGTCGGAGCTCGCCTACTCGCTGTTCTTCGACCAGTCGACCCGCACGCGATCGGCGTGGGCCGGCGCCTCGTCGCGCCTCGGCATGGCGCCCGTGATCGTCGACGGCAAGTCGACGCAGGTCGCGCACGGCGAGACGCCGAGCGAGACGGGCGCGATGCTGGGCATGAACAGCCACGCGATGGGCGTCCGCCACGACCTCATCCTCGGCTACGGGCGCAAGTTCATCCGTGAGATCAAGGACGGCATCGACAGCTACCTGAAGGCCACGGGCGACGAGCGATCGGTGCCGATCGTGAACCTGCAGTGCGACTTCGATCACCCGACGCAGTCGCTCGCCGATCTCATGTGGCTGAAGGAGCGCTTCGGGAGCCTGAAGGGCAAGAAGATCGCGGTCTCGTGGGCCTACTCGCCCTCGTACGCGAAGCCGCTGAGCGTGCCGCAGGGCCTCATCATGCTGCTCACGCGCTACGGCGCGAACGTGACGCTCGCGCACCCCGAGGGCTACAAGCTGCTCGACGAGTGCACCACCGCGGCGAAGTCGCACTCGGCGGAGTCGGGCGGATCGTTCCACGTGACGAGCTCGATGGACGAGGCGTTCGCGGGCGCCGACGTCGTGTACCCCAAGAGCTGGGGCCCGATGGACCTCATGCTCGAGCGCGTCGCGTCGGCGAACGACGCGAAGGCGATGGGCGAGATCGAGAAGCGCGCGCTCGAGCGCAACGCGAGCCACAAGGACTGGATCTGCGACGAGCGCCGCATGGCGACGACGGCCGGCGGCAAGGCGCTCTACATGCACTGCCTGCCCGCCGACATCGGCGCCGAGGTCACCCCCGGCGTGATGGCCGGCGCGGTGGTCGACGTGGCGCGCGAGGCGAACAAGAAGCTCTACGTCATCATGGCGCTGCTCGCGGGATCGAAGGTCAAGGGGCTGGCCGAGAAGCTCCAGGCTCGCGCGAAGGGGCAGGCGTAGTCATGATCGATCTCGACGCGAAGGTCGCCGAGCTCGCCGCGCGTGATCGCGGCCTCGCGGTGAAGCTGCTGAAGGAGGTCGTCCGCATCCCGGCCGACTACGTCGACAAGGCGGCCGACCAGGGCGGCGACCCGCAGTGCGGCCTGTCGAATCACGAGGGCCCGCGTCTCGAGTACCTCAAGCGGATGATCGTCGAGGTGGGCGCGGTGCGCTCGCCCGAGGACGTCGCGGTGGACGCCTACGGCAACCTCGTCTGGTCGGTCGAGGACCCGGACGACGGCATCCCGCGCGGCGAGAAGAAGGTCATCTACTACGACGGCCACTCCGACACCGTGCGCGCGCTCCGCGCCCAGTGGCGCGAGAAGATCGGCGGCGGCATCGACTCGTACGACGGCCTGGTCGACACGAACAAGGTCGACAAAGCCTTCCTGCAGCGCGAGCTCGGCTACCTGCCGCCCGAGGGCGACTGGGATCACCTCGTCTTCGGCCGCGGCTCGGCCGACCAGCTCGCCGGCGTCGTGTCGCAGGTCGTCGCGACGCGCATCCTGCTCGAGCTCCGCCCGTTCGGGTCGCTCAAGGGCGTCATCGTGCGCTCGTACGCGACCGCAGCCGAGGAGGACAACGACGGCGGCGGCCCGCTGCACGTGATGGCCAAGGTGCTCCCCGGCGCCCCGCCGGAGCTGGTGCCGGACGTCGTGATCCTCACGGAGGGCACGGGCGACGCACGCAAGGGCGCGCTCGGCATCTACCGCGGGCAGCGCGGGCGCATGCAGATCGAGGTCTGCGTGACGGGCAAGTCGTGCCACGGATCGATGCCCTGGGAGGGCAAGAACCCGCTCGAGTTCGGCGGCGCGATCCTGACCGAGGCCGCCAAGGCCTACGACGCGCGCGACGGCTTCCTCGACGACCCCTTCCTCGGCCACGGCACGCGCACGGCCTCGTGGGCGCACCTCGAGACGCCGAGCGACTGCGCGGTGCCCGACAAGTTCACCTTCCGCTTCGATCGCCGCCTCACGGTGGGCGAGTCGCCCGAGCAGGCGGTGGCCGACATCGAGCGCCTCGCGGCGGTCAAGGCCGCGCGCGACGCGGGGCTGCGCGTCGACATCTCGGTGCCGCGCTACGACCTGCCGACGTGGACCGGCTACAAGCCCGGCAACCCGCAGATCTACCCGGGCTGGGCGACGCCCGAGGACCACGCGGCCATCAAGACGGCCGTCGACACGTACCGGCGCGTCGTGACGCCGCACGTCGGCGACGAGATGAACGCGCGCGGCGCCGGCGCCCTCCGCAAGGAGCCGCGCGTCGACCGGTGGATCTTCTCCACCGACGGCGTGGGCTTCCCGCTGCCCGTCGACGACACGACCGTGATCGTCCCCGACACGAAGCGCTGGGTGAAGGGCACCGTCACCAAGCACCCGGCGATGTTCGGCTTCGGCGCCGGCATCGAGCAAAATACGCACAAGATCGGCGAGGCCGTCGACTCGCGCGAGCTGGAGCACGCCATCGCGTTCATCGCGCGCTTCCCGTCGCTGTACGCGGCGAGCTGACGCGCCCGCGGGGCGCGGATCGAACGCCGCGCCTCGCGCTTCCAGCTCGGTCGCCGGGCGCCGCCCCACCACGATCACTCCCGCCTTTCGGGCGTGGCGCGCGGCGCGCCCGTGTAGAACCGGCCCCGAACCCCACGAGACCGTCGCGCCCGTCCGGCGCTCGGGTAGAGTTCTCCGATGCAGTCCGTGCCGCCGCCCTCCGAGGCGTTCGAGCCTCCCGAGGACGACGACGGGCTCGGCGCCCTCGTCGGGCACGAGATCCGCTCCGAGCTCGTGCCGGGCGCCTCGTACCGGGTGCTCTCGATCGTCGGATCGGGGGCGAGCTCGGTCGCGCTCCGCGCGCTGCGCGTGTCGCCCGAGGGCGAGTGCCTCGTGGTCGTGAAGGTCATGCGGCCCTGGTTCGTCCGCCAGGCCGGCTCCGTGGCGGCGCTGACGGTCAAGAAGGAGGCCGTCGCGCTCGGGAGGCTGAACGAGCGCGTCCCGGCGACGCCGTTCGTGGTGCGGCTCATCGACACCGGGACCCTCCCCGTGACCGCCGACGGCTACGCGGTCGACGTCCCGTGGGTCGTCCTCGAGTACGTGCACGGCGGGCTGCTCGGCACGACGCTGACCGAGCGCGTGACGAACGCGGTGCGAGCCACGGGCTACGCCTTCGACCCGGCGCGCGCCGCGCTCGCCATCGAGTGCCTCGCGGCCGGGCTCGGCGCGGTGCACGAGGTCGGCGTCATCCACCGCGACATCAAGCCCTCGAACGTCCTCTGCTGCGGCTCGGACGACGACGAGATCTTCAAGATCGCCGACTTCGGCGTCGCGAAGCCCACCGGCCTCGCGGGGACGTTCGGCGGCGTCGTCGTGGGCACGCTCGGCTACGCCGCGCCGGAGCTCGAGCTCGCCGATCCGAGGGCGATCGGGCCGTCGAGCGACGTCTTCAGCCTGGCGGCGGTGATCTACTTCCTCCTCACCGGCGACCGGTACTTCCGGGTGAAGTCGCCCGGGGAGCTCATCGTCGCGGTGGCGACCGGGCAGAAGCGCAGCCTCGAGGGGCGCCGCTGGCTCTCGCCCCACCTGCGAGACCGAAAGCGCACGGTCTCCGCGATCGACTACGCGCTCGGGTGCGCGACGGGCGCAGAGGTCAGCAAGCGCCCGCAGACCGCCGACGCGCTGGCGAGCATGATCGTGCCGTGGTTGCGCGACGCCGTGCGCGTGCGCGGCGGGTCGCGCCACGCCGCGCGCGTCAAGGGCGCCGAGGAGGCGACGCCGGCGTCGCGCTTCACCTGGACGGTGCTGCAGCGGCCCTCCAACCGCGTCATCCGTTGCGTCGCGTGGGACGGCGACGGCCGCGCGATGGCCGCGACGAACACCGGCCTGTCGTTCTGGAACGGGACGCAGTGGCTCGACGCGAGCCTGGCGGGCTTCCCGAACCCCACCGGCATCCGCTTCGTGCGGCGCGTCGCAGCCGGCCGCTGGCTCATCGGAGGCGACGACGCCACCGTCGCGACCTACACGGCCGAGGGCATCGGCGACGTCCGGCGAACCCCGGGCCTCGAGCACCGCTTCGACCTGCTGAGCGGCGCGCTCGACGACCTCGCGGTGCTCGTCGAGGTGCCGACCGGGGCGCCGCCCGTGCTCGCGACCCTCTCGTCGCGCCGCTGGCTCCGGCCGCTGCCGCTGCCCACGTTCGCCAACGTGGCCGCGCTCGCGCGCGTCGAGGACGCCCGCTGGCTCGTGGTCGGGCGCGGCGTCGACGGCCGCGCGCACGCGTGCCTCTACTCGCCGCTCGAGTGGCTGGCGACCTCCCTGCCCTCGCCCGACGTGCGCGCGTTCCTCGACTGCGCGGGGCGACACGAGCGAGGCGTCGGCCTCTGCGCAGGCGCGGGCGGCGCCGTCCTGTGGTGGCAGCAAGGCCAGGCGACGCACGAAATCGTACCGGGCGGCGACGACCTTTCCTCGACGGCGATCGACTCGATCGAGCGCGGCTGGGTCGGCGGCCGCGGCCGCATCTGGCTGCGCCGCCCGCCTCCGCGCATGGTGCTCGGCGCGCCGGCGCAACCCGCGCGCTGGGAGCGCGTCTGGGACGACCCGTCATGGGCCGCGCCGATCGTGTCGCTGTGGACCGACCAGCGCGGCGTGGTGGCGATGACCGCCGACGGCGGCGTCATCGAGGGCCGCGCCGAGCTCCGCTGAAGCCCTCGATCGCGCCGCCCTCGCGAGAACCGCCGTGCTCACGTTCCCCGCCATGTTCGCGCTCATCGCCTGCGCGGCGGGGCTGTTCATCGCGGCCCTCGCCGCGCGGCTCGCGCGCGCGGCCGGCTGGCGGTCCGAGGCGTCGCTCGTCCCCGTCGCCCTCACCGCGTCGGCCTACGCCTTCTGCGACCTGGCCACGTACGCGCAGCTCCCGGTCGACTCCGAGGTGCTGGGCCAGCGGCTAGGGCTCACCGCCGGCGCGCTGCACGTGGTCGCGTGGCTGCGCTTCTCCGCCGCGCACCTCGGCCTCGAGGGCCTCCGCCGGCGCCTCTGGTGGGGCTACGCGGCGCTCGCAGGCATGACCCTCGTGCCCGGGCTCGCTCACACCGGCGAGGTCCGCAGACGGATCGTCCCGCGTCTCGCGCTCGTCTACAACGAAGCCGTCCCGTCGTCGCTCGGCGTCGCGCTCACGGTGACCATCGCCGGAGGGCTCATCGTCGTCGCCGCCCGCTACGTGCAAGCGCTTCACCGCGGGGTGCGCGGCGCCGGCCCGCTCGTCGCTGCGTTCGCCTTCTACATCGCGGTGACCGTGAACGACATCCTCGCGGCGTACGGCACCATCGACGCGCCCGCGCTCCTCGACGGCGCCTTCTTCGCACCGCTCGGCGTCGCCGTGTGGCTCCTCGCAGACCGCTTCGTGGCCGAGGCGCGCGATCTCGACCAGGGGCGCGGCGAGCTCCAGCGGACCGCCGACCTGCGCGGCCGGGAGATCGACGAGGCCGCCGCCGCGATCGCGCGCGACGCGCGCCTGGCCGCGCTCGGGTCCTTCTCGAGCGCCGTCGCGCACGCGATAAACAACCCCGCGTCGGTCGCGGCCGCGAACCTCACCCACGTCCTCGAGAGCGCTCGGTCCGGCGCGATCGTCCCCGCGGAGCACCGTGAGGCGCTGGTCGAGACCCGCGACGCCCTCGCGCGCATCGGCCAGATCACCGGTCAGCTCCTGCACGCGAGCCGGCTCGCCGCCGCGCCGGGGGGCGACGACGTCGACGCCGCAGTCGCCGTCCAAGGCGCCGTTGACCTCGCGCGCCGGCGCGGCCGCAGCCCGAAGCGCCTCGGCGTGAGCGTGCCGAGCGGCCTTCGCCTCGCGGTCGAAGGGCCCGTCCTCGTGGAGGTCCTCGCGAACCTCCTCGACGAGACCTCCGAGGCGATCGGCGAGGTGCGCATCACCGCCGCGGAGACAGGCCGCGGCCGCATGGATCTCGTCGTCGCCGACGATGGCCCGCCCATGGATCCCGAGGTCCTGGCGAGGGCGCTCGACCCGTTCTTCTCGATCCAACCCGGCCGGACGAGCCAGCTCGGGCTCTCGATGTGCCGGGCCCTGATCGTCGGCCAGGGCGGAGACCTCTCCGTCTCGAGCCGGCGCGACGACGGCACGCGCTTCGTGCTCGACCTCCCACGGTCGCAGGGCACGCCGACTCCGCCCCGGGTCGGGGGGACGCCCGCGTGAATCCGCTCGTCTCCTTCAGCTCGACCGGCGTGCTCTTCAGCGCCTTCATCGCGATCCTGTCGCTTCGCCTGTCGAAGGCGCCCGGCTGGGCGCACCTGCGCTACCTCGCCTGGGTCGCGCTCGCGTGCGTCGGCGTCTCCGCGGCGCGGACCGGCGAGTATCTGCTGGCGGCCTCGCCGCTCGTGGTCGTCGCGCTGCGCTGCGAGCTCGCCTCGCTCGGCGCGGGCATCCTCGCGTGGCTCGCGTACTCGCGCGCCCACCTCGGCCTCCGCGCTTCGCGCGCCGAGCGGGCGTACGCCGCGTGCCTCGGCGCGGCGTCCGTGGCCACGCTCATCCCCGGCTTCGCGTTCGGCTCCGAGGTCGCCCGCCGGACCCTCCCGCCGGGCCTCTCGTTCGTCGATCCCGTGCTGACGCCCTTCGCGGAGGCGCTCTACGCCGCGTGGGCGGCGGGCGCGGCGTTCCTGCTGGTGCGCTACGCGCGGGCCTGGCGCCGGGGCGCGCCGGCCGCGCGATCGCACCTGCTCGGCGCGCTGCTCGGCGTCGGGCCCTGCATCTGGGACGCGACGGTGACCATGACGGGCGCGCAGCTGCCCTACGTGACCGACCCGGGCCTCTTCCTCTCGCTCGCCATCGTGCCGCTCGCGCTCGCAGAGAGCTTCCGGGCCGATGTCGTGACGCGCCGGAACGACCGAACGGACCTCGAAACGCTGGTCACGCAGCGCACGTCGGCGCTCACGATCCGCCGCCACGACCTCGCGCGGTCCGAGCAGCTCGCCTCGCTCGGGCGGCTCGCGGCGGGCGTGTCGCACGAGGTAAACAGCCCGGTCGCCGCCGCGCTCGCGAACGTCGACTGGCTGCTCGACGGTTCCTCGGACGGCGAGCCGCCCGAGGAGATCCTCGCCGCGGTCGACGAGGCGACGCGCGCGGTGGATCGCGTCCGCCGCATCGTCCGCCAGCTGGCCCACCTCACCGGCGCGCCGACGACGCCGGCGCGGACGCAGCGCGTGGAGCTCGCGCCCGCGCTCGCGCAGGCGGTCCGCCTGGCCGAGGCCATGCGAGGACGCGCGGTCGAGATCCGCGCCGAAGCCTGCACGCCGGGCCTCGCGGCGTCGGGGGACGAGGGCGTGATCGTGCAGATCGCCGTGAACCTCCTGGCGAACGCCGTCGACGCGATCGACGAGGCGCGGACCGACGGGCGCGTCACGATCCGTGCGTCGCGCGAGGGCGACCGCACGGCGGTGACCGTGGAGGACAACGGCAGCGGGATGAGCGCCGAGACGCTCGCGCGCGTCTTCGAGCCCTTCTTCACGACGAAGGCCGTCGGCCGCGGGACCGGGCTCGGGCTCGCCGTCTCGCGCGGGCTCGCGGCGACCCTGGGGGGGTCGCTGCGCGTCGACAGCCGACTCGGCGAGGGCACGCGCGTGACGATCGATCTCGCCGTCGCCTCGGAGCCCTCGGGCGACGCCATCGCCCCGCCGTCGGGGCCGCGCGTCCCATCGCGACGACGGCGCGTGCTCCTCGTCGACGACGAGCGGGCCGTGCGCGCCGCGCTCCAGCGCCTGCTGTCGCGCTACCACCACGTCGAGACCGCCGGCGGCGTCGACGAGGCCCTGACGGCGCTCGCGCGCGAGCCGTACGACCTCGTGCTCTGCGACGTCGTCATGCCCGACGGCGGCGGCGAGCGCGTGTACCGCGCGGTGGCCGCGCGCGACCCCGAACAGGCACGCCGGATCGTGTTCGTGACCGGGGGCGCGCCCGACGAGGCCACGCGCCGCTTCCTCGCGGCGCAGCCGCAGCCCGTCCTCGACAAGCCGGTCGACCTCGCGACGCTCGAGGCCGTCGCCCGCACGATCGCCGGCTGAACGCGGTCAGTCCCAGCTGCGCAGGGTGGGCAGGAGCTGCTTGAGGCTGCGCTCGTAGATGACGCCGGCGACGAGCAGGGCGAGCCCGAAGCCGAGCACCAGGATCGAGGCCGGAAACACCTCCGAGAGGCGGACGAAGTACTGGATGCAGACCTGCAAGAGGAGCGTGACCGCCGCGAGCACGACGAGCGCCGCGCGCCGGGTCATCGCGCCGAGGGCGAGGCACGCCGTGCCGATGACGAAGACCGCGGTCGGGTAGAAGAGGTCCGTGCCGCGCGCGACCGCCGCGAGGGTGAACGCGCCGAAGATCGCCCCGAGCGCGACGAGCTCGATCAGGCGGTAGATCCCCTTGTCGAGGGCGCGCTTGCCGAGGGCGAGGGAGAGCGCGACGAGCGCCGACGAGGCGATCGCGAGCACGATGAGGTAGATCGCGGACGGGCCCGCCAGCACGTCGAGCTCGTTCTGGCCGAGGCACTTGCCGAGGAACAGGGTCGTCGGGGCGCTGGCGGTGCCGACGAGGCCCACGACGACGCCGCCGAGCTGCGCGCCGCGGTCGCGCAAGAGGCGCGGCGACGACAGCGAGACCGCCACGCACGCGAGCCCGATCGCGACCGCGACGAGGAGGTACGCGAGCGAGAGATCGGGCGCGAGCGCGGCGCCGGTAGGGACCGTGGCGAGCAACAGCGCGACGACGGCGGCCGACGGAGCCGCGTACGGCGCGCGCAGGGCGGTCGCGCCGGCGCCCGCGATCGCGACGACGAGGTAGGGCCAGAGCGTACCGAACACGCGGTGGTCGGGCTCGAGCAGGAGCACCGCACCGCCGTACCCGCTGCCGATCCCGGCGAGCCCGGCGTGCACCGCGAACGGCATGCCGAGCTTCGCGCCGCGCCACCGGTGCCCGACGAACGCCACGGACGCCGCGATCGCGGCCACGCCGAGCGCGAACAGCGCCGGGCCGGTCGGCTGCCCGGTGTGGAGCCAGGCGCCGAGGAGCCCCGCGAACACGGGGAAATGCAGCGCGGCGGCGATGGCGAAGGGCGCCGAATCGAGCGCGCCCGCGATCGCGAACGCAACCGTGGTCATCAGACAAGCGAGCGCCGCCCACGGGCCGACGCCCTCGGTCCGAGCGAGGTCGAGGACGTAGCCCCCATCGACCCACACGAGCTCGAGGCCGATCAGCGCGAGCGCGGTGCCGCTGCGCGAGTAGCTGCGCCCGTGGAGCGCGACGCTCGCCGCGACGATGCCCGCCGTGAGCGCGCAGAGCAGGAGGAGGCGCCCCGACCCGCCGAGCGCAACCCACGTGACGGTGACGAGCCACAGCGCGCCCGTGAGGACGCACAGCCCGCCGAGGGTGAGGACGACCGCGAGGATGCCCGACATGCTCTGGGCGCCATTCGCGCTCGGGGCGAAGGCGGCGACCTCGGCGGCGGTCGCCACGTCCTCGGGGTGCCGAGCGATCGCTGCGGCCTCCGTCAGCGCCTCGGCGAGCTCGCCCACCGCCGGCCGCGCCTCGGGCGACGCCGCGAGGCCACGCAAGACGAGCGCCGCGAGACGCGCGAACGGGCCGCTGTGCGCGCCGCGGAGGTCGAGCTGCCCGAGCGGCGCCGCGCCGGCGACGACCTCGAAGATCAGGGCGGCGACGCCGTACGCGTCGGACGCGGGCGTGGCGGCCTGGCCGAGCGCGACCTCGGGCGCCGCGTAGGCGGTGATCGCGGCCGACGCGCCCGATCGGAGGCGCGCGCCGAGGATCGCGCCCGGCGGCAGGCGACGCGGGCACCAGAGGAGCGCCACGGTGCCATCGGGCGCGACGCGGACGGCGTCCCGCGTGATCTCCCCATGGCACGCGCCGGCGGCGTGGAGCGCACCGAGCGCGGACGCGAGCCGGGCGAGCGCGGACAGCGCCTCGGGCCGGCGCCCCGCGAGCGCGCCGATCGGGACCGCGGAGGCGAGGTCGCGCGACAGGCGCACGGTCGCCTCGCCCTCGACGTCGACGTCGACGTCGAACAGCACGAGCTCGACCCCCCGCAGCGGCTCGGGGAGCTCCGGCAGAGCAGCGACCGGAGCCGCGGCGAGGAGACGCGCGACCTCCGGCGCGACGTGCTCGATGGAGGTCGCACCATCCCCCGTGACCCCGCCGCCGAAGAGACCGCGCATGGCGCCATGCTAGACGCCCGGACGGCCGCGCGGGCCTCGCGCGTGAGCCCTTGGGCACTCGCGCCCAGGCTACCCGTCGTGAGCTCGCTCGGGCCTCCGCGCCCTCTTGCCTGCGTGCCTCACCGATTCCTCCGCCGGGCCCTACCCGCCCGACCGCTCGACGATGGGCAGGTGATCTTCCCCCGCGCACGCGGCGCGGACGCGCGCGTACACGTCGGGGTGGCACTGCAGCGCGTGGTGCGCGATGCCCCCGAAGCAGTGCGTGCGGATCGGGAACGCGCCGGGATCGCCGCCGCGCGGGCCGCCCGACGCGCTGCCCACGCGCACGAGCATGTCGCCGACGAGGCGCCCGAGCGGGTGCGTCGGGTCCTCGGTGATCGTGGCCGACAGGAAGTAGTAGCGAACGCCGTCGATCAACGGCACCTCGCTCGGCCGGTCGGCGACCACGGCGTCCGGGTCGCGACCGAGCCAGTCCTCGTCGACGAGGCTGCCGTGGCGCAGATCCTTCACGCCCGCGCTGCGACCGTTCACGAGGCGGCCCGGGATGCGCGTGCCGGGCGTGTCGATGGCCTCGAGCAGCGCACCGGCGAGGTGGCCGAGGCGCTCGAGGTCCGCGCCGTGGTGCGGCGTGCCGAGGCTGAAGACGCGGCGAAGCGGCGCGAGCCAGGCGTGCGCGGCGCGGCGGCCGTGCTCGCAAGCGCTGCGCGCGACGAGCCCGCCCATGCTGTGGCCCACGAGCACGAGCTCCTCGACCGGCACCGGCCACGCGGCCACGAGCGCCTCGATCCGCGAGGCGAGGTCGCGGCCGTTCTCCGAGACGTGGCGCCCGCCGTTGTACCGCACGAACACGGGCGTGTAGCCGAGATCGCGCGCCAGCATCGTGCCGAAGCTCGCGGCGGGGTCGCCGTGGTACTCGGCGGCGTGGAGGCACCACGACCACTCCGTCGTGCCGAGCCCGTGCACGAAGACGGCGATCTTCGAGGTCGCGCCGGGCACGGCGTCGCGGACGCCCGCGGCGTCGAGCTCGAGGTAGCGATCGCCGTGGCGCAGGCTCATCGCGATCGCGAGCGGGCTCCCGCGCGCGTGCAGGTGGTCGCCGACGGCGCCGTTCACGAAGGCGACGGCGGCGTCGCTCACGAGCCGCAGCGACACGCCCTCGTCCGATCGCATCGGCAGGCGCGCCTCGGACGCGGGGCGGTCGGGCGCGGGCAGCGCGGCGGCCGCTACCTCGACGGCCGCGTCCGTGACGACCTCGACGACGCGGTGTACGCCGCGGATCGTGCCGAGCGAGCCCCTCGTGACGAGCCGGCGGACGCCGTCGACCGCCTCGGCGGGCGCGCGCAGCGGCTCGATCGCGCCGAGCGCCCGCATCACCTGGCGCGCCGTCGACTCGTGACCTTCCTCGACGAGGTCGACCGTGAGCCGGAACGCGTCGTGGACGAGCGCTTTCCAGCCCGCCAGGGCAGAGAGGCGTGGGTCGCGCATGCGACGCAGCATAGCGGACGGTGCGCCCCACGCCGCCGCTCGGTCGCCGCGTCGACCGGGGCCGCGCGCCGCCGCAACCGCACCCCGACGGCGCGGACCTCGACACGACCATTCTCGTGAAGGCCGGAGGGGCGACGGCGCTCGATCGGACCCTGCCATCGAAGTCCGCCTTCGAGAAATGAAGCTAAATCCCCCGCATTCTCGCCCAGAGCCGCGCCGCTTGCTCGCGCGCCTCGCCGCGGATCGCCTCGAGGTCGCCGTGGACGAGGCGCCCGCCCTCGACGACCAGCTCCCCGTCGACGACGACGTGGCGTGCGCGCGACGACGGGCCGCGCTCGAGCGCTACCACGTCGGCCGTGCTGCCCACCGCGAGCGGCGCGAGCGCGATCCCGGCGCGCTCGCCCACGAGGCGCCGGCCGTCGGCGAGTCGCCGGGCGAGCCCCCCCGTGCTTGCCTCCGGGTCGCCGGCCGCCGTCGCGAGGCGCACGAGCGCGCGCTCCTCCTCGGCCATGTCCGCCGCCCAGCCGTCGGTGCCGAGCGCCACGTGCGCCGAGGCGTGGAGCGACGCCGGATAGCCCACGCGGTTGCCCTCGTTCGATCGCGGGTTCTGGACGAGCCACAGCCCGGCGGCGTCGACGCGCCGCACCTCGGCGACGTCGAGGTGCACGCCGTGCGCGACGACCGACCCCCGCGGCAGGCCCTCGAGCGCGAGGAGCCGCTCGATCGGGCCCGCGTGGCCGCGCCGCTTCGCGTCCTCGACGTCCTCCGGCGCCTCGGCGACGTGCGCGTGCACGACCGTGCCGAGCTCGCGCGCGAGCGCGCCCGCCTCGCGGATGGTCGCGTCGGACACGGTGAACGAGGCGTGCAGCCCGACCATCGCACGCACGCGCGAGCGCCGGTTGTCGCGCGCGAACCGGCCGCACTCGGCGAGCCCGCGGCGCGCCTCGTCGAGGCCGCCGTTGCGCTCGGTGGCGCCGTAGCAGACGAACATGCGCGCGCCGAGCTCGTCGGCGGCGTCGGCCAGCACGTCGAGCGATCCCTCGATGAAGGCTGGCGACTCGTGGTGATCGCAGAGCGAGGTCGTGCCGGCGAGCAGCGCCTCCGCGACGTAGAGCCGCGCCGAGGCGCGCAGCGCGGCCGCGTCGATCGCCCGATCGAGGCGCCACCACACCCGCTCGAGGATCTGCAGGAACGTCTGCGGCGCGACGTCCGGCGCCGGCATGCCGAGCGGCGCGAGGCCGCTGTAGAGGTGCGTGTGCGCGTTCACCGCGCCCGGCTCGATCGTCGCGCCCGCGCAGTCGAGGCGGCGCGCGCCCGCACCCAGGTCCGCGCCCGCGCCGACGGCCGCGATCCGCTCTCCGTCGATCCGCACCGAGGTCCGCCCTGCACCCGCGTCGAGCCACAGCATGCTCATCTCCATTTCGTCCGATCGCCCCGCAGGCGCCCCACGCCGATCGCCCGCGCCGCGGGCGAGTCCTTCATCGGCAGCGTCCTGCGCCGCACGCCGTCGTACGCCGCGAGCGCGCCGGCCACCGCCGCCGCCGTCGGCACGAGCCCGATCTCCCCCACCCCCTTGGCCCCGAGCGGCCCCTCCGGCTCGGGCACCTCGATCAGGATCACCTCGCACGGCGGCATGTCGCGCGCACGCAGCGCCCCCAGCTCGCGCAGCGACGACGTCACCGGGACGCCGTCCTCGCAGGGCAGCTCCTCGGTCAGCGCGTAGCCGAGGCCCATGTGGATCGATCCCTCGATCTGCCCGGCGCAGAGCGACGGGTTCACGACCCGCCCGACGTCGTGCGCGGCGATCACGCGCTCGAGGCGCCCCTCGGGGTCCAGCACGACGACCTGCGTCGCCCACGCATACGACGTGTGCGTCTTGATCGGGCGCGTGATCGCGCCGAGTGGCGTCGTGTCGGTGATGGCCTCGTCGCCGGCGAACGCCTGCCCGACGAGGTCGGCGAGCGTGCGGCCGCGATCGAGCTCGGCGCGGAGCTTGCGCGCGGCCGACAGCGCCGCGCGCCCGCCCAGGAGCGTCGCGCGCGATCCCGTGGTCTGCCCGCAGTCGAGCGCGAACGTCGAGTCGACGCGAGGCCGGAACGACGTCGCGGGCAGGCCGGTCACCTCGGCCGCGAACTGCGCGAGCACCGTGAAGAGCCCCTGCCCCATCTCGGTGAAGCCGTTGTGGAGCGCGACCGACCCGCCCACCTCGACGACCAGCCGACAGCGCCCCCACTCCTCGACCCCGTTGCCGATGCCGGAGTTCTTCACGCCGCACGCGATGCCCACGGCGCGACCGCGCGCGCGCTCCGCGTAGTAGGCCTCCCGCACGGCCTCGAGCGTGCGGCGCGCGCCGACGGGCTTGTCGAGCACCTGGCCCGTGGTGAGCATGTCGCCCTCCTCGACCAGGTTGCGCGCTCGCATCTCGAGCCCGTCGAGGCCGACCAGCTCGGCGAGCCGGTCGATGGCGCCCTCCAGCGCGAAGGCCGCCTGGTTCACGCCGAAGCCTCGCATCGCGCCGCACGGCGGGTTGTTCGTCGTGACGGCGATCGCCTCGACGTCCACGTTCGGCACGCGGTACGGCCCGCAGGCGTGGCCGGCCGCGCGCTCGAGCACCTTCGCGCCGACCGAGGCGTAGGCGCCCGAGTCGCCGATCATGCGCGCGCGCACGGCCGTGAGGCACCCGCCCGCGTCGCAGCCGACGTCGTACGCGAGCTCCACGGGGTGGCGCTTCGGGTGCATCCGCACCGACTGCGCGCGGTCGAGCCGCACGCGCACGGGGCGGCCGGTCATCGTCGCGAGCAGCGCCGCGTGCGCCTGGATCGACAGGTCCTCCTTGCCGCCGAAGGCGCCGCCGTTCGGCACCAGCTCGACGATCACGCGGTCCTCCGGCACCCCGAGGAAGCTCGCCACCTGGCGCCGATCGTCGAACACGCCCTGCCCCTGGGTGTAGAGCGCGAGGCGACCGTCCGGCAGCGGCTCGGCGAGCGCGCACTCGGGCTCGAGGAACAGGTGCTCGACCCGCTGCGTGCGCCAAACGCCCGAGGCGACGTGCGCGCTCGCGGCGAGGGCAGCGTCGACGTCGCCGCGCACGATGACCGAACGACCGACCACGTTCGGGTGTCGCGGGTTGACCTGGCGCGCGCCGTCCGCGAGCGCCTCGCGCGGGTCGACCGTCGGCGGCAGCGGCTCGAGCTCGACCTCGACGAGAGCCGCCGCCGCGCGCGCCACGAGCTCGTCGTCGGCCGCGACGGCCGCGATCACGTCGCCGGCCGATCGCGTCTCCTCGCCGACGGCCACGAACCCGGGCCAGTCCCGCTCGATCAGGCCGTACCAGCGCTCGCCGGGCACGTCCGCCGCGGTCGCGACCGCCCGCACCCCGGGTAGCGCTCGGGCTCGCGCGGTGTCGATGCGGACGACGCGCGCCCGCGCGTGCGGGCTCAGCACGACCACGCCGTGGAGCAGGCCCGCGCGGATCAGGTCCGCGACGAACGGCCGCTCGCCGAGCACGAGCGCGCGCGCGTCGAGGCGCGGGATCGAAGCGCCGACGCCCGACGCGGCGGGCGGATCGGGGATCGGCTGGCCGCGGAGCGCGGCGGCGTACAGCTCGATGGCGTCGACCACTTTCACGTAGCCCGTGCAGCGGCAGAGGTGCCCGTCGATCGCGCGCGCGATCTCGGCGCGCGTCGGCCGCGGCCGCTGGTCGACCAGGTGCTTGGCGCGCAGCGCGAGGCCCGGCGTGCAGAAGCCGCACTGCACCCCGCCCGCGACGGCGAACGCGCGCGCGAGCAGGTCGCGCTGTTCCTCGGACACGCCCTCGAGCGTCAGGACGTCGCGCCCCGCGACCGCCTCCGCCGACATGGCGCAGCTGGTCCTGGGCTGCCCGCCGACGAGGACCAGGCACGCCCCGCACTGGCCCTGCGGCTGGCAGCCGTCCTTCGGCGACCGGAGGCCGGCGCGCTCGCGCAGCGCGTGCAGCAGCGACTCGCCGGGCGCGGTGTCGAGCCGCACGGGCGCGCCGTTCAGGGTGAGGTCGACAGGCATCGCTCTCGCCCGCGAAGATAGCCTTTCCCCGCGGCGTCGGGCGTCCTATGTAGGCCCGGCTCGCGCGCTCCGCTGCGCGCGCAGCCCGGAGGATCCCGCGATGGCACGACTCGGTCTCGAGAAGCACATCATCGATCGCAACGTCTACGGGCGCACGCTCGAGCGCTTCCGCGCCGCGCGCATCGTGCTGCCGACGTTCGCCGAGCTCGCCGACCCGACGAAGATCCCCGCAAAGATCCAGGCCGCGCTCGCCTCGGTCGAGCCCGACGCGCCCCACCCGCTCAACCTGTTCCGAGTGCACTGGTACAACGACGCGAGCCGCAAGGGCCTCGCGAGCGTGCCCGCGCACCTCGTGCTCCCCGAGTCGCTCACGGGCATCAAGACGAAGATCATCGTCGCCCTCGGCGACCGCTTCCCGATGATCGGCGCGCACAAGGTCCTCGCGGCCTACGGCTGCCTCGCGCCGCGCATCGTCACCGGCCAGTTCGATCCGACCGCGCACAAGGCCATCTGGCCGTCGACCGGCAACTACTGCCGCGGCGGCGTCGCCATCTCGCGGATCATGGGCTGCCGCGGCGTCGCCGTGCTCCCCGAGGGCATGAGCCGCGAGCGCTTCGACTGGCTCGATCGCTGGGTCGCCGATCCGTCCGACGTCGTGAAGACCTACGGCACGGAGAGCAACGTCAAGGAGATCTACGACAAGTGCGCCGAGCTCGACGCCGACAAGCAGAACGTCATCTTCAACCAGTTCTGCGAGTTCGGTAACCACCTCGCGCACCTCGCGCTCACCGGCCGCGCCCTCGAGAAGATCCTCGAGGCCGAGATCGCGAGCCACCCCGGCCTCAACGTCGCGGCCTACGTGTCGGCGACCGGCTCGGCGGGCACGCTCGCAGCGGGCGACCACCTGAAGGAGCGCTTCGGCGCGAAGATCGTCGCGGTCGAGGCGTCGGAGTGCGCGACGCTGCTGCGCAACGGCTACGGCGAGCACAACATCCAGGGCATCGGCGACAAGCACGTCCCGTACATCCACAACGCGATGAACACCGACCTCGTGGTCGGCGTCTCGGACCACGCGACCGACGACCTCGGCGTGCTGTTCTCGTCGGACGTGGGCCGCGCCTACCTCGTCGAACGCCGCGGCGTGCCGCAGGAGATCGTCGACGCCCTCCAGTCGCTCGGCCTCTCGGGCATCTGCAACGTGCTCGCGGCGATCAAGACCGCCAAGCGCCTGCGCCTCGGCGCGGATGACGCCATCATCACGATCGCGACCGACGGCGCCGCGATGTACGGCACCGAGCGCGACAAGGCGATGAAGCACTTCCCCAGGGGCTTCGACGCGGTCGCGGCCGGCGAGACGTTCGGCCGCTACATGCTCGGCACGACGACCGACGACGTGCTCGAGCTCGACTCCGAGAGCCGCGAGCGCATCTTCAACCTCGGCTACTTCACGTGGGTCGAGCAGCAGGGCGTCGACCTCGCGGACTTCGACGCCCGCAAGAAGCAGTCGTTCTGGCGCGGCCTGCGATCGAACCTGGCGGCGTGGGACGAGATGATCGCGGCGTTCAACCGCGAGGTCGGCGTCACCCTCTGACCCGGTAGCGCGAGGCATCGGAATTCGGGAGGGCGCCAAGGACGCCAAGGACGCCAAGGACGCCAAGCCGAGAGGGTGGGGTTCGGACCGCGCCAGCAGGGTGCGCGCGACGCCAGGACGACCCCAGCCCCTTTTCCCCTTGGCGATCCTGGCTTGCTTGGCGGTCTCGGCGCTCCTCTCCTTGCCTTCAGGAGACGACGCTCATGACCCAGGCCTCGACCCTCGTCTGCGCCGGATGCGGCGCGGTCCTCCCGTTCGACTCGGCCGAGCCGTACGCGTGCCCCGCGCGCGGCGTCGGGGACGTGGACCACGTCGTCGGACGCACGCTCGACCCGGCGCAGGTGCGCTTCCCCACCGAGGGCGGCGACCCGAACCCGTTCGTGCGGTACCGCGAGCTCTTCCACGGCTACCAGCTCGGACGCGCGCGCGGCCTCCGCGACGAGGCCTACGTCGACCTCGTGCGCGAGCTCGACGCCGAGGTCGCCAAGGTCTGGGGCAAGGGCTTCGTGACGACGCCGCTCGGCCGCCACGCGGGGCTCGACGACCGCCTCGGGTCGGTGGTGCCCGGCGGCGTGTGGGTGAAGGACGAGACCGGCAACGTGGCCGGGTCGCACAAGGCGCGCCACCTGATGGGCATCGCGCTGCTCGTCGAGGTGACCGAGCGCGTCGGGCTCGCGCGAAGCGGCGCGGATCGGCCGCTCGCGATCGCGAGCTGCGGCAACGCGGCGCTCGCGGCGGCCGTCGTCGCGCGCGCGTGGAACCGCCGCCTCGACGTGTTCATCCCCCCCGACGCGAACCCGCGCGTCGTCGAGACGCTCGAGCGCCTCGGCGCGCGCATCGCGATCTGCCAGCGCGCCGAGGGCACGCCGCCCGGCGACCCCTGCTACCACGGCTTCCGCAAGGCGGTCGATGCGGGGGCCGTGCCGTTCTGCTGCCAGGGCCCCGACAACGGCCTCACGATCGATGGCGGCGCGACGCTCGGCTACGAGCTCGTCTCGCAGCTCGCCGAGAGCGGCGTGGTCCTCGATCGGCTCTTCGTGCAGGTCGGAGGCGGCGCGCTCGCGAGCGCGTGCGTGCGCGCCTTCCACGACGCCGAGGCGCTCGGCGTGCACGTGCGCCTGCCGCGCCTCCACGCGGTGCAGACGCGCGGCGCCTACCCGCTCTCGCGGGCCTACGCCCGCATCGCGGCCCGCATCGGTTCGCGCCTCGGGCTCGACCCGGCCCACGACGGCCTCGACCGCGCGATGAGGCTCCGCGGCGCGGCCGCCTCGGTGGTCGAGGAGGAGCTCGCGTGGGCTGGCTCGCACCGCTCCGAGCTGATGTGGCCGTGGGAGGAGGAGCCGAAGAGCGTCGCCCACGGGATCCTCGACGACGAGACGTACGACTGGCTCGCGATCGTGCGCGGGATGCTGACGAGCGGCGGGCACCCCGTCGTGGTCGACGAGGCGACGCTGGTCGAGGCGAACGAAGCGGGTCGCGAGTCGACCGGCATCGACGTCGACGAGACGGGGTCCTCCGGCCTCGCGGGGCTTCTCGACCTGTCGAAGCGCGGGCTCGTCACGCCGACGGAGCGGTGCGGCGTCCTGTTCTCGGGCGTGCGGCGGTAGCCCACCCCGGATCCCGTCGCCGGCAGCGCGCCCTCGACGAAGCCGAACGCCGGTCGCCCCCCGGCGCTCCCGACGCCGGCCTGTCGACCACGCGCCCGTGGACGCTCCCACTGCGATGCGTCGAAGAGGCCTCGCGCGCGACCACGCTCGCGCCGGTGGCGCCCGGGATCGCGCTCGCTCGCCCCTACGCCCGCGGGTGCGCCTTCTTGTACGCGCGCCGCAGGTGGTCGTCCGCGACATGCGTGTAGATCTCGGTGGTCGAGATGTCCGCGTGCCCGAGCAGCGCCTGCACGCTGCGCAGGTCCGCGCCGCCCTCGAGCAGGTGCGTCGCGAACGAGTGCCGCAGCTTGTGCGGCGACGATGGCTTTGCGATGCCCGCGCCGCGCGCGTACGCGGTGATGATCTTCCAGAACCCCTGCCGCGTGAGCGCCTTGCCGCGCGGCGAGAGGAACAGCACCGTCCCCTCCCCGCCCGGGTGGTCCTTGCGCAGGACGAGGTATGCGTCGAGGGCGTCGAGCGCCGGCTCGCCGAGCGGAACGAGGCGCCGCTTGCCGCCCTTGCCGAGCGGCGAGACCAGCCCGCGCTTCTTGTCGACGTCGCCGACCTTGAGGCCGCAGAGCTCGCTCACGCGCAGCCCCGCAGCGTAGAGCAGGTGCAGCATCGCGCGGTCCCGCAGGCCGCGGAACGTGACCGCGTCGGGCGCGAGGAGCAGGTCGCCGACCTCGCCCTGCCCGAGCACCTTCGGCAGCCGCCGGCCGATGCGCGGGCGCTCCACGAGCGCGCACGGATCGCCCTCGAGCGCGCGCTCGCGGCGCAGAAAGCTCGTGAAGCCGCGCACCGCCGACAGGTGCCGCGCCGCCGATCGCGCGCCGATCCCCTCGGCCGCGAGCACCACGAGGAACGTGCTCACCATCGGCGCGTCGAGCCCCTTGGGGTCCATTACGCCCTGCGACTCGGCGTGCGCGCACAGCTTGCCGAGGTCGCGCGCGTACGCCTCGACGGTGTTCGAGGCGAGCGCGCGCTCGACGCGCAGGTGATCGAGGTACGCGTCGACCCAGGCGTGAAGCTCCACGCCGCGATCCTACGCGACGACCCGCGACGCGGCCCAGGATGTCCCCGACGGCGCGGATCGCCGGCTGCCGAATTCACGGCGCAGAGCGAGCCGCCGCGGGAAATGGTCCGCGTTCTGCGGTAGGCTCCGCAGCGAAGTGGTGGAGCCCCCGTTCGAGGTCGTCGAGCCGGCGACGGGAGAGGCTCCCGTGGTCGTGGAGGTGCCCCACGCCGGGGTGCGGATCGACCCGGAGACGCTCGGCTACACGGTGGCTCCCGCGTTCGCGATCGCCCGCGACGCCGACCTCTTCGTCGACGAGCTGTTTCAGGACGCGCCGTCGGTCGGCGCGACGCTGCTGCGCGCGCACACCAGCCGGTTCGTCGTGGACCTCAACCGGGGGCCCGACGACTACGACGCCGAGGCGGTGGACGGCGGATCGCGATCGCCCTGGCCCCGCGGCGTCGTGTGGCGCCTCGCGACCGACGGCGAGCGCGTCCTGTCGCAGCGCCTCCCGCGGACCGAGCTCGAGCGGCGCCTGTCCTCGTTCTACCGGCCCTACCACGCCACGCTCGAGGCCTTGCTGGAGCGCAAGCGCAAGCGCTTCGGGTACGCGATCCTGCTCTGCGCGCACTCGATGCCGAGCCGCACGCGCCGCGGCCCGATCGAGGCGGGCGCGCGCGCCGAGATGGTCCCCGGGACGCGCGGCCGCACGACGGCGTGCGCGGCCGTCATCGACGCGGTCGACGCGCACGCCCGCGCCCACGGCTACAGCGTCCGGCACGACGACCCGTACCGCGGCGGGTTCTCCACCGGACACTACGGCCGCCCCGCGGACCGGTGGCATGCCATCCAGCTCGAAATCACCCGCCGTATCTACATGGACGAGGTCCGCTGCAGGATCGACCCCAAGGGCTTCGGAGCTGTGCGACACTTCGCCGCGAGCCTTGTCACTCGCCTCGCCCACCTCGACCTCGCCTCGCAACCGCCGGCGGCCCCCACCCCCGCGCCGGGCCGGGGCTGAACACCTGTGAGCCGCTGCGCAGGAGGCCGCCGATGAGGGCCGACGCGACGAGGACCGACGCCCCCCTGCGCCCCGAGGCCCCTCTCGGCGAAGGCGACCCGGCCCGACCGCCAGAGATCGAGCCGGCCGACGCGCCCGCGTGCGCGACGCCGGATGCCTCTCCCCCCGCCGAAGCCGCCGCCACCTCGGATCCCGAGCCCGCGTCGGCCCCCGAGCCCGCGTCGGCCCCCGAAGGCGATCCGGATTCCGCGCCCGCCGCTGTGGAGCCAATCGACGAGGACCAACCGGCCGAGCCTTCGGCCTCGCTCCCGCCCGTCGAGGACGGCGCCCCCCAGGCGCGGGAGCCGGCGCCGGCGACCGATCCCCCGGCGCGCCCGCTCCTGGCGTCCGAGGCGCTGATGGAGGACCTCGCCCCGCTCGAGCCCGCGCGAAGCACGGCGCGGTGGTGGTGCGCGGCCCTCGGCGTAGGGTTCCTGCTCCTCGGCGCGCTCTCCGCGGCCGGGCTCCGACCCGGCGGCGCGCAGACGGCCGCGCCCTCGTTCTTCCTCGGCGGCGTGGCATTCGTGGCCGCGCTCGCCCGGGTCACGTACTGGCGACGCGCGGTCGCGATGGTCGTGCTGGGCCTGCTCGCGGCCGCGCTCGGGCTGCGGGGCGCCGGCCCGGCCATGGGCCTCGGCCTCGGCGGCGTGGTCTGGGGCCTCCTGCGCATGTCGGCCGCCACGGCCCTCGGCGCCGCGCTGCTGTTCCGATCGCGCTACCGGGCCTACGGCGGCGCACGCCGGGCGCTCGCGGGTGCGTTCGCCGTCTCGGCGCCGTACGTCGGGTACCTGCTGTGGCACCTCACGGTGATCGACCTCGATCTCGCCCGCGTGGGCGCCGCGATCGCGCTCGCGGCCGTCCTCGGCGCGCTGACGGGCTTCATGGGCTCGGAGAGCACCGGCGCGGGGGCGTTCACGGCTCCCGCGGTCGTCGCGGCGCTGTCGGCCGAGCTCGCTCTCCAGGCCCTCTCGCAGCCCGACGCGCTCGGATCCTGGGTGCGCGTGCTCGAGGTCGTCTCCGCCTCGCTCGCCTTCGCGGTCACGGCCGGCATCGCCGCCCTCGGCTGCTTCCAGCTCCTCGCGTGGCGCTTCGCCGCGGACGCACGCCGGATCGACATCCACGCCGAGCCGACCTCGAGCGCGAGGTCGCGATCGCGCGACGACTGATCGGCCGGAGGAGACCGGCGCCAAGCGCGCCGAGAAGAGCGGTATCGGTCGGGTGCCGAGCTCGGACGCCCCCCGAATCCCTCTCGCTCGGCGCTGCGGGCGCCACGACCGTCCGCGGCGCGCTTGGCGCCGTCGCCGATCAGTAGCTCTTGGCGAACACGACGCGCTGCGCGCTCGGCTTGCCGCAGACGACGCAGGCGCCCTGCTCGAAGACCGTCGCCGACGCGCCGACGCCCGGGATCTCGCCCTCGGGGATGACGCGGATCGTGACGCGCAGCGCGTCCTTGATGGCCGTCTCGCAGGCGCCGTCACCGCACCAGTGGCTGAGCGCGAAGCCGCCGTGGATCTCGGGCTTGTCGGCGTTCTTCGCCGTGAAGAACGCGTCGAACGCCGCGCGATCGTCGATCGCCCGCGTGTTCGCGGCGCGGTTCGCGAGCGCCTTCTCGAGGAGCCCGGCCTGCATGTCGCGGAGCGTCTCGACGACCTTCGCGACGAGCTCGCCGCGCGGCACGCTCGCCTTGTCCTTCGGCGCGCGGTCGCGGCGAGCGAGCATCGCGGCGCCCGACTCGACGTCGCGCAGGCCGACCTCGATGCGCAGCGGGATGCCCTTCTTGATCCACTCCCACTGCTTGTCGCCTCCGCGCACGTCGCGCAGATCGACCTCGACCTCGACGTTGCGGTCGAAGATGCGCTGATCGCAGAGCTCCTTCTTCAGCGCGTCGATGTACTCGAGGATCTTCCCGCGCGTGTCGTCGCCGCGGAAGATCGGCAGGATGACGACGTGCGCCGGCGCGAGGCGAGGCGGCAGCACGAGGCCGTCGTCGTCGCTGTGGCTCATGATGAGCGCGCCGACGAGGCGCGTGGAGACGCCCCACGACGTGGTCCAGGCGAACTCCTTTTTCTCTTCTTTCGACTGAAACTCAATGCCGCTCGCCTTGGCGAAGTTCTGCCCGAGGAAGTGCGAGGTGCCGGCCTGGAGCGCCTTGCGGTCCTGCATCATCGCCTCGATGGCGTACGTGTCGACCGCGCCGGGGAAGCGCTCGCCGGCGGTCTTCGGGCCCTTGATGACGGGCATCGCCATGTAGTCCTCGGCGAACGTCGCGTAGACCTCGAGCATCTTGCGCGTCTCCTCGCGCGCCTCGGCCTCGGTCGCGTGCGCCGTGTGTCCCTCCTGCCAGAGGAACTCCGTCGTGCGCAGGAAGAGCCGCGTCCGGAGCTCCCAGCGCACCACGTTCGCCCACTGGTTGATGAGGAGCGGCAGGTCGCGGTAGCTCTGCACCCACTGCGCGAACGCGGCGCCGATGATCGTCTCCGACGTCGGGCGGACGATGAGCGGCTCCTCGAGCTTCGCGGCCGGATCGGGGATGAGGCCGCCGTCGGGGCCGGCGATGAGGCGGTGGTGCGTGACGACCGCGCACTCCTTCGCGAAGCCCTCGACGTGCTGGGCCTCCTTCTCGAGGAACGACTTGGGGATGAAGAGCGGGAAGTACGCGTTCTTGTGGCCCGTCGCCTTGAACATCAGGTCGAGCGATCGCTGGATGTTCTCCCAGATCGCGTAGCCCCACGGCTTGATGACCATGCAGCCGCGCACCGGCGACTGCTCGGCCAGATCGGCCGCGCGCACCACCTGCTGGTACCACTCGGCGTAGTCGTCGTTGCGGGTCGGCGTGATGGCGGTCTTGGGGGCGTCGTTCTTGGCCACGGCTTCTCCTCGGCGCCCCTAGCGGGTGGTCGGCGGGGCGCGACCGCGAGCGCGTCGCGTGTCGCCGCCGTCCCCCGCACGACGGCAGGGGTTCCGAGGAGGCCAGGCGGAGCGTCCTACCACACCCGCGCGCCGGCTTCGGCACGGCCGATCGAGGGCGCGCGCGGGAGGCCCCGCGTCCGCGCGCCGGTCGCGACGTGTAGCATCGACGGACCATGCGCTACGCCATCCTCACGCACGGCGGCGCGGCCTCGCCGGAGAGCTTCTCGGACGGCTGCGTCGCGGCTGCCGAGGCCGCGCGCGCCACGCTCGACCGGGGCGGAGACGCGCTCGCGGCGGCCCTCGCGGCGACGGCCGCGCTCGAGGACGATCCTCGCTTCAACGCGGGAACGGGGTCGATCCTGCGCCTCGACGGCACGGCCATCGAGATGGACGCGTCGGTGATGTCGAGCGACGGTCGCTTCGGCGCCGTCACGTGCATCGAGCGCGTGAAGAACCCCGTGCTGGTCGCGGCCCGCGTGATGGAGACGCCGCACCTCGTGCTCGCCGGCGCGGGCGCGACCGCCTTCGCGCGCCGCGTCGGCTTCGAGGACCATGACCCGTCGACCCTGCGCGCCCGAGAGCGCCACGCTCGCGCGATCGCCGACCTCGAGGGCCTCGGCGACGGACGCCACGCCCGCGAGGCTCCCGGGTGGCGCAGGGGACCGCCCGGGCACTACTTCGGCTTCGCCGACCTCTGCGCGGGCGCCGACACCGTGGGCGCGGTCGTGCGCGACGCCCAGGGCCGGTTCGCGGCGACGGCCTCCACCGGCGGCACGCTCTTCACCCTCCGCGGGCGCGTCGGCGACGCCCCGACGATGGGCGCGGGCGTGTACGCCGGGCCGCACGGCGCCGTCGCCGCCACCGGCATCGGCGAGGAGATCGTGCGGCGATTCCTCGCCAAGAGCGTCTACGACTGGGTCGCCGAGGGGCTCGCCCCGGCGCGCGCGGCGAGCCGCGGCCTCGCGATGTTCCCCGACGTGGTGGACGTCGGGATCTGCGTCATCGGCCGCACCGGCCACGTCGTGACGTCGAACCGGTCGATGGCGCGCGCCGCGCTCGCGGGGTGAGCGCGAGCGCCGCCGCGCGAGCCCCATTTCCTTGACGCTCGCCGGCTCCGCTGAACTGATGCCCACGGCCGCCGCGAACGCCGCGGCTGAGGAGGCTCCCTTCCCGATGCGCGCTCTCTCCCTCTCACCCCGCGTCCCGGCCGCGATCCTCGCGATCCTCGTCGGCTGCGGCGGCGGCGACGACGCCACGACGACGCCGACCAAGACCGCGACCACGTCGACCAGCAGCGCCGGCGGCGCCGGGCAAGGCGGCGCGGCCTCGGGCGGCGCCGGGCAAGGCGGCGCGGCGACGGGCGGCGCGGGCCAGGGCGG
>CAIVJW010000382.1 GCA_903906315.1 uncultured delta proteobacterium | reverse complement strand
CGGGCGCGGGCGCGGGCGCGACGGCGGGGACGGGCGTGATCCTCGCGCCCGGAGCGGCAGGGGGGATCGACCCGGGCGCGGGCGGGACGGTGGCCGGCGCGGGGGGCGGCGGGGCCGGGGGCGGCACGGTTGTCGGTCGCGAGGGCGCGCTCGTCGCCGGGGTGGGCGGGGTCGAGGTCGGCCTCGACGCCACCGTGAAGGGGGGCGGAATCGGGCGAACGCTCGGGCGGGTGGTCGGCGCCCGGGTCGCGGCCGGCGCGGGCGGGGGCGTGGTGCGAGCGCGCGGCGTGGCGACGGGCGCGGGGGCCGGCGTGCTGCGCGGCGAACGCGGCGGCGCGGCCTGCGGTCGGTCGGTCGGCGCGCGCGTCGACGGAGGGCCGAGCCTCGAATCGCCGCGCGGCGCCGGGTCCGAGGGGCGCGTCCGGGCGGCCTCGGGGAGCTGATCGAGATCGAGGTCGATCGCGACGCGCGTCGTCTCCGGGGCGGCCGGCGCCGCGCGCCCGTGCAGGAGCTCCACCAGCGAACGCACGCTCGCCTCGATGCGCCGGAGCTCCTCGGTCTGCGCTTCGATCGCGCGCGCGTGCCGCTCGAACGCGGCCTCGGTGCGGGCGGCGAACGCCTCGCCGAGCCACGCCGCGGCGCGGTCGAGATCGCCGAGATCCCTCCACGCGAGGACGGCCGCGCGACGCAGCAGCGCCGCGCGCCGAGGCTCCGGGGTCACGGGGCCGCCCGCGCTCGCGGCGAACAGGCCCGCGAGCGCCCCGCGCATCGCGCGACCCCCCCGGCGCGAGTCCGTCGCGGCCGCGGTCCGCTCGAGCGTCGAGAGGGCCGCGTCGTCGCCGGCGGCGGCGGCGATGGCGGCCTCGAGCGCGCGCGTGGCCCGCGGATCGTCGCCGAGCTCCGTGGCGACCTCGGCGGCCCGCGCGAGGGCTCGAGCGCGATCGGGAGGGGAGGCGGCGCGGTCGGCGTGCCGCTCGTAGAGGTCGATCACCTCGCCGGACGCCGCGATCAGGGCGGCGAGGCGCGCGATCAGCGGATCGGCCTCGTCGCCCGCGACCGCCGCCAGCCCGGCCTCGCCGTGCCGCACCGCCGCGTCGACGGGGACGCCGGCGCGCGCGAGCTCCTCGGCCTGTCGGACGAGCTCGACGGCGCGATCGCGGCCGCCGAGGCCCGCCGCGGCGAGCGCGTGGGCGGCCTCGAGCGGCGCCGTCTTGCCCGTCGCGAGGGCGGCCTCGGCGAGCCTCGCGGCGATCGCGCGGTCCGGCCCGACCACCTCGCCGAGCAGCTGCGCGACGCGGGCGGCGTCACCGAGCTGGCTGGCCGCGAGCAGGCGATCGAAGGCGCCGCGCAGCGCCCCGGCGCGCACGGCCGGGTCCGTCGCCTCCGCGCTCCAGGTCTCGATCCGCGCGGCGACCGCGGCCTCCTCGCCGAGGCGGTCGCCGAGATCGACCCACGCCTCGCGGCAGCCCGCGTCGCCGGCGTCCGCCGGGGCGACCAGCGCCGCCATCGCGTCGATCGGCCGGCCGAGCGGGCCGGCGAGCAGCGCCGCGAGCCGCCGCGTGACGGCCGCGGTGCGCGCGGGATCGCCGTCGACCGCGGCGATCGTCGCGTAGATCTCCGCGGCGCGCCCGGCGTCACCGATCCGCTCGTGCAGGCGGGCGAGCCGATCGCGGATCGCGAGGTCGTCCGGGGCGAGCTGGGCCACGAGCTCGAGGTGGTCGATGGCGCGCGCCGGGTCGTCGATCGGGCCCTCGCAGAGGTCGGCGAGGCGCATCGCGAAAGCGCGCGTCCGATCGGGGCCTTCCGCGATCTCGAGGCCGCGCTCGAGCGCCGCCGCGAGCCCGCGCACGTTGCCGCGCCGCTCCTCGAGCGTGGCGAGCGCGTCGATCGCCGCGCGCGACGTCGGGTCGATCTCCCGCAGCACGTGCTCGTAGCGGGCGATCGCGCCGTCGAGGTCGCCGAGGCCCTCGGCCAGGAGCCGCGCCTCGTCGATCGCGACCCGCGCCCTCTCGGCCGGCCCGGACGCGACCGCTCCAAGCCGCGCGCACAGCGCGAGCGCCTCGTCGATCGCGCCGCGCTGCTCGGCGTCGCGCGCGAGCCAGGCGATCGCCGCCGCGTCCTCGCCGTCCTCGAGCACCCGGCGCAGGATCGCGCTCGCCGCGTCGGGGTCGCGCCGCCGGTGCTCGGCGATCTCGGCCGCGCGCTTGCGCAGCGCGACGCGCGCGTCCCGATCGAGCCCTTCCGCGCGCCGCAGCAGCAGCGCCACGAGCGCGTCGTACCGGCCGGATCGCTCGTAGCGGTCCTCGAGGCTCGCGGTCGCCCGGTCGCAGGTCGGGTCGACCTCGGCCGCGCGCTCGAGGCGAGAGAGCGCCTCGGTGGGGTCGTCGGCGTCCGTCAGGAGGTCGGCCTCGCGGGTGAGGAGCTCGGCCTTGCCGCGCGCGTCGGCGACGAGGTCGACGCGCCGCGCGGCCGCTCGCGAGGCTTGTCGCGGGCGGCGCGCGAGCACGAAGCACCGCTCGGCGGCCTCGAGCGCCTCCAGCGTCGGCACGAGGTCGGCGGCGGCGACGTAGGCGTCGGCCGCGGGGGCGAGATCGCCGAGCGCCTCGAGCAGCCGCCCGAGCTCCTGCTGCAGCCGCGCGCGCGCCGCCGGGTCCTCGACCGACGACACGCCGGCGCGCAGGACGTCGGCCGCCTGCGCGGGTCGGTCGCCGCGCTCGAAGAGCGCGACCGCCGTCGTGAGGGCCTCGACGTCGCCCGGCGAGATTGCCGCGACCCGCCTCCACGTCGCCGCCGCCGCGATCACGTCGCCCACCCGCCGATCCTGGATCTCGGCGACGCGCTTCAGCCGCGCGATCGCGCCCTCGGCGCCGTCCTCGCCGTCGTGCTCGGTCACGAGCAGCGCGACCAGATCGTCCCACTGCTCGGCGCGATCGTAGAGCCGCGCCAGCTCGACGCGCACCTCGGCGTCCTGCCGATCGAGGTCGCCGACCTGCTTCCAGCAGCGGATCGCGCCGTCGAGATCGCCGAGCTTCTCCGCGATCAGCGCGGCCTCGCGGACGCACCGCTTGCGCGCCGCCGTCGTCGCGGCCGGCGCGCGCGCCGCGCGCAGCAGCACCTTGCCGAGCTCGGCGTCGTCGCCCGTCTCGCGCAGGCGCTGCTCGACCCACGGCAGCGACGTGCCGTTCGCGGCGTCGATCGCGAGCACCTCGAGGTGCAGCTCGAGCGCCTTCTCGAGGCGATCCTTCGCGACGCAGATGCGCGCGATCTCGAGGAACTTCGGGATGCGCAGCGGCGCCGACAGCTTCAAGGCCTTCTTCTCGAGCGAGGCCACGAGCGCGTCGGTCCTGCCGCCGCGGTCGTAGAGCGCGAGCAGGCGCGCCTCGGCGTCCGCGTCGCCGGTCACGGCGAGCGGCAGGGTCACCTCGATCGCCTCCGCCACGCGGCCCAGGCGCTCGTAGAGCGGCCCGAGCTTGCGCCGCACGGCGCCGACCAGCGCGCCGTCCGACGACGCCTTGAGGTACGCGGCCCAGCGCGCCACCGCGTCCTCGACCTTGCCGTCGGCCTCGAGCTCGGCCGTGGCCTTCTCGAGTGCCGCCTCGTGACCGGGGGCGAGATCCAGCGTCGCGAGCCACAGCGGCAGCGCCGCGCCCGCGGGCGCCGCCTCCGCGAGGGCCGCGAAGAGGTCGGCGCCCTCCGCGCGCTCGCCGGAGGGCACGTCCTCGTCGTCGCTCACGCGCCCGAGGATCGCGCGCGCCAGCTCCTCGGCGATGCCCGGATCGCCGCCGTCCAGGCGCCGCGCGAACCGCAGCGCCGTGCACGCCCCCGCGCCGTCGCCCGCGCTGCGGCGCACCTCGGCCTCCGCGCGGTAGAGCGCCGCCTTCGCCGCGCCGCTCGCCGCCGCCGCGCGCTCGACCTCGAAGAGGCGCACCGCCTCGGCCACGCGCCCCTCCGAGAGGTTCCGCTCGCGGGCGGCGTGCAGGACCTCGATCGACGCGGGGTCGAGCTTCATCGCCCGGCCGAGCACCTCGACCGCCCGATCGCCGCGCCCGAGCTGCGCCTCGCCCCACACCCGGGCCGAGGCGAGGTGGGCCGCGACCGCGCGCCCGAGGAGCTCCGGCTCGCCCGCGCAGAGCTCGGCGAGGGCGTCGGCGCGCCGCTCGAGGAACGTGGCGAGCGCCTTCTGCTTGCCGTTCTCGCGGTAGATGCGCTCGAGCAGGTCGCACGCCTTGTCGTTCTTCGGCGCGCGCTCGACCGCGTCGCGCAGCAGCCGCGCGGCGCGCTTCGGGTCGCGCAGCGTCTCGCCGCACACGATGGCCGCCTGCGTGAGCCAGTGCGCGGCGAGCGCGTCGGTGCGCGACGCCTCGGCCACGCGCTCGAGCAGGTCCGCGTACGCCGGCGGGTCGCCGATCCCGACGCGGTGCGCTTCCGCCAGCGCCTCGGGGTCCTGCGGCTTGGCCGCGAGCCGTGCCGTGAGCTCGTCGATCTCGTCAGGGGTCATGGGGGGGCGCCGATCTCGGGCGTCGCCGCCCCGATGAGGCCTCCGAGTCTAACCCAGCGGAGCCGTCCTTCGGGGGCCGTCCCTCCCGGCCGATTTCCGGAGGCGTCGCGGCCCACGAATTCGACCCGCGATCACCGCTTCGGCCGCGGCGCGGAGGCGACCATCCCGATCAGCTGGGGCCCGCTCGGGTCGCCCGGGAACGTCCTGGCGAAGGCCTCGGCGTGGTGGGCCGCCTCGTCGAAGGCACCCGCTCGCAGGGTGAGCAACGCGAGGTTGTACCGGGCGCTCCGGTGCTTCGGGTCGAGGCGCAGCGTCGCCAGGTAGCCCTCGCGCGCCGCGTTGAAGCTCCCGCCCTTGTCCGCGACGAGCGCGAGGTCGTAGCGCACCTCGGGGTCCTTCGGGAACGCGGCCGCGAGCCCGTCGAGCGCCGCGCCGGCGGCTTCCAGGTCGTTCTTCGAGATCCGCAGCGCCGCCGCGAGCAGGCGCGCGTCGCGGCCCGCGCCCGCCGCGATCGCCTCGTCGGCCGCGGCGAGCGCCTCGGGGTAGCGGCCGGCGCGCTCGAGCGCCGTCGCGCGCGTGAACGCGAGATCCGCCGGATCCGGGTCGAGGACGCTCGCGGTCGCGAGCTCCCGATCGGCGCCGGTCGCGTCGCCGGTCCGCGCGAGCCACCGCGCCGCGATCAGGCGCGCGGCCGCGTCGCGCGGGCAGGCCCCGATCGCGGCCTCGACCGGCGCGCGCGCGTCGCCGCCCGCCCGGTGCAGCGCGACGTCGGCGCGGAGCGTCAGGCACGCGCACGCGCTCGGGCGATCCGACAGGCAGCGATCGGCGATCGCGCCGGCGCCCTCGACGTCACCCGAGGCGATCCGGTCGCCGACGATCGCCGCGACCGCGCGCCCATGGGTCGGATCCACGTGGACCGCCCGCCAGCGCGCGGCCTCGGCCGATCCGAGCCAGGGCGCGGCCGAGGCGATCAGCGCCGCGGCCAGGACGGCGACCGGCGCGGCCCCGATCGCCGCGCTCCGGCCCGCGCGGGCCGCGACGGCGCCCGCGAACGCCGCCACCGACGCCCACAGGAGGACCCCGACGAGCGGGAGCGCGAGGCCCACCGGCAGCCCTTGCCGGTCGCAGAACACGCTCGCCCCGAGCGCCGACGCGACCGCGAGCCACGCCAGGGCCGCGCCGACCGCGGCCGGCCGGGTCGCGAGGCGCGCGCGCGCCCACGCCGCCCCGCCGCACGTGGCGGCGATCGCGACGCCGGACGCGATCGCCGCGATCACGGGCGCGTCGGGGGCCTTCGGATCCGGGGAGATCGCGAATGGCGCGACGCCGAGCGCGAGGAGGTGCGCGGCGCGCGTGACGAGGATCGAGAGGGAAGCTTGCATGGGATCGGGCCGCGCGTCGGCGATCGACGCGCCGGCGGCATGGATACCGGCGCCGCTCCGCGCGGCGCAAGACCGGCGCCTCCCGGTCGGGGCTTTCCACCGCCGCAAAGTAGGTTCTCAATCGCGGCGCCATGCCCGATCGCCCCCGCGCCCTCCCCTTTCGCCCGCCCGCCCTCCGGATTCGCGCCGCGATCGTCGCGATCGCCGCGCCGCTGCTGGCCGCGTCCCCGGCCCTCGCCTCGCCGCCCGCGGGCACCCTCGCCGACCCCGTGATCATCGACGAGCTCCCGTTCGCGATGAAGGGCACGACCGTGGGCGCCCCCGCGGACCTCGACGCCTACGCCTGCAACGCCGCGCTCGACGAGTCGGGAGGCGAGCGCGTCTTTCGCCTCGACCTGCCCGCGGCCGCGCGCCTGACCGCGTGGGTCGACGGCGACGGCGGCGCGGTCGACGTCGACATCCACGTCCTCTCCGGCGCGACCGTCGCCGGCGGCGTGGCCTCCGAGTGCGTCTCGCGCGCCAACGTGATCACCGAGGCCGACCTCGAGGCGGGCGCGTACTACGTGGTCGTCGACAGCTACGGCGGCCCGGCGCAGGAGGGCCCGTTCGTGCTGCACGTCGACGCGATCCCGGGCGATACGTGGGTCGAGCGCGAGTACTTCGAGGGCGTCGTGTGGCGCGCGAAGCGCTACGCCTCGTACGCGGGCGGACCCCAGGTCGTCCACGAGCTGGTCGTCGACCCGAAGGTGCCGGGCACCTCGATCCGATCGCGCCGCGCGAGCGGCTGCCAGACGACCGCGGCGCAGGCCGAGGAGATCGGCGCGGTCGCGGCCGTCAACGGGGGCTACTTCGCCGTGCAGGCGGGGTGCTCGCCGGTCTCCCTGATCAAGGAGAGTGGCGCTCTCGTCGCGACGAACGGCGTCGACCGGGGCGCGTTCGGGCTCGACCCGAACCAGAACCCGCTGGTCGCGATCGTCAAGCAAGGCCAGGACTGGCCCGCTGCGTGGGAGGCGCAGGGCGGAGGGCCGCTGATGCTCTCCGCCGGCAGCCCGCTCACCGACGAGGCCGGCTACGCGGCCGAGGGCATCGTCGCGCCGAGCTTCATCGGCGCGAACCCGCGCACCCTGGCCGGCTTCGACGCGAGCGGCCGCATCGCGCTGGTCGGCGTCGACGGCCGCCGCCCGAACGCCCACGGCATGTCGCTCCCGAGCCTCGCCCAGTACGGCAAGGACCTCGGCCTGGTCGACGCGGTGAACCTCGACGGCGGCGGATCGAGCACGGTGTGGGTCCGCGGCGCGACCCCGAGCGGCGTCGTCAACTACCCCTCGGACGCCGGCAAGCAGGAGTTCGCCGACCACCACGGGTCGCGCGCCGTGTCGGGCGGCTTCTTCGTGTTCGCGAAGCCGAAGAACCACCCGCCGCGCCTCATCGGCGCGCCGCCCGCGCTGATCGACCCGGCCGCGCCGCCCGTCCACGACGCGGACGCCTACGACTTCGACGTCGACGACGTCCTCGTCTTCTCGATCGAGGGCGCTCCGGCCGGGATGGCCATCGACCCCGCGACCGGCGTCGTCACGTGGGACGCGCCCGATCCGCGGCCGAAGCACGTCACGGCGACGATCGTCGTGCGCGACGGGCGAGGCGGCGAAGCGTCGCAGGCGATCGACGCCGACGTCGTCGGGGGCGTCGACCCGGATCCGGGCGCGGGAGGCGCGGGAGGCGCGGGCGGCGGCGCCGGATCGGGCGGGACGGCCGCCGGCGGCGCGTCGACGGGGGCCGGAGGCGCGACGGCCGCGGGAGGGGCCGGCGTGGGGGGCACGAAGCCCGAGGCCGGCCCGGCGACGCCCGCCTCCGACGCGGGCGGCTGCGGCTGCCGGGCGGCGGCGGGGGTGGGGGGATCCTCGCCGATTGCCTTGCTCGCAATGGGCCTCGCGGCCCTGCTGCGTCGCCGCGCGTCCGCCCGGCGATCGGGTCAGTCGAACGTGGGCTCTTGCACGAGCCAGTAGCTCCAATTCCAGTAGTCGTCGGCGGCGCCGCTCTCGTACGACCGCAGGTTGCGCACGAGCCACGACTCCCACGGCGCCTTCTGCTGCGGGCTCCAGGAGGCGTTCGCCCCCATCGGCACGTCGACGCCCGGGTCGCCCGACGCCGGATCGCGCAGCCGGAAGCGGAACAGGAACGCATCGCCCATCTCGAGGCCGCAGTTCAGCGGCACGGCCTCGACCGTGAACGGCGCCTCGTCGAACGTCGAAGCGAGGCCGTCCGAGGCCGCGAGCCACGTGATCGGGTCCACCTGCACCGGGTTCGTCTCGCCGCCCCACTCCGGCAGGTTCGTCACGAGCAGCTTCTGTCCGCAGCCCCAGGGGAACTCGACCTTCAGGTGCACCCGCACGAACGCCCCCGTGGGCACCGGGAAGCCGGGGCTCGACCCGTCGAACGTCACGCGCGCGTAGCTCGGCATGCAGTCCATGTTCGGCGGGCAGGTGTCCAGCACGAACGCGGCGGGGCCCGCCTCGGTGACCCGGCCCTGGACCGTGATCTCCTGGTCTTGCCCGGGCTGCGCGGCGTTGCAGCCGAACGCGCCGTCCGAGTCCACGTCGAGGACGAAGCTCATCGCCTCGTGCGTCACGGCGCAGCTCGGCGGCCCCCCGCCCGTGCCGGTCGTCGACGTCGTGCTCGGCGTCGTGGTGCTGCCGGTGGTCGTCGTGGTGCTGCCGGTGGTCGTCGTCGACGTGCCCGTCCCGCCGCCGGCGCCGGTGGTCGCGTTCGTCGCGCGGTCGACCGTCACGTTGCCGCCGCACGCCGCCGCGAGCAGCGCAGCAGCCGCCGCCGCCCCGATCGTCAAGACCCCTCGAACGCCCGCTGCTTCTCGTGACCGGATCATCGCCTCTCCTCCGCTTCCTGGTGCGACGCGAACCCGTCGCAAGCCTCGCGCCAGCCCGTCGATCCCAGCATTCTCGCCGAGATTCGCGACCGCGCGGCGAGTGGGCCGTGTGCCGCGGCTCAGTCTGGGCCACGGCCGATGGACGACCGGATCCGGCCGCCGCCTCGGCGCCGCCCGTCGGGGCCCCGCCCTCGCGGGCGCCCCCGGGGCACGGCCAGGGAACCGCCACCGGGGGACCTGACGAAGCGGCGTCCGTGGTTGCCGAGATTTCGGCGCAGGTTGCCTGATACCAATTCGTGGTGCGGCTGCTTCGTCCCGCCGCAGCACGGGAGCCATGAATCCTCGCCTCGCTTGCGTCGTTCTCTGGGCCTTGGTGTTCGCCGGGCCGGCTGGCTGTGGCGGGGGAGACGGGGCCACGGGCGGCGGCGGGCCGACGGGCACGGGATCCGCAATCTCGACCGGCGGCGGGTCGACGATCACGGCGACCGGAGGGCACGGCGGCGCCGCGGGCCGTGGCGGCGCGACGCCTCACGGAGGGGCGGGAGGCGCCGGCACGGGCGGCGCCAGCGCGGACGCGGGCGCCGAGGCGGGCGCCGGGGGCCTGGGCGGCGCCGGCACGGGCGGATCGGGCGGCGGCGCGGCGGACGGCGGGGCGGACCTCGACGCGGGAGCGGAGGCGGGCGGCGACGACGGCGGCGGCGTGATCGTCTATCCGCCCACGTGCTCGGTCTGCCACGGAAGCCCCGAGAACCCCGCGCCCCCGCACGACCTCGACGGCAACGTCGACCCCTCCGCCGTCGGTGTCGGAGCCCATCAATCGCACCTGACGCCCGCCGCCTGGCACGGCCCCGTCGGCTGCTCGGACTGCCACGTGGTCCCCTCGTCCGTGCCCGATCCGGGCGTGCCGACGCACCTCGACGGCATGACGCAGCTGACGTGGAGCGCGCTCGCCAAGTCGGGATCGTTCGACGCGAACGCGGCGACCTGCGCGGGCACGTACTGCCACGGTGCCAGTCTCCCCCCTGACGCGAAGGGGAAGCCGACCGTGCGCGCGCCGACCTGGACGACGGTCGACGGATCGCAGAAGGCCTGCGGGAGCGCCTGCCACAGCCTCCCTCCCGGGGGGAAGCACCCGCCCTCCGACAGCTGCCCGACGTGTCACGGCGACGTGATCGCCACCTTCACGAACGGCCCGAAGCCGAGCGCCACCTGGAAGGCCCCGAAGCTCCACGTCGACGGGCAGGTGGAGGTCGCGGCGCTCACCTGCGCCAGCTGCCACGGCGATCCGTTGGCGGGGACGCCGGCGCCGCCGTCCGGCACCCACGGCGAGACGCAGACCACCGACCCGGCCGTCGGCGCGCACGACGTCCACCTCGCGAAGACCAGCTGGCATCGATCGGGCCAGTGCGTCGATTGCCACGAAGAGCCCCAGTCGAAGAGCCACTCGAACGGCGTGGTCGATCTGAGCTGGGGCGCCGTGACGATCGCCGACGGCGCGAACCCTGCGTTCGACGCGAAGGCGCACTCGTGCGCCAACGTCTACTGCCACGGCGCCACCCTGCGAGGGCCCGCGCCCGGCGGGGTCGTGAGCCGCGTCCCGGTGTGGACCACGGTGGACGGCACCTTCGACGCCTGCGGCAAGACGTGCCACACGAACCCGCCGGGCGGCGGCCACCCGCAGAACCTCGCCTGTCCGACGTGCCACGTCGACGTCATCGCCTCGTACGCGCCCGGGAACCCGCCCACCGCGGTGTTCGCCGCTCCGGAGCGCCACGGCGACGGCAAGGTCGACGTGATCCCGCTCGTCTGCACGAGCTGCCACGGCGACGCCCCGAGCCAGGACCCGGCGCCTCCGCTCGGGACGCGCGGCGAGACCAGCCCGGCCGACCCCGCGGTCGGGGCCCACCAAGCGCACCTCGCCGACAGCACCTGGCACCGTACGGGGCAGTGCGCGGATTGCCACTCCGTGCCGAAGGCCCTCGTGCACTCGAGCGGAATGGTCGAAATCGAGTGGAACGCGCCGTCCGCGAACGACGGTGTCCTGCCCGCGTACTCGAGCCTCGCGCTCACCTGCACGAACACCTACTGTCACGGGACCACGCTCGCGGGGCCCAACCCGGGCGGCGTCGTGTCGCGCACGCCGGTGTGGAACGTCGTCGACGGCAGCTTCGACGCGTGCGGGAGCACCTGCCACACGAACCCGCCCGGCGCGCCGCACACCGACTCGACGGCGTGCCCGCTGTGCCACACGGCCGTGATCGCCTCGTTCTCGCCCGGAAAGCCGCCCGCGGTCGTGTGGAAGGACCGGACCCTCCACATCGACGGCAAGGTCGACGCGGTCGGCCTCACCTGCACGACCTGCCACGGCGACCCCGTGACCAAGAACGCCGCCCCTCCGAAGGGCACGAACGGCGAGGTCGACACGAGCGCACGAGCCGTGGGCGCGCACGCGGCCCACCTCACCGGGGCGACGTGGCACCGAGCGGGCCAGTGCACCGACTGCCACCAGGTCCCGGCCTCCGCGATCCACTCGGACGGCGTGGCGAAGCTCACGTTCGCCGGGCCCGCCGGGGCGGACGGGGCGACGCCGACGTTCTCGTCTCCCGCGCTCACGTGCTCGAACTACTGCCACGGTGCGACGCTGTTCGGTCCGAACAAGAACGGGAGCGTCGCGAAGACGCCCGTGTGGACGACGGTGAACGGCGCGTTCTCGGCCTGCGGGTCGAGCTGCCACACGAACCCGCCCGGGCCGCCCCACGTCGCGAACACGGCGTGCCCGTCGTGCCACGCGCCGACGATCAGCGCCTATTCGGCCCTGCCCAAGCCCACGGCCGTCTGGAAGGATGCGTCGCTCCACGTCGACGGCAAGGTCGACGTCTCCGGGCTCAAGTGCACGAGCTGCCACGGCGACCCGCAGTCGGGATCCCCCGCTCCGCCTCACGGGACCGCCGGCGAGACGCTCACGACGGAGCCCGCGGTCGGCGCCCACACCGCCCACCTCGGGCCGAGCGCGTGGCACCGCACGGGGCAGTGCGTCGACTGCCACAAGGTCCCCGCGGCGATCCCCCACAACGACGGGGTCGTGGACTTCACCTGGGGCACGCCGTCCACGACCGGCGGCGTGACGCCGGCCTTCGATGCGGCGACGGTCTCGTGCAAGAGCGTCTACTGCCACGGCGTCACGCTGCCGGGCCCGAACCCGGGCGGCGTCGTCGCGCGCACGCCCGTCTGGACGAAGGTCGACGGCTCGTTCGATGCGTGCGGCGCGTCGTGCCACACGAACCCCCCCGCGGCGCCGCACCCGCAGAGCACCGCGTGCGCGAGCTGCCATGACGCGACGCTGTCGGCGTACGTCCCGGGGAGCCCGCCGAAGCCGACGTGGAAGGACCCGACGCTCCACATCGACGGCAAGGTCCAGGTGAGTCAGCTGACGTGCACCAGCTGCCATGGCGACCCCGTGACGAAGAGCTCGGCGCCGCCCCTCGGCACCCACGGAGAGACGAAGACGAGCGACCACGCCGTCGGCGCCCACCAGCAGCACCTCGGCGCCAGCGCGTGGCACCGAGCGGGCGAGTGCGTGGACTGCCACCTCGTGCCGCAGTCGAACCTGCACTCGAACGGGGTCATGGAGGTGAGCTGGGGCGCGATCACGGCCGCCGACGGGGCGCTGCCGTCCTGGGCTGCCGCGACGTACACGTGCAGCGGCGTGTACTGCCATGGATCGACGCTCCGGCCGGCGAAGCTCGGGGGGGCGCTGCTCCGGCAGCCGATCTGGACGACCGTGAACGGTAGCTACGGAGCCTGCGGCGCCTCCTGCCACACGAACCCGCCGGGGTCGGATCACCCGACGCATCCCGACTGCACGATCTGTCACGCCTCCGTGGTCAAGAGCTACGACCCGGGGACGTACGCGACCGTGTGGACCGACGCCGCCAAGCACGTCGACGGCCTGACCGAGGTGACTGCCTATCACGACCTGCCCGGCTGGACGACGCCCAAGGCCGGCCAGAACCACCACGGGCGGGTCTACTTCCTCCAGAACCAGCAGAAGGACGAGCACGGGGTCGTCTGCGCGACCTGCCACGGGGCCGACTTCCTCGGCGGGTCCGTGGGCGTCTCGTGCGACACGGCCGGCTGTCACTCGGGCGGCTCGTTCAAGCAGTGCACCTTCTGCCACGGGTCGGCGCCCGCGCAGGTGAGCCCGCCGGTCGGCGTCAACGGCGAGCAGGCGACGGGCACGCTCTCGGTCGGGCGCCACGTCGCGCACGTCACGCCGAGCGCGACGCACCTCGCGTTCACGTGCGCCACCTGCCACACGGTCCCCGCCGCCGGGGATCTGAGCCACACGCTCGGCTACGTCCCGAGCGCCGATCTCTCCACGACGGGCCACCACGGGGACGTCGCGTTCTCGGGAGGCGCAGCCGGGACGGTCTGGACCGTCGCGGCGACGCTGGGCAACCCGGTGACCGCGCGCGGCACCTGCACGAAGGCGTGCCACTCGAATGGCGCCGGTGGAAATCCGGTCGTCACGCCCTATTGGGCCGGCGGCGCGTGGGTCGCCGGCGGCTGCGGCAACTGCCATGCGGCCAGTCCGAACACGGGGTCGCACTCGAAGCACGTCGGGCAGGCGGCGTGCTCTGACTGCCACCCTGGCGCGGGGACGGCGACGCACCTGGACGGCCTGCGCACGGTGCTGCAGAAGGCCGGCGGCGGGGTGGTGACCACCGTGCCGCCGGGCGGTGCGTGCGGCAATCGGTACACCTGCACGGGCGCGTGCCACGGCACCGGGCACGGTCCGCGCTGCTGGTGACGGGCGCGCGGGGGTCGGTCGCGCGCCTCCCGGCGGGGCGCGCGGCCGGGCGCTTCAGCGCAGGTACGGGTTCTGCTCGATGACCACGGCGCCCTCCGTCGAGGCGGGCCGCGGCGGTGGCGGTGGCGGGGACGGCGGTGGGGCGGCCGCCGCGGCGCTGGGGGGCGGGGGCGCGGCGGGGGGCACGGGGGCG
>CAIVJW010000381.1 GCA_903906315.1 uncultured delta proteobacterium | reverse complement strand
GGGCGCTCCGCGCGGCGCGCGGCGCCGCCGGCTGGGTCGCGCTGGCCGTCGCGTACGGCGGGGTCGTCGGGGAGGCGGAGGCCGGCGCGGGCATGGCCGCGGGGGCGGGGGGCGTGCCGACGGTCGGCGGCGCGGCCGACGCGGAAGCCCGGGGCGCCGCGGGGTCCGGACCGGAGCTGGCGAGCGAGGTGGGCGCCGCGGTCGCCGTCGACGGAGTCGCGGGTGCGTGCACCGACCAGCGGCCGGCGGCGATCGCCACCGCGAGCAGGCCGACGGCGATGGCGGCCGGCACGAAGACGCTCCGCCAGCGCGACCTCTCGGCGGGGGCGGCCACGGTCGCTGCGACGGGCGCCTTCGTTTCGGTGGCCGTCGTCGGTGCGAGGGGGGGCGGCGTCGGCGTCTCGGGCGTGACGACTCGGCCGCGTCTCGGCGGTGCGACCGCTCGCGGCAGGCCGGATCGCTCCTCCGTGCGCGCCAGCTCGTCGAGCCCGATCATGGCCCGGGTCATGGGCTCGTCGACATCCGGGATGTCGTAGCTGGTCTTCGCGCGGTCCGGCCGATCGGAGGGCGCGAGCTCGAGGGCGGCCACCGTCATCGGCTCGTCGACGTCGGGCACTTCCTGCGAGGACGATCGGGGCTGCGGCCCGGCTGGCGGCGTCGTGCCGGCCGCCGGGGTCGGGCTCTTCTCCGATGGCAGGGGCGCAGGCCCCCACGTGAGGATCTCGAGCGCCGACATCGTGACCACTTCGTAGTCGGCCGCGTCCGAGCGCGGCGCGGGCCGGGGTGGCAGGAGCGGCGCCGCGAGGGATTCCCGCCGCCGCGTCGTGGGGGTCAGCGGTCGCAGCCGGATCTTCTCGTGGAGATCGTCGATCTGCGCCCGGAACGCGGCCTTCACCCACGCGGCGACCTCGTTCGGGGACGCGATCATGCCCGTCTCGAGGCCGGCCGCGCGGAGGTCGGAGGCGAACTCTGCGGCCGTCTGGTAGCGCTTCTCGGGGTCGCGCTCGAGCGCGCGGAGGCAGACCGCGTCGAAGCGCTCCGGGCAGCCCCAGCCGACGGTGCTCGGCGTCTGGATGGGCTCATCCATGATCTGGCGCAGCGTCGCGACGTCGCTCTCGCCGTGGAAGAGCTTCTTCCCGGTCAGCATCCGGTAGAGGATCGCGCCGGCGGCGAAGATGTCGGCCCGGTGATCGTAGGTGTGCGGCGGGAGGATGAGCTCCGGCGCGAGGTAGCTTATCTTCCCCTTGAAGATGCCGGGCTGCGTGCTCGTGATGCGCGCCCGCGCCTTGGCGATGCCGAAGTCGGTGATCCAGCCATTACCGTCGGTGCCAATCAGCACGTTCGAGGGCGAGATGTCGCGGTGTACGAGCATCAGTGGCCTGTCGCTGTCGTCGGTCAGCGTGTGCGCTGCGTCGAGGCCGTTGAGGGCGTCGACGAGCACCCGCACGAAGACGCCGAGCGTGGCGGCGCCCTCCTGGCGGTTCAGCGCCTGGTGCATCGAGCACCCCTCGACGTAGTCCATCACGAGGTAGCGGTTGCCGTCCTCGACGCCGATGTCCGTGATCGCGACCACGTGGGGGTGGTGGAGGCGAGCCGCGAGGCGCGCCTCGTCCATGAGCATGTCGACGAAGGTCTCGTCCTCCGCGAGGTGGGGGTGCAGGACCTTCACCGCGAACAGGCGCTGAAAGCCGCCCTCGCCGACGAGGCGACACAGGTAGACGGTCGCCATCCCGCCCGTCGCAAGCTTCGTGATGACCTCGAGCGCGCCGAAGCTCCGGGCGCTCGTCGGCGCCGACGCCCCGGCGCTGCGCTCCAGCGACGGCGAGGGCGACAAGGACGACGAGTCGGGCGACGACGAGGCCGGCTGGCGCGGCGTCGGTGCCTGCGGCGCCGCGTCGTCGACGGGCGGATCCTCGCCCGCTGCGGAGAGGTCGGGCGCGGTCGCCGATGGATCGGAGTCGTCGGAGGCGGCGTCGGCCTGGGCGGCGGGGGTGGGCGCGGGATCGGGTGCAGCGGAGTCGTCCTGGACGGCCTCGCTCTTCGCCGCGGCGGCGGGCTCGGGCGCGGGCGCTTCGCGCTCGTCGGTCGCGGCCACGGCGTCCGCAGGGGACGGAAGCTCGGGCGCGGACTGCGGAAGCGACCCCATGAGGCCCCCGATCGCGGCGTCGATCTCGTCGGTGGCGCTCCCGGGCGTCGGCGCGAGCGGCGGGGGTTGCGAGTTCACGGCAGCACCCCGCCCACCGCCAGGCCGCCGAGGCCGGGACCGGCCTCGAGGCGCACACCGAGGGCTTGCGTCGGTCGCTTGCGCGCGGGCGATCGTGACCAGTCCGTGAACAGGATGCCGATCACGCCGGCGGCCACCCCGACGACCGCGGTGGAGGCGAGGAGGGCGTTCGTCCGGCGCTGGCGCCCGAGGCCGTCCCGATAGCCGTCCTCCGTCGGGCCCTTCGCGTACTCGCGGTGCGCGCTCACCGTGTCGAGCCCCGACCAGACCGTCACGGCGCCGAGGGCGACGGTGGCGCCGGTCGCGGCGACGAACCACGCGGGGGAGAGGCCGCCCCGGCGCGCGGGCGCGGGCGGCGCGTCCGGTCGCGGCTCGGCGGGCCCGTCCGGGGTGGGCGCCGCGGGCGGCCGCGGTGCGGGCGGGTCGTTCTGGAACGCCAGGCGATGGTCGCCGCCCTTCGGGACGTCCAGCTTCGCCGGCTTCACGCGCCGGCCGGCGAACGAGGCCGCGACCTCGTGCGAGCCCGGCGTCACGTACAGACGGTGCGCCTTCACGGCCGAGGCGTCGGCCACCACGCCGTCGACCATCACGACGCAGGCGTCCGGCGCGCAGTCGACCGTGAGGCGAACGAGGTCGGGTGCGAGATCCGCGAGGGTCGCGCGCGCGAGCGCGGCGCTGTCGGCGTCGTCCGGGTACCGGGTCAGGAGCGCGTCGGCGCGCGTGGCGGCGATGGCCAGGTCACCCGCGCTCCGTCGCGCGCGGATCGCCGCGCGCAGGGGCTGCGGCGCGGGGGCGAGGCTGTCGGCGAGCTCGTAGAGCTCGGCGGCCTGGCGGCGATCGCCCTTGAGATCCGCCCCCTGCGCCTGCCGGAACGCGGCCGCTGCGGCGGCGACGTCCTCGGCGTGCGCGGCGCCGCCGAGCGAGCACGCGAGCGCCGCCGCGAGGATGGCCGGGAGGGCGGTGGGTCGTCGTCTGCTCACCGGCGGCTCGAACCAGCGTCTCATAGCGTCTGCACCAGCCCGTCGATGTGGCGAGAAGGGTCGGTGATCACCGGGCCGTTCGGGCCACTCTTCACCATCGTGTGGCAGTTCCAGCATTCCGTGCCCGGCGGGTGAGCGCCGCCCGGCGGCATCCCGTGGCAGCTGCCGCAGACCGACTGGGTACCGTCGACCTGCGTCCAGATCGGCGTCGTGTGCGCGCCGCCGGTCGTCGACGCGCCGTGGCAGTACACGCCCGTGCACGTCGCGCCGGTCCACGCCGGCTTCGCGCCGGCCTTCGACGCCATCGCCCCGAAGGTGATCTCGGCGGGCATCGGGCTGTCGAGGTGCCCCGTGTCGAAGATCGTCGAGGGGACCTTGTGGCAGTCCTCGCACTTGCCTTCGCGGTGCCAATCCGACGGCCCGAGGTGCGCCGCGTGCGCGCCGACGCCCCTGGCCGTCGTGGCGGTGTTGCCCGTGGTGTCCATCGGCGGCGCCGGGCTGCCGTTCGACCCGTGGCAGCTCGTGCAGCCGAGGCGCGAGACGTCGACGTCGACGGCGCCGTCGACGTGGCGCTCGGGACTGGCGATCTCGCCATTCTCGGCGATGGTCGGGTGGCAGGTCGCGCAGTCCTTCCGTGGGGTGTGAGGCAGCGGCGGCGGGCTTCCGTGGCACGAGCCGCACTGCGCCTGGGTGCCATCGACGGTCGTCCACTTCGGGTCGACGAGGTCGCCTCCCGTCGTGGTGGGTGTCCCTCCGTGGCAGTAGACGCCCGCGCAGCGCCCGCCCTCGTACTTCGGCGTGGCGCCGTGCGCGGTGGCGAGCGACCCCCAGGTGAGCTCGGCGGGGCGCGCCGTGTCGAAGTGGCCCGCCTCGTACACCGACTCCGGGACGACGTGGCACTCGGAGCACTTGATGGTGGCGCGCCACGGAGAGTGCTTGAGGTGCGCCGCGTGGGCACCGACGGACGGGCGCGCGGTGTCGGACTTGCCATCGAGATCGGGCGCGGGCGCGGGGCTCTTCTTGCTGCCGTGGCAGTCGCCGCACTCCGGCTCGAAGGTCGTCTCGACGGCGCCGTTGCCGTGGCGCTGAGGCTCGAGGAAGACGCCGTCGCGGTCGACGATGTGGTGGCACGCCGCGCACTGCGGCACCTGGGGGTGCGGCAGCCCCGGCGGCAGCCCGTGGCAGGACCCGCACTCCGCCTGGCCCGTCCCGACCCCGGTCCACGTCGGCGCGGTGTTGCTCCCGCCCGGATAGAGCGTGGATCCGTGGCAGTACGTGTTCGCGCACGTGCCCCCCGAGTACACGGGATCGGCGCCGTCGGCGCGGGCGATCGTCCCGAAGGTGACCTCGGCCGGCGCGGACGAATCGAGGTGGCCCGGGTCGTTCACGCTCTTGGGGACCACGTGGCACTCCACGCACTCGACGTCCCGGTGGGTGGTCGACCAGACCTTCGAGTGCGCCTCGTGGGCGCCGACGCTCGGGAGCGCCGAGTCGGCCCTGCCGTTCGTGTCGTTGGGTGGGGCCAGCCCGTTGGCGCCGCCGTGGCACCGGCTCGAGCACGTACCGGGGGCGTCGGTCGTCGTGGGCGGTGGATCGAAGACGTCGCAGCCCCCCAGCAGCGCTGGAGCGATCAGGGCGAGGAGCGCCTGGGCGAGCCTGCCCGCGGTGCGCACCGGAGGACGATCGTCGCGCGGAATTTGCGGGCCGGCGGCAGCGAGACGGGGTCGCACGACGGCCGGCGCTGGCAGCTTTCGTGCCCCTTCGACCGCGTGCGCGCGGCGGCAGCTTTGCGCCCCGTGCGACCTGAGCAAGAGCGCGTGGCGTGCGTTGATGGCGGGATTCGTGCGACAGAGTTGCGCCGTTGAAACGTCAGCATTTCGCGGGATTGTGGGCGACGGTGCCGAGACTTCGGCGATCGCGCCGGTGGGTCGGCGCGCCGCTCTCCGATGGCGGCGCCGGGCCCGACCGGCGACCGCGTAGCGAGACCCCCTCGCGGCGATCCAGCTCGGCCTCGCGGGCGGGCCGCCGCGCGCGCCGCCGACCCCGCTCGCGGATCAGGGCCTCGCCCTGCGCGCGATCGCCTCCGCCATCCGCTGCGCCGCCCCGTCGTCGTAGGCGAGGAAGACCGACGGCTCGGCGATCTCGAGCTCGAGGAGCAGGGGCTCGCCGTCCGGCCCGGGCACGAGGTCGACGCGCGCGTAGAGCAGCGGCGCGTCGGCGGGCACGCACGCGATCGCGCGCTCCGCGACGGCGTGATCGGCGGCGGTCGGCGTGCGCGGCTCGAGGTCCTCGGCGATGTAGAGGCCCTCGACGAGCACGCGATCGGGCCGCAGGATCGGGCCCTTGCGGATCGCGTGGCTGAACGCGCCGTCGAAGTGGAGGAGCGCGGTCTCGCCCTGCGTGTCGACGCGCGCGAGGTAGGGCTGGACCATCGCGGTGCGGCCCGCGCGCGTCAGCGCGGCGACGTGGGCGCGGGCGGCGTCGTGCGCGGCGGGCGCGTACCGCTGCGTGTCCTTCGCGCCGGCCGAGATCGCGGGCTTGACCACGACCTCGCCGTCGAAGCCGAGATCGGGCGGCTCGCCGGGCTCGACGAAGCGCGTCGGCGTGACGGGCACGCCGGCGGCGGCGAGCTCGCGCAGGTAGTGCTTGTCGGTGTTCCAGCGGAGCACGGGCGCCGGGTTCGCGAGCGGGACCTCGCGCGAGACGCGGTCGGCGAACGCGAGGAACTCGTCGCGACGATCGCAGTAGTCCCAGGGCGATCGGACGACGGCGATCGCGAACGAGGCCCAGTCGACGCGCGGGTCGTCCCACGCGACGATCGAGGGGTCGAGGCCGATCTCCCCGAGCGCCGCGGCGAGCAGCGGCAGGTCCTGGTCGAGGTGGCGCGCGACCTCGGCGGTGATCAGCGCGACGCGGATCACGGCGCGCCCCGCAGGGCGGCGCCCTCGGCCACGCGATCCTCGAACGCGGGATCGATCGCGACGCGGACGAGGCCCGCGGCGAGCGTGCGCGCGTCGGTCGAGGCGTAGCGATCGCGCAGCGCGCGGCCGCCGAGGAGGCTCGCGATCGAGAGGGCCGCGTCCGTGACGACGGAGGCGACGCGCTCGGCGGTGCGCGCCTCGTCGCGGTCCTCGCCCGTGATGAACGACGGGCGCGCCAGGGTGAAGCGCAGCCCGCTCGCGCGGATCGCGGCCTCCACGCGGCGGCGGACGTCGAGGTACGCATTGCCCGACGGCCGGTCGGGGACCCCGAGCGACGAGAGGTAGACGAACCGCGCGGGCGCGCGCGCGGCGACGGCGGAGCGAACGAGCTGCATCGTGAGGCCGTAGTCGACGCGCTCGTAGCTCTCGGCCGCGGGGTCGCCGCCCGCGCGCGCGGCCCGCGCCGCCCGAGCGCGCGTCGTGCCGAGGAGGCCGAAGATCACGCCCGGCGCGAGGCGCTCGAGCGTCGCGGTCATCGCGGCCTCGTCCCACGGGGTCTCGTCGACCTCCGCGCCGATCTCGGTGAAGCGGCGCCGCCGGCTCTCGAGGCTCGTCGAGTCGGGCCGCACGTGGGCGACGACGCGCGCGCCGCGATCGGCGAGGACCCGAACGACCTCGCGGCCCGTGTACCCGGTGGCGCCCGCCACGAACGCCGTGAGGCTCGGTGTCGATTGCACGCGCGCATCCTACCCGGGGGGTCCGGCGCCGTCGCGCAGGCGCGCGGCGTGGGCGATCATCTCGAGGGCGAGGGCGTCCGCGTCCCCCACCCCGCCGTACCGCAGCGCCGCGTAGCGACGTAGCAGCCGCGCCGCGCCCTCGTCCGCCACCCTCGCCGCGAGGCGCTCGATCGGCTCGGACGGGCCGTGCGGCTCTCCGGCGCGGTCGAGCGACGCGATCAGCGCCGCGAGGAAGGGCAGCGCGGCCTCGTCCTGCGGGATCGTGGTGCGGACCGCGCGCCGGGTGCGGGCGCCGCGGCCGATGACCCAGAGCAGCACCGCGAAGCCGACCGTGGTGGCCGCCGCGGTCTGTCCGAGCGTGCGCTGGCCGAGCCACTCGGTGGCCTCGTCGTAGCTCGTGCGCACCACGTCGACCACGGCGGCGGCGAACGACGCCTCGTGCTCCTGGTCCTCGGGCAGGAACGACGCGGGCGTGGGATCGCGCGTGACCCAGCCGTGGTGCTCGACGAAGGCCTCGACCCAGGCGTGCGCGTGGCGGTCGCGCACGACGTGGTAGTCGCCGTACGGGTTGTGCTCGGCGACGCGGTAGCCGGTCGCCACGCGCGCCGGGATCCCGAGCGATCGAGCGAGGACCGCCATCCCGCTCGCGAAGTACTCGCAGTGCCCCATGCGGTCGACGAAGAGGAAGTCCATCACCGGGTCCAGCGCGGCCGATCGGCTCATCGATCGCGCGTAGCGGTACTCCGCGGCGAGGTGCCGCTCGAGCGCGTCGAGCTTCTCCTCGGTCGAGCTCGCCTCCGCGGTCCACTCCTCGGCGAGCGTGGTGAGGGCCGCGCGCGATCGCCGGGCGAGCGTCAGATCGATCGGCGTCGGCTCCGCGACCGTCGCGCGATCGCGCGGGCCGGTGACGAACTCGACCGCGACCACGCCGCCCTTGGAAGCGCGCTTCACGGCGCCGAAGCCGTCGACGCGGGCGGCCAGGTTCACGCGCACGTCGCGCGCGTCGAACGGGAGGAAGAAGCGGTCCGCCGCGTCGTTCACGGCGTGGATCTGCGTCCTGCGACCGGGCGATCGAGGCTCGGCGGCCCCTGCGAGGTCCTGCTCGGCGGCGAGGGCCTCCGAGCGCATCCAGCGGCCGTTCTCGTAGATGTCGAAGACGGCGCCGCGGAGGTAGTCGACCGGCGCGCCGCGCACGCGCAGGACGACGGTGTCCGAGTCGAGCAGGCGGTCGAGCGCGCCGAGCTCCATGCGGTCGGAGAAGCCGGTCTGCGCGCGCCAAAAGAGCTGCGTGTTCTGCGCGCGCTTGAGCATCCACACGTGCGCCTTGCGGAGGCCGATCACGCTGCCGCCGCCGACGACCACGGTGATCGCCACGATGGCGAGGCCGACCGCCGCGCGATCGGCCACCGCGCGCGCGCGCCGCGGGCGCCCGGGCTCGCCGAACCGCAACGCGAGGACGCTCGTCGCGAGGAACAGCACGACGAACAGCGGGTAGCCGCCGCGCCCCTGCGCCTGGCCGGTCGCGATCATCGAGGCGAGAGCGAGGACCATGGTGCCGCCGCGCCCGCCGTCCGGTCGGACCTGCACGAGGCGCGCGGCGGCGGCGAGCAGCAGGAAGGCCGCGACCCGCGTCCAGCCCTCCCCGAGCCAGCCGGGGCGATCCTCGAAGAACAGCGTCGCGGTCGCGTAGCCGATCCCGCCGCCGAGCGCGCTCGCGACAACCTGCCGGCCGCGGTCGAGCTCCCAGCGCTCGCCGACGAGGCCCGCCGCGAGGGCGAGGATCGCCACCATGAGGCCGAGGGAGGGCGTGCCGCAGGCGCCGCCGATCGCGACGGCCGCGACGACGATCGGCGCGGCCGCGACCCCCCGCGCGATCCCTCGGGCGATCACAGGGAGAGCGCCTCTCCGCGCTCGATCGCGCTGCGCGGCACCGTGCGCAGCTGGGGCTCGGTCGCCGCGCGATCGCCGATCACGAGCGCGGTGCAGCCGACGCCGCGCTCGCGGATCTTGGTGGCGACCGTGGCGCGCAGGCCGTCCCAGCGGAGCGCGATGAAGACCACCGACGAGAGGCGCCCGAGGTGCGGTCCGAGGCGCGCGAGGAGCGCCTCCGGCACGAGCGCCGGCCCGGGGCGGACGGCGCCGAGCACGTCGAGCGCCTGGTCGAGCGACCCGAGGCTGCGGCCGAGCGGCAGGACGTGGACGTGCTCGCCGACGACGAGCAGGTCGACGAGCGCCTCGCCGCGGCAGAGCTGCGCGATCACGCCGGCCGCGAGCGAGAGCGCGGCCTCGAGGCTCTCGCCGAGGCGGAGCGTGCCGTCGGTGTCGAGCACGACGCCGACCCGCGTGAAGTACTCCTGCTGGTACTCGCGCACGACGGGGAAGCCGACGCGCGCCCACGACCGCGCGTGCAGGTCGCGCACCGGGTCGCCCGGTCGGTAGGGGCGCACGCCGAGGAGATCGGTCGCGTCGCCGGTGCGCGAGGCGCGCGCGACGCCGCCGGGCTGGTGGCGGCGGTTCTGCGGCGTCGTCACGCGGACGACGCGCGCGATGCGCGGCACCACCACGAAGCGCAGGCCCTCGCTGCGCACGGGCGCGCTCTGCGCGAGGCCGAGCGGGACCAGGGCCGCGATCTGGAAGCGGTCGAGGTGGTGCTCGCCGCGCGCCGAGAAGCGCGCGAAGAGCTCGATCGTCGCGCGGCCCTCGGGGACGATCGCGTCGAGGGTCTCGGGCCTGCGCGTCCAGGCGCCGTCCCAGGGCAGGAGCGGCGGATCGACGCGGATCGCGCGGTGCTCGCGCGGCCCCGCGTTGCGCAGCGAGAGCGTCACGGCGACCTCCTCGCCGATCGCGATCCGCCGCGGGGCGCGGGCCTCGACCGTCACGCCCGTGAGCGCGTAGCGGCGCGAGAAGAGCAGCGACGCGGTGATGAGCGCCGCCAGGGCGAAGATGAGCACGTGCGCGTCGGTGCGCCCGACGTCGGCGGCGAACGCGGCCGCCACGCAGCCGGTCGTGGCGAGCAGGCGGCCCTCGCGCGACATGCGGGCGAACGCCGCGACCACGGGCCGAAGCACGCGCCACGCGGCGCCGCGCCGGTACTTGTCGCGCCCGGCCTTGGTGGCCGGGATGAGGACGTGGTTCCAGCGCGCGAGGTCGAGCTTCACAGCGGCACGCGCACGCCGCTCACGACGTCGCGGATGACGAGCTCGGCGTCGCGGCCGGAGTAGCGCGCCTCGGGCGTGAGCGCGACGCGGTGCCCGAGCACCGGGCCCGCGAGCGCCTGCACGTCGTCGGGCGACACCCACGGGCGTCCGGCCACGTACGCGCGCGCCTGCGCGGCGCGGAACAGCGCGATCGCCCCGCGCGGGCTGACGCCGAGCGCGAGGTCCTTCTGCTGGCGGGTCGCCGCCACGATCGACAGCAGGTAGCGCCCGACCGGCGGCTTGACCTCCACGTCGCGCACCGCGGCCTGCATCTGGGCGAGCTCCTCGCCGGTGGCGATCGGCTTGACGGCGTCGAGCGGATCGACCCGCTGGCGGGCGTAGAGCATCGCGAGCTCGGCCTCGGCGGACGGGTAGCCGATGCCCATGCGCACGAGGAAGCGGTCGAGCTGCGCCTCGGGGAGCGGGTAGGTGCCGGCGTACTCGTTCGGGTTCTGCGTCGCGAGGACGAAGAAGGGGCGCGGCAGCTCGTAGGTCACGCCGTCGACGGTGACCTGCGCCTCGCTCATCGCCTCGAGCAGCGCCGACTGCGTGCGCGGCGAGGCGCGGTTGATCTCGTCGGCGAGGAGCACGTTCGTGAAGACCGGGCCCTTGTGGAACGAGAACGACCCGGCGCGCGGGTCGAGCACCTGCGCGCCGATGATGTCCGCGGGCAGGAGATCGGGCGTGAACTGCACGCGCGAGTAGCTCATGGCGAACACGCGGGCGAGGGTCTTGGCCAGCGTGGTCTTGCCGACGCCGGGCACGTCCTCGACCAGCACGTGCCCGCCCGCGAGCACCCCGACCAGCAGCAGCTCGATCGCGTCCGGCTTGCCCTGGATCACGGCGCCGAGCGCTGTGCGGATCGCGGCGAGCCGCTCGCCGTCCGCGCCCACGCGGGTCGCGGCGTGCGCGACGTCGTTCATCGGGAGCCTCGCGTCGTGGCAGGGGGCGGCATCGGGCCGCAGCGTAGCGTGCAACGTGCGCCGGTCGAGCCGGCGCGCCGAATCACGGCCCGAGCTTCGCGAGGAAGGCGTCCTCGCCGCCGAGGCTCGCCTCGGGCTTTCCCGTGAGGTCGATGGACCCCGCGAATCCGCCGGCGATCCAGAAGGCGCCTTGCGGCTCGCCGGCGACTGCGCGGCCCGCCTGGTCCGCGGCGTCGCCGAAGCGGCGCGTCTGCACGGGCGCGAGGGCTGGGTCGAAGCGCGCGAAGAACACGTCGGCGCCGCCCGCGGCCGTCAGCGCGAGCGCGCCGAAGTCGAGCTTCTGCCGGAACGTGCCGGTCGCGAGGACGTCGCCCGCCGAGGAGAACGCGACCCCGACCGGATCGAGCGTGGACGGCGCCGCCGCCCCGAAGCACGCCGCGCTCGTCGTCGCGCCCGCCGCGTCGAGCCGCGCGAGGAACAGGCCCGCGCCCTGCCCGCACGCGAGCGGGCCCGTGCCGAGATCGATCGGCCCGAGCGTGATGCCCGCGACCACCGGCGCCCCCGCCGCGTCGAGCGCGATCGCCCGGCCGGCCTGCGCCGAGGCGCCGCCGTAGAGGTGCGACGCGAGGTGCTGGCCGCCCGGGCCGAGCTTCGCCACGAACGCGTCGTCGCCCTGCGCCGCGAGCGGGCCGCCGCCGAAGTCGACCGTGCCGGCCGCGCGGCCGGTCACCCACACGACGCCGCTCACGTCCGTCGCGACGCCGATCGCCTGCTGCGCGGCCGCGTCGCCGTACGCCTTGGCCCAGAGGAAGGCGCCGCCGACGTCGTATTGCGCGACGAACGCGTCGTCGCCGCCCGCGCTCGCGAGGTCGCCGCCGCCGAAATCCGTCGTGCCCGCGAAGCGGCCGACCACGGTCGCGTCGCCGAACGGGGTCGCGGTCAGCGCGATCGCCTCCTGCGCGGCCGCGTCGCCGAACGACCGCGCCCAGAGGGGGTTTCCGCTCTTGTCGAGGCACGCGACGAAGCCGTCGCCGCCGCCCGCGCTGGCGATCGGGTTGACGCCGAGGTCGATCGCGCCGTCGAAGCCGCCGGCGACGAAGACGTTGCCCGCCATGTCGATCGCGACGGCGTTCGCCCGCTGATCGGCCGCGTCTCCGAAGCGCTTGGCCCACGCGAACGCGCCGTTCGCGAAGAACCTCGCCACGAAGGCGTCGTCGCCGCCCGCGCTCACGATCGGGCCGCCGCCGAAATCGACCGACCCCTGGAAGCGCCCCACGATCACGATCTCGCCGTTCGAGGCGACGGCCATCCCGATCACCGCCTGGTCGCCCGCGCCGCCGTACAGCTTGGACGCGAGCGTGCCGCCGGTGGCGCACGCGCCGCTGCCGTCGCAGTCCTCGTCCTCCGGCGTCGCGCAGTCCTCGGCCGTCGGGACGATCTGGCCGGCGCACGGCCCGTAGCCGGCGCCGTCGCCGTTGCACGTCTTCGTGCCGCTCTTGCAGAGGCCGAGGCCCGCGCTGCCGCTCGGGCCCTCGTAGCACTCCTTCGCGGACCCCGGCGCGCAGCCGCAGCCGTTTTGCGCCTGCCCGTCGCAGTCGTCGTCGACGGGCGTGTCGCAGTCTTCCTTCGCCGCGGGGAGGACCTGCCCCTCGCACGCGCCGAAGCCGGTGCCGTCGGCGTTGCACGTCCTCAGGCCGTCGCGGCAGGCGCCGAGGCCGAGCGTGCCGCCCGGGCCCTCGTAGCAGGACGAGGTCGTGCCGGGCGCGCAGATCGTCGTCGGCGCGCCTCCCTGCCCGAAGAGCGGGGATCCGCCGCCGGCGCCCTTCGTCGCCGGCGCGGCGGGCTGCGCGGAGCACGCCGCGGCGACGCCGACGACGCTCGCGAGGAGGAGGACCCGGGGGCTCGCGGACAGGCGACTGCGCATCGCGCCGCATGCTAGCGCAAGGGTCGTCGAGGGCGCAGTCGACATGGATCGGCGAACGTCGCTACTCTCCGCCCCGCCGGAGCCCGCGCGGCCCGACGCGATCTCATGACGCCCCACCGCACAAGCTTTGTCGCGATCGCGATCCTCGTCCTGGTCCCCGGGATCGCGTGGGCCGGGGGCGACGACGCCCCGATCCAGCCGCCCGACATCCCCACGACCTCGCTGCCCCCCGAGGACGCGCCCGTCGACCCGGGCAAGCCCGCGCCGGCCGAGGCGCCCGACGTCGTCGCCGCGCGCGAGTTCGAGCGCCGCGCGCAGGAGCTCTTCGACGAGGGCAAATACGACGACGCGATCGGCTTCTACCGCAAGGCCGAGGCGCGCCGCCCGGACCCGAGCCACGACGTCGGCGTCGCCCGCGCGCTCGCCAAGCTGGGCAAGCTCCTCGAGGCGCGCGAGGTCTTCCGCAAGCTCACCGGCGTCGAGCTGCCGCCGAACGCGCCGTCGAGCGCGGTCGACGCGCAGGCCGCGGCCGAGGACGGCGCTCGCGCCCTCGAGCCTCGCATCCCGAAGCTCGACGTCGCGGTCCGCACGAAGAAGGGCGCGCGCTTCATCGTGCGGCTCGACGGCGCCGCGATCGACCCGAAGCTCCTCGCCGCGCCGATCCAGGTCGATCCCGGCCCGCACGCGATCGAGGTCGAGCCGACCCGCGGGGGCGGATCGCTCGTGAAGCGCTCGGTCACCGCCCGCGAGGGCCAGACCGAGCGCGTGCTCGTCGATCTGCGCCCGCCGCCGGGCTTCGACGTGCAGAAGCTCGCGCCCTACGCGATCGGCCTCGGCGTCATCGGCCTCGGCCTCGGCGGCGTCACCGGCGGCCTCTCGCTCGCCAAGGTCTCCGACGTGAAGAGCCGCTGCGTCGAGGGCCACTGCCCGTCCACCGACCAGTCCAAGGCCGACTCCGCGCGCACGCTCGGCACCGTGTCGACCGTCGGCTTCGTCCTCGGCGGCGCGCTCGCCGTCGCGGGCGTCGTCCTGATCGCCTGGCCGTCGACCCACGACGGCGACGCCCCGGTCTCCGCTCCGGCGCCGGCGCCTGGATCGAAGCCCGCGCCCGCCCCCAAGACCGCGGCCTTCACGCTCGGCGTCGGCCCCGGCAGCGTCCTCGTGGGAGGGTCGTTTTGATGGACTCCGCCTCGATCCGCCGCGCCGCGATCGCCGCCGCGCTCCTCGCCTCGCCCGCCGCGTGCAACGCCGTCTCGGGCATCGAGGGCCTCGCCTTCGATCTCGGATCGGGCGGCGGCGGCGGCGGCGCGCGCCCCGACGACCCGGGCACGCTCGGCTTCGTCGGTCACATCGGCGGCGACGGCGCGCAGGCCGTCCGCGCGGCGGCCGTCGGCCCGACCGGCGACCTCGTCCTCGGCGGCTCCTTCGAGGGCACGATCGACCTCGGCGGCGGCCCGATCCAGTCCGCGGGCGGCGCCGACGTCTTCCTCGCCAGGCTCGGCCCCTGGGGCAACCACCTCTGGAGCCGCCGCTTCGGCAGCCGCAGCGGCATGACCCAGGCCGTGCACGACCTCGCGCTCGCCGCGGACGGCGCGATCGTCGCGGTCGGCGTCTTCGACGGCGAGATCGGCTTCGGCGGCGACGCGCTCGCCGCGGCGGGCGGCTCCAACGTCGACGTCTTCGTCGCCAAGCTCGACGCGGCCGGCGATCACGTCTGGAGCAAGCGCTTCGGCGACGGCACGAATCAGTACGCAGCCGGCGTCGCCGTCGGGCCGGACGGCGGCGTCGTCGTCGTCGGCGCCTTCGAGGGCACGGTCGACTTCGGGGGCGGCCCGCTCACCAGCGCGGGCGACGTCGACGCGTTCGTCGTGAAGCTCGACGCGGCCGGCGATCACGTCTGGAGCAAGCGTTTCGGCGCAGCGGGGCCCCAGTACGCGCGCGACGTCGCGTTCGACACCGCCGGCCGCGCGGTCGTTGTCGGCGACTTCGAGGGCTCGGTCGATCTCGGCGGCGGCGGCCTCGCGAGCGCCGGGGACCGGGACGTCTTCGTGGTCGCGCTCGACGCGGCCGGCGATCACGCCTGGTCGCGCCGCTTCGGCGACACGAAGCGGCAGCTCGGCAAGAGCGTCGCGGCCGACCCGCGCGGCGGCGTCTGGATCGCGTCCGACTTCCGCGGCGCGATCGACTTCGGCGGCGGCCCGCTCGCGAGCCTCGGCGACCTCGACGTCGCGATCGCCTCGCTCGACGCGGGCGGCGCGCACCTGTTCTCGGCCCGCTTCGGCGACGACCAGCCGCAGAGCGAGCCCCGCGTGGTCGTCGACGCCGCGGGCGAGGTCACGCTCTCGGCGACCTTCGCCGGCGTCGTGGACCTCGGCGGCGGCGTGCTCGCGGCGGGCGAGGGCCTCGGCCTCTTCGTCGCGAAGCTCGACGCGACCGGCGCCCACCGCTGGAGCCGCGCGTGGCAGGGCGCCGGCGTGCTCGACGGCCTCGCCCTCGCGGCGTCCCCCGACCGGCGCATCGTCGTGGGCGGACAGTTCACGGGCAGCGCGGACTTCGGCCGCGGCGCGGTGAAGGCGACGCAGGGGTCGGACGCCTTCGTCGCGATCGTCGGGCCGTAGCGGCCGAGTCGCTCCCCGCGCGCGTGGGGCGCGGAGGCCCCGCGGGCACGCCGATCCGTTCGGGGGCGCGAATCCCGCGCTCGTGACCGAGCGCTTCCGGTGCGGCCCCCGCCGCCATCGCGTCCTGGCTACTTCTTCTCGAAGCAGTCCTTGCGCGTGTCGGCCACCCACGTCGAGCCGTTCTTGCCTTGCCCCGTGAGCTTGCCCTTCGTCGCCTTCCACGTTGCGCCGCTCGCCCCCGTCTCGTCGAAGAGGACGACCGTGCGGTCGCCGGCCTTCGTCGCGTCGTGTCGGCGACGCCGTCGCAGTCCGCGAAGCCCGAGTCGCACGCCCCGAGCGCGCAGGCGCCCGCATGCAGAGCGGGCCGCCGTGGTCGAACGCGCAGGGATCGCACGAGTCCGCGGCGCACCCCGTGGTCGGCGAGCCGGCGGTGACGCACGAGGTGCCGCACGCCTTCTCGGCGGGGGTGCAATCCGACGACGGCGCCGCCGACGAGAAGCCCGTCCACGCGGTCGCGGTGACGACCTTCGACCTCGACAAGCACGAGGTCACAGTGAAGGACTTCAAGGCCTGCGTGGACGCCGGCAAGTGCGTCGCTCCGATGCCCGGCGAGTGGTCGAGACCCTCGCCGAAAAGGTCTCGCGGATCCGGCGAGGCTCGCCGCCTGACCCCGCCCCGTCCATGTTGGCTGGTCAGCGGTTCGAGCCCGCCGCGCTGCCTGGGCATGAATGCCGGTGGAGGGTAGCCAAGACGCCCTGCACAGCAGGGCTCGGATCGATCCGAGCCCGGCCGAGGCCCGGGCTTCCTGGCCGCTTTGCACCGGCGTTCAAGCCGGCGCGGGTCGAGCTACTTCGTCGCCGGGGCGGCAGGCGCCGGCTGCGGCGCAGCGGGGAGAGCGGGCGGCGCGGCGGCGGCCGGAGGAGCCGGCGCGGGGGGAGCGCCGGCAGCGCCCTGCGCGTCGGGATGATGAACGCGCATCAGGTGGCAGACGAGCTCCGGGTGATCGTGACGCGGGCGACAGGTGCCCTCGACCTTCACGCCGTCGGGCCACGAGAACGAACAGGTGTCCTTCTCCGCATGACCCTTGCACGCCTCGAGCGCCTGCGCAGGCGGGCCGTGATGCCCGTGATTCCCGGCGGGCCCCTCGGCGCCGTGCTCCGGGCAATGGCAGGCGCAGCCGGCGAGCCAGAGAGCGGATCCGAGGGCGACGGCGAGCAGGGCGAAGGGGGTCTTTGAAGGACGATTCATGCGGGCGCTCCTGGAATGCAGAGGTGGCTGGGGCCGGGAGCCTACCCCAGCGGCTCAGCGGTGGGCCCAGGATTCCGGCAGCGTCCGAGGCGCGGGATTTGGAAGATTAACCGAGCACGCCACGAGTTCAAGGCTGTTTGTGTCGCGGCATCCACGTATGCCCTCACGAGACACGTGCCTACGAAAGCGGAGCTGGGCACGAAAGGCAGGCCATCCGCTTGACAGGGGCGGCTCGACGCGTGGACAGTCACGCGCCGCCGTGGGGGCGAAACGCAGCCTCGTCACTTTCTTCACGCGAGACCTCGAGGGACACGAGCATGAGCACCGAGACCAAGAACCGTCGGCGGGGGATCGTGGTGGCGCTGGGCGCGCTGGCGGTGCTGGAGGTCGGCTATGCCTCCGTCGGCGCTCGCGACGTGGAGGCGTTCAGGGTGCATATCCGGCGCTGACACCTCACGCTGCGACTTTCACGGGCGCCGCGTAGCTCGACCCTCGCCGAAAAGGCCCCGATCTGCGTGCGAGGTCCCCTGTCGCGGCGCAGCGTGCTGGGTCGTCGCCGGGCGATGGTCGGCGAAATCGACGCGCGTCGACGGTTTTCGGGAGCCTGACGGTCTGACCGGGTCCCGCGCTGCCTCCGGAGGGCAAAGCGCGGCCACGCGGCGGCCGTGAGCTTTCGCCGCGGTCAGGC
>CAIVJW010000380.1 GCA_903906315.1 uncultured delta proteobacterium | reverse complement strand
GCCGCCGCCGCCGCCGCTCGCCGTGCCACCGCTGCCCGTGCCACCGCCGCCGCTGGCCGTGCCGCCGCCTCGGCCCGTGTCGCCGCCGCTGCCGGCGCCGCCCTGGTGTGCGACGCCGCCGGCGCCCGTCACCGTGCTGCCGGCTCCCGCGCCTCCCGCGCCCGTCGTCGCCCCGGCGCCCTGGTCGCCGCTGCCGAAGGCGTCGCCGCACCCCACCGCACCGCCGGCCGCGACCACGATCGCGGCCAGGCGGAACCGTCCCGTTCCGTTCATGGGTCGACGGTAGCACCGGCCCCGCTCGGGCGCGCCGTCCGAGCCGAAGGAGGCGCTCCACGCGCTCGCGCGCCCCCGGGCGCCGGCCGCTACTTCAGCAGCCAGCCGAACAGCAGGTGCTTGGTCGTGTCCCGCGCGACCTGGCTGATCGAGTCGACGAGCGGGATCTCCTTCGGGCAGACCTCGACGCAGTTCTGCGCCTTGCCGCAGTCCGCGACGCCGCCCTCGCCCATCACGGACTCGAGCCGCTCGACGCGGTTCATCGCGCCCGACGGGTGCAGGTTGAAGAGCCGCACCTGGTTCACGGCCGCCGCGCCGACGAAGCTCGACGAGTCGTTCACCTGCGGGCACGCCTCGAGGCAGCAGCCGCACGTCATGCAGCGCGACAGGGGATATCGCTCCTCCTGCGCGCGCGCCGACTCGCGCGGTCCCGCGCCGAGCTCGTGGGTGCCGTCGAGCTCGATCCACGCGCGGACGCGCTTCAGGTCCTCGAACATGCGCGATCGGTCGACGCACAGGTCGCGCACGAGCGGGAACTTGCTCATGGGCTCGAGCGTGATCGTCTCGCCCTTCGGCGCGAGCGCGTCGACGAGCGCGGAGCACGCCTGCCTGACCTTGCCATTGACCACCATCGTACAGGCGCCGCACACCTCTTCGAGGCACGAGCACTCCCACACGACCGGCGCGACGGTCTTGCCGTCGACCGTGCGCGGGTCCTTCTGGATCTGCATGAGCGCGCTGATGACGTTCATCTGCGGCAGATAGGGGACCTCGAACTCCTCCCACCGCTTCGTCTCGACGCGCTCCGCGCCGTCCTGCCGGCGCACGCGCAGACGAACCTTGCGCCCCGCGCCCACGTCCTTGCGATCGCTCTCGGCCATGACCCTTACCGTGCCTCGGTGGTGGCGCCGCTCTTCGACTCGGGTTCCGACCCGAGCTTGCCCGTGGCCGCGGCGCTCGCGGCGCCCGCCTGCTCGTATTTCCGCTCGCGCGGCGTGACGAGGCTCGTGTCGATGGCGTCGGTCACGTGGACCGTCTCGCCGGCGCAGGTGTAGTCGAACGCCCGCACGAACTTCACGCTCCCGACCTGCTCGTGCACGGCGAGCGTCGTGCGCCCGAAGCGCTCGTCGTCGCGCCGCGGGAAGTCGGGCTTGTAGTGGGCCCCGCGCGACTCGTCGCGGTTGCGCGCGCCCTGCGCGATCACCCTCGCCAAGACGAGCATGTTCTCCAGGTGCCGGACGAACTGGGCGCCCTGATTGACCCGCTGCGAGGTGTCGGTGACGCGCACGCTCTTCACGCGCAGGTCGAGCTCCCCGATCTTCGCGAGCACGCCGTCCAGGGCCTTGTTGTCGCGCTCGATCGTGCAGTCGCGGAGCATCGTCTCGGCGAGCTCCTCGTGCAGCTTGTAGGCGTTCTCGGGGGCCTTCGCGTCGGTGTTCTGCGTGAGGATGCGCGCGTAGTCGTCCGTCGCGCGCTTCTCGGCCTTCTCGAAGATCGACTTGGGCAGATCGAACGCGCTCTTGGCCATCGCCTGCCGGTAGCTCGCCACGGCAGGGCCGGTGACCAGGCCGCCGTAGATGCACGAGAGCAGCGAGTTGGCGCCGAGGCGATTGGCACCATGATACTGGTAGTCGACCTCGCCGACCGCGTAGAGGCCGGGGAGGTTCGTCGCGTGGTTGCGCGGCGATCCGGCCTTGAGCGAGCCGCGCGCGTCCGCCTCGTAGTCGACCCACAGGCCGCCCATCGAGTAGTGCACCGCGGGGAACACCTTCATCGGGTGCTTGTACGGGTCGACCCCGGCGAACTTCTCGTAGATCTCGAGGATGCCCGCGAGCTTCGCGCGCAGGAACTTCTCGTCCTTGTGCGTGAGGTCGAGGTAGACGGCGAGCTCGTTCTTGCCCGTCGCCTCGTCGAAGATGCCGCGCCCCTCGTGGAAGCACGTCTTGAAGAGGGCGCGCGAGGCGATGTCGCGCGGGACGAGGTTGCCGTAGCCCGGGTACATCCGCTCGAGGAAGTAGTCGCGCTCGCGCTCGGGGATGTCGTTCGCCGCGCGCTTGTCGGCCTTGTCCTTCGGGACCCAGATGCGACCGCCCTCGCCGCGCGCGCTCTCGGAGATGAGGCGGAGCTTGTCGGCGCCGGGGATGGCCGTCGGGTGGACCTGGATGAACTCGCCGTTCGCGTAGACGGCGCCGGCCTTGTAGGCGGCGATGGCCGCGGTGCCGGTGCAGATGACGCTGTTGGTCGAGCGGCCGAACACGAGGCCGGGGCCGCCCGTCGCGAGCACGACGGCGTCGCCGAGGAACGGCCGGATCTGCATCGTCTTCAGGTCCTGCGCGACGGCGCCGACGCAGACGCCCGAGTCGTCGAGGATGGGCTCGAGGAAGTCCCACATCTCGAACTTGCGGACCATCTTCTCGCCGGGGATCGAGACGCCGTGATCGTCGACGACGTCCTCGACCTCGAAGCGACGCACCTGCTCGTCGAGCGCGTAGAGCAGCTGCTGGCCCGTCGTCGCGCCCGCGAACGCGGTGCGGTGGAAGAGCGTCCCGCCGAAGCGGCGGAAGTCGAGGAGGCCTTCCGGCGTGCGGTTGAAGGGCACGCCCATGCGGTCGAGCATGTTGACGATGCCCGGCGCCGCCTCGGCCATGCCCCTCACGGGCGGCTGGTTCGCGAGGAAATCGCCGCCGTAGGCCGTCTCCTCGAGGTGCACCTGCGGGCTGTCGCCCTCGCCCTTGGTGTTCACCGAGGCGTTGATGCCGCCCTGCGCGCACACCGAGTGCGATCGCTTCACCGGCACCAGCGAGAGCAGGTCGACGGGGACCTTCGCCTCGCAGAGCTTGATGACCGTCATCAGGCCGGCGAGGCCGCCGCCCACGACGACGACGCGCCGCACCTTGCCACCCTCGCTGCGGACCGTGGTCTTGGAAGCCATGATTCGAGTGCTCCGGGCCCGCGCTCAGCGAACGTTGATCTCGGCACAGGTGCGCGCCGCCGAGGCGCCGACCGAGCCGAAGAGGTGCCCCGAGAACGCGAGGCGCGAGCCCGTGGCGAAGTAGATGGCGGTGTTCGCGCCGAGGAGGAAGAGCACGACGCCCGCGAGGCCGAACACCGTGGCCGAGAGGCGCTGCGCGCGGCGCGAGACCGTGATGCCCCACGAGAAGCAGAAGCCCCAGAGGCCGTTCGTGAAGTGGAAGACGCAGGCGGCGATGCCGAGGAGGTAGACGAGCGCGACCGCGGGCACGCCGCCGAGGGTCGACGACAGGTTCGCGCAGAGCGTCGGGTAGAAGTCCGACGGCGCGAGGCGGCCGATCTGCTTCTGGAACCAGTACTCCCAGAGGTGGAAGCAGATGAACGCGAAGGCCGCGATGCCCGTCACGCGCTGCAGGACGTACATCCAGTTGCGCGCGAGCGGGTACGCCTTGAGGTTCGGGCGGCCCTCGAGCGCGATCTTGACGCCGTAGAGGGCGTGAAAGCCGAGCGGCAGGAAGATGGCGAGGACCTCGACCACGCCGACGAAGGGCATGTGCGAGATGCCCGCGACCGCGTCGTCGTAGCGCTCCTGCCCCTGGAGCGCGGTCGCGTTGGTCCACAGGTGGAACAGGAGGAACGCCCCGACCGGCACCACGCCCGACAGCGAGTGGAGCTTGCGCAGGAGAAAGGGGCGCCGGCTCGAGTCGAGAGCCGAGGGGAGGGGGGACGCTGCTTCGGACACGCGGGACCTCGGCGTGGGGGGTTGGGGCCGCTCGCGGCCCCATCGTGGCCAGCGGCTGCGAGCGCCTGGGATCGAGCGCGCGCGGCTTCGCGGGTGTATGGGATGGTCGAGGTGACGTCAAGGAAGCGGGAAAGCGGCCCGAGACCCTGTCCGCAGACCTCACCCCCGGGCCCCACCCCGCTGCGGGAGCCGGGGAAGAGGGCGGAAGCGCGCGTCCCGGCCGCTCCCTTTCCCGAAGGGACACGGAGCGCTGGGGTGGGGGCGATCTGCGCGCGTCGGGCGCTCGTCGCGATCCTCCTCGTCGCCTGCGGCGCCTCCGGCCCGAAGGAGCCCACGCCCGTGGCGATGCTCTCCGCGAGCCACGACGCTCAGGTGGCGCTGCGGTCGGTCCTCGATTTGTGGGTGCACGGCGTGGCCGCCCGTCGGCTCGCGACCGAGGGGCAGCTCGCGGACGTGGTCCGGAAGTTCCCGAGCGACGACGCGGCGCGGGTCGCGATGGCGCACCTCGCGTGGATCGCCCTCGAAAAAGGGGAGATCGCGCGCGCCGTCGCGCTCGCGCGGCGCGTCGAGGCCGGGCCCGCGGGCTCGACGAAGAGCCTCGCGGTCGTGGTCGAGGGCGGAGCGCTGCGCCGGCTCGGGCGGCCGGAGGACGCGATGGCGGTGCTGCGCCCGCTCGTCGGCAAGCTCGTCGATGCGTACGCGCGCGAGCTGCTCGACGAGGAGGTCATCCGCGCGGCGCTCGCGGCCAAGCGCTGGGACGCGGCCATCGGGCTCATCGGCGTCTGGCTCGGCGAGGCGGGCGACGACGACGCGGAGTGGGTGCGCGAGCGGGTCGAGCAGCTCGTCGACGCGGTGCCGCCCGAGGCGCGGCTGGCGATGCTCGAGGCGCCGCGCGCGGCGGCGACCGACGGCGACGCGGTGCGGAGGTTGCTGGCGGAGCGGCTCGCCGAGGGGGCCGTGGCGCGCAAGGACGCGCGGCTCGCGAAGCGCCTGCTCGCGGTCGCCCGGCACCTGCTCGGCGAGCGCGGCGGCGCGGTGGCCGAGCTCGCGGCGGGCGTGACGGCGGCGCGCGTCGAGGCGCGCACGGTGGGGCTCGTGATCTCGCTCCGGTCGGGTGAAACGCGTCGCCGCGGGGCCGAGGTCGCCGCGGGGCTCGCGCTCGGGCTCGGGCTGCCGGGGTCGCGCGCGCGCCTCGTGAGCCGCGACGACCGCGGGGCAACCGAGGGCGCGGCCGAGGCGCTCGCCGCCCTCAGCGCGGACGGCGCGGCGGTGCTCGTCGCGGGCGCCGACACCGACGAGGCGACGGTGGCGGCGCGCTTCGCCGACGACAACGAGGTGCCGGTGCTGCTCCTGCGGGCGCCGGCGGCCGGGGCGGGAGCGCGCTTCGGGTTCGTGATCGGCGAGGATCCGCGCGCGGTGGGCGAGGCGCTCGCCGCGGCGCTCGCGAAGCGCGGCGCCGCGGAGGCGGCGTGGATGGGCGAAGGCGCCGCGGAGGGCGACGCGCGCGGGGCCGGCGCGATCGTCGCGTGCGGCGAGGCGCTGCCGCTCGCGGACTGGAAGCGCGCGGGCCTCGCGGGCCTCGTGGTGAACGGCTCGCCCGCGTGCGCCCGCGACGCGCTCGCCGGCGCGGCCGGCAGCGGCCTGCGGCTCGCGTTCGGGATCGACGCGGCGGAGGCGGCGCGCCCGGGCGCGCTCGTCGCGACGGCGGGCGTGTTTCCCCTGATCGCCCCGCGCGCGCCCGAGGTGCCGGCGCGCGTCGCGAGGGGCGCGCCGAAGGCCGATCCGAAGGCCGACCCGCCTCCGACGCCCCTTGGCCCCGCGGGGGCGAGCGGGTGGTGGGCCGCGCTCGGCCGCGACGCGGGCGTCCTCGCGTGGGCCGGCGTGCGCGCGCTGCCGGCGAAGGGCACCGAGGACCCGGCCGAGGTCCGCGCACGCCGCGCGGCGGTCGCGGCCGCGATCGCGTCCGCCGAGGTCGCGCTGTGGACGACGGAGGCGACCGGGTTCGCGGGCGGGCGGGTGATGGGGCGGACGGTCGGGGTGCGCGAGGCGCGGTAGCGCCCGCGAGGGCGGCGGCGCTACGAGCACGATCGCGAGCGTGTAGGCCTCCTCGCCCGTGGAGCAGCCGGCGCTCCAGGCGCGCAGCGATCTTGCAGGCGCCGGCGAGCGACGCGACGTCAGGCGGTGTAGACGAGCGACGAGGCTCCGAGCAGCAGCAGCACCCCGCAGGCGCGCTTCAGCCACGTCGCCCCGCGGGACCGTTCGTTCCAGTCGAGGTAGCGCTGCGCGAGCCCCGTCGACGCGCCCGCGACGCCGACGACCGCGCAGTGGCCGAGGGCGAACGCGAGCAGGAGGCCGACCCCGAACGCGCCGTGCGACGTCGCCGCGCCGAACGCGACCCCGAGCACCGGGGCCAGGAACGCGAACGTGCACGGGCTCAGGCCGATCCCGAGGAAGAGGCCGATCGAGATCGCGGCGATCACGCCCTTCTTGCCGCCGGCCTTCGGGCGCAGCCCCGTCAGGGGCAGCGGCAGGAGCCCGAGCAGGTGCAGCCCCGCGGCGAGCAGCAGAGCGGCCGCCGCGTAGCCCGCGTACGCCCTGGCGCCCGCGAGCGCCTGGCCCGCCGCCGCGACGACGAGGCCGACGAGCGACAGCGCGAGGAACATGCCCGCGGCAAACGCCGTGGAGATCGTGACGGCCCGCCGCCGCGTGGCCCCCGCGCCGACGCCGCCGACGAAGCCGACGATGAGCGGGATGGTCGCGAGGTGGCACGGCGAGAGGACGACGCTGAGCACGCCCCAGGCGATCGCGGCCGCGAGCGCGACGAGCGTCGAGCCTTCGAGGGCGCCGCCGAGCCGGGTGAACAGGTCGGGCATCGCTTCAACGCACCGGCTGCGGCGCGTGGAGCGGGACGCCGAGATCGCCCCACTTCGTCACGATCTGCTGGGTCGACCAGAAGCCCGTGTGGCGGAAGAGCTCGCGACCGCTCGGGTCGAGGAACACCTGCGTCGGGATCACGCGGACGTGGTACGGCTCGGCCGACTCGGGCTGTTGCTGCACGTTGACGAACTCGACCGCGAGCTCGTCGTGATAGCCGCGCTCGAGCTCGTCGATCACGACGAGCATCGCCTTGCAGGGGGCGCAGGTCGTCGTGCCGAGGTCCACGAGCTTCGGCAAGGCGCGCCCCTTGGTCGAGGACGCCGCGACGCCGCCGGGCGCCTGCCCGCACGCGCCCGCCGTCGACGCGCCCTCGGTGCACGGCGCGAGCGCGGTGGCCGTGACGGCCGCGGCCGCGCGCCGCTTGAGCGCGACGGGCACGCCGATGACGGCGGCGGAAAGGGCCACGGCGCCGACGATCTCGAGGGGCTTCATCGCGCTCCCGCCTTCGCGCCGACCAGCAGCGCCTTGATCTCGGGCACGTCGAGCGCGCGCCCGGCGGCCCGCACCTCGCCGTTGATGGCGATCGCGGGAATCTGCGTCACCCCGTGCTCGATCATCTCGAGCAGCTGGCTCATCTTCTGCACCTCGAAGCCGGCGCCGAGCTCGGCCACCGCCGCGCGGACGTTCGCTTCGAGCGTCACGCACGCCGCGCAGCTCGTCCCGAAGACCTGCACCGTGATCATCGAGCCCCCCCGGGCTTGCGCGCCTCGATCGTCGCCGAGGTCACGTAGTCCTCGGCGCCGGACCCCGGCAGCCAGTCGCGGATGAACTCCCGACTCTGGGGCTTCGGCTCGATGCGGAGGTCCTCGAACCCCGCCACGCGCAGCAGCGCGCGCACCGTCTCGACCGTGGCGGCGCCGGCCACGCAGCACGTGAGCGCGGCGAGCTCGCCCTCGAGCGACGCCGGCAGCGGCTTCAGCGCGAGCACGTCCGCTATCGCGAGCCGGCCGCCGGGCTTGAGCACGCGGAACGCCTCGCGCAGCACCTGGCCCTTGTCGGGGCTCAGGTTGAGGACGCAGTTCGAGAGGATGACGTCGACGGCGCCGTCGGCGACGGGCAGGTGCTCGATCTCGCCGAGCCGGAACTCGACGTTCTTCGCGCCCGTCTTGCGCGCGTTCTCGCGGGCCTTCGCGAGCATGTCGGCCGTCATGTCGACGCCGATGACGTGGCCGGTCGGGCCGACCTGCCGCGCCGCGAGAAAGCAGTCGAAGCCGGCGCCGCTGCCGAGGTCGAGCACCGTCTCGCCCGGCGCGAGGGCGGCGATCGCCTGCGGGTTGCCGCAGCCGAGGCCGAGGTCCGCGCCCTCGGGGACGGCCGCGATCTCGTCCTCCGAGTAGCCGATGGCCGAGCTCGGCACCGCGAGCGGGCTGCAGCAGCCGCCCGCCCCGCGCGCGACGCCCCCGTACGCCTCGCGTACGGCCGCGCGCACGTCGTCGTTCGAGGTCGCGGTCGTCGCCGGCTGCTGGTCGTCGTTCGTCATGGCCATTGTCCCTCGAGGGTCTCGATCCGAGCCGCGATCGCGTCGCGGGCGGCGCGGAAGCGCGCCAGGAGGTCGTCGCGCGAGAGGGCCTCGTCGTCGCTCGCCGGGTCGGGCGTCGGCCAGTGGAGCCGCCGCGCCCCGCCGAGGAACACCGGACAGACCTCCTCGGCGCAGAGCGTGATCACGGTGTCCACGCTCGCCGGGTCGATCGTGTCGACCGACTTCGACGTGTGCGCGCCGAGGTCGACGCCGATCTCGCGCATCACCTCGACGGCGTAGGGGTTCACGCGCGAGGGCGCGCTCCCGGCGCTCTGGACGACCACGCGATCGCCCAGCCGCGCGCGGGCGAGGCCCTCGGCGAGCTGGCTGCGGGCCGAGTTGGCCACGCAGAGAAAGAGCAGGCCCTTCGGGGCGGCGTGGGTGGCGGTCATGTGCGGGGCTCCGGGGTGGCGGACGGCGCCGCCTCCGTCTCGAGGATCGCGCCGGGGAAGAGGCGCGGCTGCAGGCGCAGCGCGACGTTGACGAGCCCAATCAGCACGGGAACCTCCACGAGCGGGCCAATCACGGCGGCGAACGCGGCGCCGCTGTGGATGCCGAACGTCGCGACGGCGACCGCGATGGCAAGCTCGAAGTTGTTCGACGACGCGGTAAACGAGAGCGTCACCGACTGCTTGTAGCCGGCGCCGGCCTTGCGACTGAGCAGCAGGCTCGCGGCGAACATGACGACGAAATAGAGGAGCAGGGGCACCGCGATGCGCACCACGTCGAGCGGCAGTCGCACGATCGCCTCGCCCTTGAGCGAGAACATGACGACGATCGTGAACAGCAGCGCGACGAGCGTCACCGGGCCGAGGCGCTTGACGAAGTGCGACTCGTACCAGTCGCGCCCCTTGGCCCGGACGAGGACGCGGCGCGTGAGGAAGCCGGCGGCGAAGGGGACGCCGAGGTAGATCGCGACGCTCGCGGCGATCTGGCCGATCGTGATGTCGACGACCGCGCCCCGGAGGCCGAGCCACGCCGGCAGCACGGTGGCGAAGAGCCACGCATACACCGAGAAGAACAGCACCTGGAAGATCGAGTTGAAGGCGACGAGGCCCGCGCAATACTCGGTGTCGCCCTTCGCGAGATCGTTCCACACGATCACCATCGCGATGCAGCGCGCGAGCCCGATCAGGATGAGCCCGATCATGTAGTCGGGCTTGTCGCGCAGGAAGACGACCGCGAGCCCGAACATCAGGATCGGGCCGATGACCCAGTTCTGCACGAGCGACAGCGCCAGCACGCGCTTGTTCTGGAAGACACGGCCGATCTCCTCGTAGCGGACCTTCGCGAGCGGCGGGTACATCATCAGGATGAGCCCGACGGCGATCGGGATCGACGTCGTGCCGACGCTCATCCGCTCGAGCGCCTGGTTGACGCCGGGCGCGAGATTGCCAATCGCGAGGCCCGCCGCCATCGCGAGGAAGATCCAGATCGTCAGATACCGATCGAGAAACGAGAGCCTGCCCGCCACCCCGGTCGCCTTGGTCATCGCGCCACCGCCTCGTTCGCGAGGCCCTCGCGCGGCGCGGACCGCTCCGCCCACGGCTCGATCGCGAGGCGGGCCCCGTGGAGGGCGAGCTCCTGGAGGTGCACGGCCTCGTGCGCCCGCCGCGCGACCAGCACCGGGTCGGTGACGGTCAGCGGCGTCAGGCTCTGGTTCACGACCCAGGCGAACGGCCGGATGCTCGCGCGCGCCAGATCCCGCTCGAGCGCCATCGCCTCGTGGATCGGCGTCGCCTCCGGCAACGTCACGAGCAGCACGTGCGTGAGCTCCCGGTCGCGCAGGCGCGGCAGCAGGCGCTGCACGGCCTCCGGGCTGCCGCTCGGCTTGCGCAGCACCTCGCGGTGATACGCCTCGGCCGCGTCGAGCAGGAGCAGCGTGTGCCCCGTCGGCGCGGTGTCGATGAGGACGAAGCGGTCCTCTCCCTCGGCGACCGTCTCGGCGAACGCTCGGAACACCGCGATCTCCTCGGTGCAAGGGCTGCGCAGGTCCTCGGCGAGCAGCGCCTTGCCCTGCGCGTCGAGGGTGGCGCCCGCCGTGGACAGGACCTCGCCCGTGTACCGGCGCGTCTCGGCCGCGGGATCGATCCGCGTCACGCGGAGCCCGGGCGCGCCGCCCGCGAGGTCGCGGACCGCTTGCTCGACGTGGGCCGCCGGGTCGGTCGTCGTGAGCGTCACGGGGAACCCACGGCGCGCGAGCTCGACGGCGATGCGCGCGGCGACCGTCGTCTTGCCGACCCCGCCCTTGCCCATCGTCATCACGACGCCCTTGCCGCGCGCGGCGAGCTCGTCGACGAGCGTGCCCAGGGAGTCCCCTCGAAAGACGCCCGGCGCGGCGGCCGGGCCCGGATCGCTCGCGCCCCGGCTCGGATCGCCCATCGCCCGGAGCGCGTCGATGCCGACGAGGCCGAACGCGAGCAGCGGCACCTCGACCCGCGGCAGATCGCGCAGCCCCGCGGGGATCGCCGCGATCGCCGCGCGCCCCCGAGCCTCCATCGCCGCGGCCGTCGGATCGCTCGCGTCCCGCGCCCGAAACACGCCGTTGAGCACGAGCCGGACGTTCGCGACGCCGATCGCCGCGAGCTCGACCCGCGTGCGCTCGGCCTCGGTGAGCGACGAGGTCTCCGGCCGGGCGACCAGCACCAGCGTCGTGACGGCCGGGTCGCGGAGGGCCGCGTTCGAGGCGGCGTAGAGCGCGCGCTGCGCGTTCAGGCCCGAGAGCGGGCCGAGGCAGGACGTCCCGCCGACGTTGGTGTCGATGAAGCTCGACCACGCCGCGGGCAGCTCGAGCAAGCGGAGGGTGTGGCCCGTGGGGGCGGTGTCGAAGATCACGTGGTCGAAGTCGGCGGTCGCGGCGCGGTCGCCGAGGAGCTTCGAGAACTCGTCGAACGCGGCGATCTCGACCGTGCACGCGCCCGAGAGCTGCTCCTCCATGCTCGCGATGGCCGCGCCCGGCAGCACGCCGCGGTACGGCCCCACCACGCGCTCGCGGTAGGCGCGGGCGGCCTCGACCGGGTCGATGTTCAGCGCCGACAGGCCGGGGACGCGCGGCACCTTCGTCGGCGCCGCCGAGAGCGTCACGCCGAGGACCTCGTCGAGGTTCGACGCCGGGTCGGTGCTGACGAGCAGCACGCGCCGACCGGCGTCGGCGAGGCCGATGGCCGTCGCGCAGGCCGCGGAGGTCTTGCCCACGCCGCCCTTGCCGGTGAGAAAGAGGATGCGCGTCGGATCCGCGAGGAGGGTCACGGCGGGCGCCTCAGCAGCACCCGCTCTTCGAGGGGTCCTTGCCCGGTGCGGGCGCGCAGCAGGATCCCCCGCCCGGCGCGAGGGCGAGCTTGCGCACCACGACGCCGGCGAGGGCCGCGAGGGTCTCGCGCGACGGGTACGTGCCCTCGGTCGCGATGCGGTCGCCCACGAGCACGATCGGCAGGCAGTCGTTGCCGCGCGCCGTGAGGGCCTCCTTGACGGCGGCGGTCGTCACGAACGCGGCCGGCTGCTGCGCGAGGTTGTAGCGCTCGACGTCGACGCCCTGCTTGGCGAGCCAGTCGAGGTCCGCGCTGAACCGGGCGAGGTCGGGGTCGACCGCCGGGCCGCAGACGCCGGAGGAGCAGCACATGGGCGGGTCGAAGACGCGGAGGGTGGTCATGGTGGCTCCGGGCATTTCGTCGAGGGACGATGGTTTGGCGCGGCGCTCAGAGGCCGCCGACGAGCGCCTTCAGCCGCCGCAGCGCGCGGGGCTCGAGGCAGTAGCAGACGCGCGGCCCGTCGACGTCGCCGCGGACGAGCCCGGCCTCCTTGAGCACCTTGAGGTGCTGCGAGACGGTGGACTGGGCGAGCGGGAGCTCGTCGACGATATCCCCGCAGATGCAGGCCGTTCGGCGGGCGAGCAGGCGCAGGATCTGCACCCGCGCGGGGTGGCCCACCGCCTTGGCCAGCGACGCGAGCTCGTCGTCGGCCTCCGGCCCCTCGATGGGACGGAGGTCGCGCGCTTCGAGGGCGGGCGGGCAGCAGGGATCGGGACCGGGCTTCATCGCCAAGTACCGATACGACCCGTGCGACGATCGGTCAAGTGGCCCGCCCGCGTGGAGGCCGGGCGCGCGGCGCGAGGCCGGTGCCCCGCGCCGAGCCGGCCCGATCAGCGCGCCGGGCCCGCCACCTTCGCGCCGCGCCCCGTGACGTCGCCGAGGTCCACGAACGCGCGGTCGTGCATCACGACGAACGGCCGCTCGGTGAAGGTCAGCTTGCCGGCGCCGTCGTGCTCGACGATCTGGAGCTTGCCCATGCCGTAGCCCATGGGGCCGCGCGAGAAGTAGTGCGCCTGCAGGCGGTAGGGGTAGGCGAGGCGCGCGCCGCGGATCGTGAAGCACTCGGGGCCGTAGCCCGTGGTGACATCGGCGTAGAGGCTGCCCCCCGAGGGCAGCTCCTTGCTCCCGTAGTAGGCGTGGCCGCCGCGGCCGTCGTAGATGTGGAAGTCGACGTCGTTGGCGTCGGTCTCCCAGTTGAGGACGAAGCGCAGCGAGGGCTCGTCCTCGATCGCGCCGCCCTCCTGCAGCGTGCGGGCGCGGATCTCGGTCGCGCGCTTGGGGTCCTCGGCGGCCCACGCGGCGCCGACGAGCCCGAGGTCCTCGCGCAGGATGCGGTCGACGCCGGCGAAGCGGCCCGACGGGTACGGCTGGTGCAGGCCGCGCACGATCACGTCGAAGGCCCGGTCGGGGCGGTTCAGCTTGAGGTACGCGAACGCCGCGAGGTGGTGGCCCGCGGGGTGGTCGGGGCGCTCGGCGGCCGCCTTGAGGTAGGTGTCGAGCGCGAGGGCGACCGGCGCGACGTCCGCGAGGCGCTCGAGGCGCTCGCCGGCGAAGCGCCGCAGATCGGCGCGCGCGGGGAAGAGATCGATGATCGACCCGTAGCAGCGCGCGGCCTGCCTCGGCATGCCCGCGGCCTCGAAGGCCTCGCCGAGCGCGACGAGCGCCATCACGTCGCCCGGGTCCTTCTTGCGCCACGCGAACGCGGCGCGCAGGGCCTCGTCGACCGCGCCGCGCGCGAGGAGCGCCATCACGTCCTTGAACGGGCCGTCGTACGGGTCGCTCTTCGGCAGATCGGGCAGGTGCGCGAAAGCCTCGCCGTCGCCCGCGACCGCGACGTCGGGCGCGCGGCGCGGTTCGGGGCGGCGGCGGTTGGCGGAGGGGCGATCGTGCTCGTCCTCGGCCGCCGACGGGGGCGACCGATCGGCGGGCCCCGACGCCGTCGCGGTGGCGGCCGGGCGCGGCGCGGGGCGGTCGAGGACCGGCGCCGCGGCCACCGCCGCCGAGGGCTCGGGCGGCGGGGGAGGCGGAGAAGGCGCGGGCGAGCGCTGGGCTTCGGGCTGCGAGGGCGGCGACGCGGGCGCGGCGGGGCCGCGCCTCGAGGCGGCGGCCGACTCGCCGGACTTCGCCTCCTTCGCGCGCTCGCGCGGCGCGGCGTCGACCTTCGCGGGCGCGGGGGCCTCGGCCGGTGCGGCCGCCCCGGCGAAGGCGTTGGCGAGGTCGTCGTCGCGCCTCGAGGCCTGCTTGCCGCCCGCGGCGCGCGAGGGCTTCGCCGCGGGGGCGCGCTCGGTCGCGACCGAGGCCGCGGGCGGCGCGGCCGGGCGGCCCTTCGGCGAGTCCTTCCACTTGTCGGCGACGGGCTTGCGCGCCGGCGCGGCGACCGCGACCTCGACGGGCGGCGGCTTCGGCGCGAAGGCGGGGCGCTGCGCGACGCCCACGCGCCCGCCGTCGGCCACCAGGATGTCGCCGAGCGCCCGGCGGTCGATGCCGAAGCGCGCGTAGTCGTCCTCGCTCTCGAGCACGAGCAGCGAGGTCTGCGGCGAGAGCACGCGGTAGCGCGTCGAGACGCCCACGACCTCCGCCCACAGCGCCTCCGACGGCCCCTCGACGCGCTCGCGCTCGGCGAGCGCCGCGAGCTTCGCGCCCGCCCAGGCGCGCTCGAGCAGCGGCCGCTCGACGCGGGCGAGGCTCGGCGTGACGAGCGGGCCGCCGCCGATCGAGAGGCGCACGGGCAGCTCCTCGGGCACGTTGGCGTAGACGAGCACCTCGTCGCCCGCCTGCACGCCGTCGACGCGCTGCGGGAACGTGAAGGATGCGCCCTCGACGTGCACCTCGAGGCCCGATCGCGTGGTCTCGTTCAGGCGGCGCCAGGTGTCCTCGTCGCCCGACGCGGCGGCGTCGACGACGACCCCGCCCCGCGGCAGGCCCGCGTTGACCAGGCTCTCGAGCAGCGCGTCGTCGCGGATGCCGCCGAGCGCGACGGCGTCGATCCGCCCGACGCCGGCCGCCCCGAGGCCCTTCACGATCGCGCGGAGCTTGTCGCCGGCCGTCTCGCCCGCGGTCGCGACGCCGTCGGTGATCAGCACGACCCGCCCGATCCCGCGGTCGCGCGCGCGCGCGCCGGCCCACGCGATCGCGCCCGACAGGTCCGACGCGCCGAGCGCGAGCCGCTGGCGCAGGCGCTCGCCCACGGCCTCGCCGAGGTCGCCGGCGGCGCCGTCGAACACGGGCTCGACGGCCTGGTCGTAGGCCGCGACGAGGATCGGCGTGCGCGGGCCGGCGGCGCGCGCGACGTCGGCCGCGAGGCGCCGGAGCACCCGCGTGGCCTCCGCCAGGCCGAGCGCGCGCGACGCGCTCGTGTCGATCAGGAAGACCGTGGCGCCGAGGGGGTCGGGCTGCGAGGCCGCGACGGGCGTCACGCGCGCGAGCACGAGGTTGCCGCTGCGCACGCCGGCGCGGTCGCCGAGCAGCCTCGGATCGACGCGAAAATCGCCGTCGGGCGCGACGCCTTGCTTCGAGATCGCGAGCACGGGCGCGGCCTTGCCCGCCACGTACGCCTCGACGTCGAGCCGCCCGATGGGGGGCAGGCCCGCGAGCGGGATCGCGTACGGGCGGCGGCGGGTGAGCTCGTGCGAGTAGCTGACGACGAGCTCCTTCCTGCCGCGCGCGGGGATGGGGAACACGCGCGCGGTGAACTCGTTGCCGGCGGCCTGCTCGAGCCGGGCCGGGTCCTGGCGGCGGTGGAGGAAGTCCTCGTACGCGGCGCGCGCCTGCTTCTTCTCGACGACCTCGCCCTCCTGCCAGCCGGCGTCGTGCTTCATGGCGAAGCGGCTGATCGCGGCGCCCTTGGGCAGCGTGATGGAGAAGGTGCCCTCGAGGACGCGATCGCTCGGGTTGTCGAACGCGATCGTCAGCTCGGTGAACGCGAGCGGGTCGTCGATCACGGCGCGCGCGCGCAGCGACGCGATCGCGAGGCCGGTGCCGTCCGAGGCGGTGAGCCCGAGCGGCGGCGACGCGGCGAGGCGCGTGGAGAGGTCGTCGAACGCGATCGCGAGGACCTTCTCGGGCCCCTCGACGATCGACGCCGTCGGGGCGGCGGGCCGTCCGGCCGGCGGCGCGGTGCCGCAGCCGAGCCCGAGGGAGAGGCCGATCGCCGCCAGGAGGCCGGTGCGAAACGCCCGCCCCCTGGGGACCGCGGTCGGGAGGGGGGAGGCGGCAAGGGCCGGCGAACGGTCCCCGTGACAAGCACACCACCCCGTCGGGCGATCGATCCGTCGCATGATTCCTCCACGGCGCGCCAGGCCGGCGCGGCGCCATCCTACGCCACCGGCACCGCAGGGGTCGGCGTCCCGCCCCGCTCCGGCCCCGGCGTCGGGTGGAGGCTCGTGCGGCGGGCGGCCGGTGAACGCGACCCTCCCGGCCGACCTTACAGGGCGCGGACCGCGCGCCGATCCCCGCTGCGCGGCGGGCGCCGCCCCGCGCCGATCGCTACTTCGCCGGCTTCGCGTCCTTGGCGTCGGGCGCGTCCTTGGCGTCCTTCGCGTCCGGCAGGGGCGCGTCGCCGGGCCCGCGGTGGCCGTTGTCGCCGTCGTCGTCGAGCATCCGACCGAAGCCCGAATCGCCCTCGTCCCGCCCGCCGAGGCCGCGCGGCCCGCGCGCGATCGACGCCGCGAGCTTCTCGCGCTGCTTCGGGTCGAGGACCGGCACGAGCCCCGCGAGGAACGCCAGGTGCTTCTCGGTCGCCTCGCGAGCGAGCTTGCCCGCCGGGCCGAGATCGAGCTTCGCCGCGTCGAGCACCTCCGCCTCGAAGGCCGTGAGCAGCGCCTCGAGGCGCTTCTTCTGCTCCTCGCGCGCGCCCTCGTCGGCGTGGACCGTCACGATCAGCGCCTCGACCTTCTTCTGCTGGGCGGCGTCGAGGTCCAGCTCCGCCGTCAGCCGATCGAGCCGCCGCTTCGCGCCCTCCGCGCCGGCCGGCCTGCCGTGGCCGCCCGCGCGGCCGCCGGCGTGATCTCCCGCGTGATCGCCCCCGCGAGCGGCCGCGTGATCGCCCGCGTGATCGCCCGCGTGGTCGCCCGCGTGGTCGAAGCGCGCGGCCAGCTTCGCGCGCACGGCCGACGTCACCGTCTGGCGCTGCGACGGCGTGAGCGCGGCGTGCAGCGCGACGATCGCGGCGACCTCCTTGTCGCGGCGCGCGGCCAGGCTCTTCTCGATCACGTCGACGCGCGGCGCGAGCTTCGCCGGATCGATCGATCCGGACTTCACCGCGGCCATCACGTCCGCGACGAGCGCCTTCTTCTCCTCGCGCGGCGCGGCGCCGAGCGACTGCTCGATCTTGTCGATCTCCCTCTGCTGCGCGTCGAGCGCGCCCGCCTCGCGAGCCTGCGCGAGGAACAAGCCGACCAGGCTCGAGCGCGCCGTCGTGCCTCGCGCGGCCCGCGTCGCGGCGGCCGACACGGCCGTGCTCGCGGCGGCCTTCTCGATCTTCTCGGTCGCGGAGGCCGTCGTGGCGGCCGCGCCGGTCGTGCCGGCGGAGCCCCCGCTCCCCTCGCAGCCGACGAACAGGGTGGTCGCGACCGGGACGAGGAGCCAAGCCGCGCGGGTGAACGTCACCATTCGATCCTCCAGAGAAGACCGCGCTGACTCGCCCCCGCTCCGGCCGCGCAGCCGCGCGCACCGTTGGCCCCGCGACGCGCCCGGCCCACGCGGAACGGACGAGCCGTCCCCGACGTGCGACGAGCGGGGTCAGGTCGTCGCCGAATGCGGCCCCCGCCGAGCGTTCGGCGGCGAGCCGAGGGCGCACCTGGAGCCGAACGCGGGGAGGGCCGCCCGAGGCCGCGCGCGGCAGGCCCGGCCCGGTCAGCGGGACGCGGGTCGGGACCGGCGCCCGCGGCGCAGCGACGCCCCGAAAGCCAGGGCCAGCGCGACCCAGCCGCCGCCGCGATCGCTCGACGCGCCGCTCCCGCCGACGTCGCAGCCGCCGCCGTCGCCCGCGTCCGACGCGGGCGGGATCGCGGCCGTCGCGCTCGAGGCCGCGCCACCCGCCGCCTTCGCCCCGCCCGACCCCGGCGCGCCGCCCGCGCTCGTGCCCCCGG
>CAIVJW010000379.1 GCA_903906315.1 uncultured delta proteobacterium | reverse complement strand
CGACCGCCTCGGGGGCGGCGGGGCCGACGTCGACCATGGGCGGGTGGGGGCGGCGCGGCATGGGTCGAGGGGGAGACGGTCGAGGCCGGGCGGGCTGACGCGGGCGGGCGTCGAACGTCCCGGAACACTGAACGCGTTCAGGGGACTTCGCCAGGCGGGGCGGGGCGTGCGAGGGACGGGGAGGCGGCGCGTCGCGGTGGAGGCGGGCGTCCGCTCGGCCGGAGGTCGCGACGGTGCGAACATGCGCATGCCCGCACCGCGCGCTCGGTCGCCCGCCGCGCCGGCCGGCGCGTTCAGTGAACGGTCCCCTGCGGGCCGCCGAGGAGCGCGCCCACCTCGTCGCGCGCGTCGAGCACGCGCAGGAGCAGCGGTCGCGCGTCGTCGGTGAGCACGCGGCGCCAGGTGTCCTCGAACGCGGGCCACTCGAAGTCGTTCGCGTGGACGGCCTGGTTGCGAAGGTTCACGAGGCGGGAGAAGTCGGTGCGGAGGCCCTGCTCGCCCCCGTCCTCGTCCGCGAAGGAGACGACGCCGGGGCAGCGGGCGCCGTGCTCGGTCTCGGCGAGGGCGCGGCCGAGCTCGCAGAGCAGGCGCCGCATGCCGCCGAGGGTGATGGGGCCGGAGAGGCTCACGCCGCGCGCGCTCACCGCTCCGACGAGCTGCCGGGCGAGGTCGGCGTCGCGGTAGAGGAGCGGGTGGACGACCTCGTCGCGGATCTCGCGCTCGACGGCCGCGGCGAGGCCGAGCACCGCGGGGCGCAGGCCGAAGACGCTGCGCTGGTCGCCCATCGACGAGCGGCTCGCCTCTCCGGCGGCGAGGAAGAGCTGCGCGGGGCGGCGGGCGCGCGCCCAGATGCGCGGCACCTGGCGGGCGAGGCGCGCTTGCGCCTGCTGGACGGGGAGGGGGAGGGCGGCCTCCGCGTCGTCGACGAAGCGCGCGGTGCGCGGGCGGCCGTCGAAGGGCCCGCCGCTCTCGACGTCGAGCCAGATGGGCAGTGGGTAGATGTAGCCGTTGGCCGCGAAGGGATCGAAGCGCGTGCGCCACGGGCGCTTGTCCGGGCGGAGGCGCTCGAACGTCACGAGGTGATCGAAGTAGCCGATGGTCGACGCCTGGTCGTACGAGAGCGCGCGGATGTCGGCGACGCGGTACCACGAGAGCACGTGCCGGTTCGCGTAGTAGTCGGGCACTTCGGATGCGCGCGGGCGCGGCTTCGGGCCGCGGACCTTCGTGACGCGGAGCGCGTGCAGGCTCACGAAGTTCGTGACGAGCACCGTCGCCTCGCCGCGCGCGACGAGCTCGGCCTCGATGTGCGCGGTCGAGCGCTCGATGGCGTCGAGGATGTCCTCGCTCGGGTTGATCTTCGCCTTGGGGTCGGGGTGGCCGTAGATGCGGCCCCACCACGTCCACGCGTCGGGGCGCCGGCGGAGGTGCTCGACGTGGACCTCGATGGTTCGAGGCTCCTGGCTCGGATTCCAGACGGTGAGGACGGCGGGGCGCGGGTCGCTCACGGGCGTCGGGCCGGGGAGGCGGGGCGGGGCATGGCGGCGGCGAGGATACCGCGGCGGGCGGTCGGGGCACCGTCGCCGGCGGGAGTGGCGACGAGGGGAACTGGGGTAGGCGCGACGCGGCCGCCGTGCGACGTCGTCGAGGACGTTCGCCCGTGCGATCCGGTCTCCGAGGGCGGTCGGCTGGCCGTCCCGCGCCTCGGGCGGCCGCGCGAGCGTTGGCGACGAGGACGCCGCGACGCGCGCCGGCCCCGCGCGCCCCTGCTAGGCTTCCCGAGCATGCGCCCCCGCCCGAGCCCCCTCGAAGACCGCGCCCTCGCCGCGTTCGTCGGCGCGGTGCGCGAGCGCTTCGGTTCGCGGGTCGCGGCGGTGGTGCTCTTCGGCTCACGCGCCCGCGGTGAGGGCCACGCCGAGAGCGATCTCGACGTGCTCGTGCTCGTTCACGGCCTCACGCGAGACGATCGGCGCACGGTGATCGACGTCGCGTACGACGTGGAGCTCGCGACGCGGCTCGTCGTCGCGCCGATCGTGCGCGACGCGGCGCGATTCGACGCCGACTCGGCCCTGGGGGTCGAGATCGCGCGCGACGGAGTCGCGCTGTGACGGACGCGACGCCCGCGCACGTCGCCGCCGAGCTCGCGCTCGCTCGCGAGACGCTCGCGGCCGGCGAGGTGCTCGCGCGCGCCGGCCTCCACCGGCACGCCGTCGGCCGGGCGTACTACGCGGTCTTTCACGCCGCGTGCGCGCTTCTCGCGTCCATCCAGCGGCCGGTGCGAACGCACGACGGCGTGCGCGCGCTCGTGAACGAGCATTTCGTGCGCACGGGCCGGCTCGCGCCCGAGCACGCGCGCACGCTGCGGCAGACGGCCGGTGACCGGAACGACGCGGACTACGACGCCGCGGCGACGTTCTCCGAGGCGGACGCGCGCGAGGACCTCGACCGCGCACGCGCGTTCATCGACGCGGTCCTGGGGATCCTCGACGAGCCGGCGGGCGGCGCGGCTCGCTAGGATCCTCGCCAGTCCGCGGACGCGAGCTCGGCTTGCGCGGCCGGGGCTCGCGCGCGCGCTTCATCGAGCCGCCTCGGCCGCGGCCCGCTTCCAACGATCGAAGAACCCGCGCCGGCGAGCCTGCCGCTTGCGGAGCGCCTCGAAGCGCGCCGCGAAGCCGTCGGCGTCGCCCTCGCGCGTCGCGAGGTCGCGGAGATCGGTCGCGAGCCGGAGCGCCTCGTCGTAGTCACTCGCCTGGACGAGGCCCTCGAGTCGCACCCAGGCGGTGTCGACGTCGCGCGCGAGCGCGTCGAGCCTGCCTCTTCGTTCGCGCTCGGCGGTCGCGTGCGCCCTCCGTCGGCGCTCGGTCTCGGCCCGGTGGCGCTCGGCGCGGCGCTCCTCCGAGAGCGCCAGGATCGCGCCGACCGCCCGACGTTTCGTCCCGGCCGCGCTCGCGGTCGTGGCGCGAAACGCGCGACGGAGCTCCGCGCCGAGCGGCAGGTCGGGGTCTTCGACGGCGCGACGTAGCCAGGCGTCCTTCTGTCTCGCGGGGAGCCCCGCGACCCACGCGCGGAGGTGGTGCGCGTCGTCGGGCACCGGCTTCGACGCGGTGATCGCCGCCGCGAAGAGGTCGTCGTCGAGGTCGAGGAAGTCGACGAGCGCCTGCTGCGCCGCCGTGAGCGCGTCGAGACCGGCAGGCACCGGCGGCTCGTCGTCATCCTCGTCGACGTGGCCGTCCTGTACGGCCCCCAGCCACGCGAGGTACGCGGCGCGAAGGTCGCCGGCGAGCAGCTCGCCGCGGACCGCGGCTAGCGTCGCGAGCGAGCCGGGCGGCACCCCGTCGTCGTCGGGCTCGTCCCGCTCGACGGCGAAGTCGACGACGAGGTATGCCCCGCGCCGCTCGAGGCACGAGGCCGCGTGGCTGACGAGGTACGCTTGGAGCGTCGCCTCGTCGACGCGGGCGCGCGGCAGGCGCAGCGCGAGGCGGCGCGTGCCGAAGCTGGCGAAGTAGAGGTGCGCGTCGAAGTACCTCGCGAGCAGGTCCGTCGGGTCGGCCTTCAGGTCCCCCCACTGGTACTCGTTCCAGAAGCGAGTCGCGGAGATGTCGGCGCGGCTCGAGATGGCGCGGAGCTCGGCCATCTGCTTGGCGTCGAGGGGGCGGTCGAGGGCGACGAACTCGTAGCATTGGTATTCGCTCATGGCGCGGGAGGGCGCGTATCGCGGACGGAGGCGAGGCGCCACAGGGTCCGGCGCGCACGCCCTCGCACGCGCCGCCGACCGCTCGGAGGCGCATACGTACGGAAGTGCTACAATGTCCGTACGATGATCAAGCACCTCACGCGCACAGGGAACAGCATCGCGCTCGTCCTCGACAAGCAGCTGCTCGAGGCCGCCGACCTCGACCCCGAGAAGCCCGTCGAGGTCTCGACCGACGGCCACGTGATCGTGATCGCGCCCGCCCGCAGCAAGCGCGACATGGACCGCTTCGAGAAGGCGCGCGAGCGGATGCACGCGAAGTACGCCGGAGCCTTCGAGCGGCTGGCGAAGTGAAGGCGCGCTTCCTCGCGCTCGACGAGGTCATCGGGCTGCACGTCGACCAGATCGAGAGGTACGGCGGCGCGCCCGGCGTGCGGGATCTCGGCTTGCTCGAGTCCGCCGTCGCCACGCCGAAGGCGTCGTTCGGCGGACCGTACTTGCACGGGACGCTGCCGGAGATGGCCGCGGCGTACCTCTTTCACCTCGCGCAGAACCACGCGTTCGTCGACGGAAACAAGCGCGTCGCTGCCGCGGCCATGATCATGTTCATCTACCTGAACGACCGCGAGCTCGACTGCGACGAGGACGAGCTCGTCGCGCTCACGCTCGGCGTCGCGAGCGGCGCGACGACGAAGGCGGACGCGTCAGTGTTCGTGGCGGCGCGCATGCGGTGAGCGCGGGCGGCGTCGTCGGCCGCGCCGAGCGCGGCGCGCGTCCGCGTCAGAAGGTCGACGGCCCGCGCGTCTCTTCCACGTGCGGGCGCGTGCCCGCGGGAGCACCGACCATGGATGGACCGACCCGCGAGGAGCTCGGCGCCGAGCGAGAGCGCCCGCGCACCCTGACCCGCGACCTGCGCGCGACCGTCGACCCCGCGCGCTCGGTCGCCACGCCGTCGGAGGCGCGAGCGTGACCATCCGTTTCGACCCGCCGTATGTCCGCTACGACGCCGCCGAGGAGTCCCTCGTCGTCGAGGCCGCCGCGCTCGGCGTGCACCTCTCGATCGGCCCCTTCCGCAAGGGCGCGCCGCTGCGCGTGTTCGTCGACGGGCGCGTCGAGACGAGCTGGGACGACCCGGATCTGCCGCTCTTCTCCGGGGTCGACGCGCTCGCGGCCGACCACCCCGTGCGCGTCTATCTCGAGACGCTGCCGGCCGCCGCGCGCCCGCACGTCGCGCGCTTCCACGAGCTGCAGCTCTCGGCCATTCGCCTCATGGCGCTCGGCGACCGGGCGATCGAGCTCGTCGCGTCGGCGCCGAACCTCGTCTGGCTCGTGCTGCCGGCGACGGCGTCGCTCTCCCGGCGGCAGCTCGCCGCGCTGGTCTTCGAGCGGCGCGTCGACCTCCTCGCCCGCGCGACGGGCCGCCCCGGCACGGCCGAGATGCGGTGCTTCGTCGAGCGCTTCGCGCCCGAGCGCCGCACGGCGTACGAGCGCGAGATCCTGCTGCGAGCGCTCCGCCGGCCGCCGCTCTTGCACGCATTTCGCCACGCGCCGCTGGTCACGACGGCGCGCGTGCGGGCCGCGACGGGGCTCTCGGAGTGGCTTCACCTGCCCGCGGTGCGTGCGGCCATCTTCGAGTCCGAGCGGCCCCTCGACGCGTACGCCGTCCCCGAGCTCGCGCGCGATTGTCACCGGCTCGGTCGCGCGCTCGGCATCCCCGCCGCCGACTTCACCGCGGCCGTGCGGCGCACGCGCACCGTCGGCGAGCTGCGAGCGCTCCACGACCGGTGGGCGGCGCGCGCGCGGGCGCTCGACGACGATGGGCACGTGGCTCGCGTCGCGAAGGCCCACGGCACCGAGACGTTTCCGCCGCCGCCCGTGCCCGGAACCTCGGAGATCGTCCACGTCGGCACGGTCGGCGAGCTGCTCCGTGAGGGGCGCGAGATGCACCACTGCGTGGGGAGCTACGCCGAGGACTGCCTGCTCGGGACGTCGTTCATCTACCGCGTGCTCGCGCCGGAGAGGGCCACTCTCGAGATCCGGGTGCGGGACGGGCGGGTCGTCGTGAAGCAGATCAAGCTGGCGTGCAATCGGGCGCCGGCCGCGGCGACGGTGGCGGCGGTGCGGGGGTGGTTGGTGCGGGCGGGAGGCGTGTAGGCCTTGGCGTGGCGGCGGATGTTCGACCTCACCCTCCCGTCCGCCTGCACCGAAGCAACGTCGCCGTCGCGCCCCCGACGCTCGCCAGCTCGACGCGCCGCTCCTCGCCGTGCTCGCGGCAATACGAGTGAAGCGCCAGCATGTGCGCGAGCCCGCTCGCCGCGTCTTCGTTCGACAAGAGGTCGAAGCTCGGCTCGAGCAGCGGCTGCGGCAAGAAGACGACGCACTTTGACTTCGCGCGCGTCAGCGAGACGTTGAGGCGATTCCGGCTGTAGAGGAAGCTCGCCTCCGAGAGCGCGGTCTCTCCGTCGCTCACGCCGTAGCTGACGATCACCGCGTCGCACTGCTGGCCCTGCATCTTGTCGACGGTGTCGACGAAGGGCGGGCTCTCCCAGACCCGGCGCGCCGCCAGCGCCGACTTGATCGCGCGGATCTGTGCGTGGTGCGGGCTCACGACGAACAGGCCCCGCGTCCAGAAGTCGCGGTCTCCCGCCGCGCCGGCGCGGTAGGGCTTCTTGCCGGCGAGCAGGCGCGCCCGCAGGTCGACCGCGAGCTCGGCGACGAGGGCCGCCTCGACCTCGTTCTCGACCGACGCGCGCACGCCTTCGAGCATGCAGAGCGCGAGGGGCCACGCCGGGTCGAGCAGCCACTCGGACACGCTCGCGAGCTCCTGGGGCTTCCGGCGGCTCTTGGAGCGTGGGGGAGACAGCGCGAGCGATCGCGCCCGCACGGCCGACGTCGCCGGCTGGAAGCCCTCGCCGTAGAGCGTCTCGGCTGGCAGAGCGCAGAGGGTTTCGTTCATGCGCCAGCACTCGAGCAACTGGCACGTGAACGCGCCGTCGGGATCGCGCGATCGCAGGTACTCGAAAGCCGACGCCTGGAGCCCGGGGAGCCCGTCCTCCGGCTCGGGGTAGGTGCCGTGGACGATGGGTGGCAGTTGGAGATCGTCGCCCGCGAGCATGAGGCGCGCGCCGCGGCCGAGGGCCATCGTCGCGAGCGCGAGCTCGCCGAGCTTCAGCTGCGAGGCCTCGTCGACGATCACGAGATCAAGCCCGGCGAGCCCCGCGAGGCTCGCCTTGCGGAAGGCGTGCACGGTGCCGCCGAACACGACCAGCGGCTCGTCGCACGCGGCGGCCGCTTCGGGCGCCATCGTGGGCAGTCCCTCGCCACGAGGCGAGCTCGTCGTGCCGAGCTTGAACGTCGGGATGGCGCCCTCCTCGGCGCCGGCGTCCGCGATCTCGCGCAGCAGGTTCTCGGTCGCGGCGTGCGTGAACGCGGTCACGCCGACGCGCAGTCCGAGGCCGGCCGCGGCGCGGGCGCGGGCGAAGCGCAGCACGGCGCGCGCGACGAAGTGGGTCTTGCCCGTCCCCGGAGGGCCCCAGACGAGCGTGAGCCGGTTTCCGGCCAACTGCTCGAAGGCGCGCTCTTGGCTCGGCGTCAGGCCGTCCCGCAGCTTCGCGAGGGCGTTGCGGACCTTCGCGGGCTCGCGGATGGGAGTCGCGAACGACGCCGGCGCCTGGACCAGCGCGAGGAAGTCGTCGTCGGGCTGCGCGTCGATCTCGCTCAGCCGCTCGACGATGCGGTTCGCGATCCAGTCGGTGAAGCGAGGGTGGAGGACGGCCTCGTCCCCGATCTCGAAGTCATCCTGCTGCGAGCTGCGACGAACGCCGAGCTCGAGCGCCGTCACGGCGCCCGTGCCGGGGTCGACCTCGACACCGTCGACGGAGGTCAGGCGCACCTCGCCACGTGGCGCCCACACCGCCTGCCGGTTGCGGTGGTCGTCATAGGCCATCTGCGCCCGGTCGCCAGCCTCCGTGTACGGGACGAGCAGGTGCCCGAGGAACGAGTCCTCTTCAATCTGCGAGCTGTCGAGCGTGCCGAGGAGCTCCCAGCGAGCGCCGCCTGCGAAGCGCAGCGGGATGCTCACGCCGTCGCGGACGCGCTCGTCCCACGGTGCGGCGCGCTGCTCGCGCACGGCGAGGGCTCCCATGAGGCACTCGTATCGGACCACGAACGCGAGCCGGGAGAGCTCGGGGTGCGCGAAGGGCAGCGCTCCCTCGAGCACGAGCTTCGGCGGCCACGCGAAGAGTCGGTCGCCGATCTGCGCTCGGAGCCCGTCGACGATCGAGCTCGCGACGAAGAGGCGCTGGCGAAGCTCCTTGGCAATCCACTCGAGGGCGTCCGCGCGGCCCTTGTTCCACGCGGAGAAGACGGCGTCGCTGCGGAGCGCGTTGCTGAGCTCGAACGCGAGGTACTCAAAGGGCCGGTACGTGTACGCGAAGGTCGGCGAGGGCAGCGCGGCGTGCGCCGCGGACAGGCGGAGCGCGATCGGGGACGGCACCGCGACGAGCTCGCGGATGACGCGCGTGAGGACGACGATGGGATACGGCACCTCGGCGCGCGGGTGCTCGTCGGCGCGCGCGAGCGACGTGTCCTGGTAGAAGAAGAACAGGTCCATCGCGAGCGGCGCGAGCTCCGGGTCGTCGAGCGCGCCGTGGAGCAGCTCGTGGAAGAGGTCGCGCTCGTAGCCGTCGAAGACGTACGTCTGCAGGCTCTTCTGCTCCTTCCACGGGCGGCCGGCGTTGAAGGCGTGGAGCGTGCGAAGGTCCTCGTGCATGCGCGTTAGGAGCCCGTGCTGGACCCGCGCGCAGTCGTCCGGCGACGCGGCGACGAGCACGATCTCGTCGCTCGGACTGCCATAGACCTCCTTGCCGAAGAGCCGCCGGTAGCCAATCGCGTAGACCTCGCCCGAGAGCGGATCGCTCTGGAGCGTCAGCGTGACGCGCACGTGCTCGCCCTGCGGCATCGCGACCGTGGACCCGCCGTGGGGCCTCGGTACGCCGTCCTCCAGCGTTGCGGCGATGCGGCCGAGGCGGTCCTGCTTGCCGCGCAGCGAGCCGCACGCGTCGAGCGCGCCCGCGTGCGGCCCGGTCACGAGCGCGGCGAGGTCGGCGAGGGTGTGCACCGGCGCGCCGCCCCATGATGCCTCCCGCAGGTACGCCCGACCGCCGACCGAGAGGTAGGGAATGAGCGACACGCTCCGGGTGCGCTCCGCCTCCGCGCGGCACGGGGCGTAGTACTCGCACCATTCGCAGCGAAAGAAGAGGTGCCAGGGCACGTCGTCGGCCGGCGACGTGAGGATGGTCGTCAGTCGCTCACGAAGGAACCGCTCGAGGGCGCCCATCGTGAGCGAGAGCGAGAACCACTCGGGCTGATCGCGCAGGTAGAGCCAGACTCCGCCGGTCTCGAGATCGATGGGGTGGGGGAGCTTCGCGCCCGGGGCGAGGTCGCGGAGGATGAGCGCGTAGAGCGCGACCTGGACGCGGTGGCTCGCCTTCAGCGCTTTGCTCGCCTTCACGTCGACGACGCGCAGGCGCGCCACGCCGTCGTCGCACGCCACGAGCTCGACGAGGTCGGGGCGACACGCGGGGAGCTCGACGAGCGCGCGGTCGAGGCCGTAGCGCTCGTAGAACGCGTCGGGCGCGACGAGGCTGCCCTGGTAGATGGACGAGCCGACGGCGAGCTTGCGCAGGAGCCGCAGCGTCGCGTCGCTCGAGTGCGTGCGCTCGCGCAGGGGGCCGGCGCCCTTCGCGACGTGCGCGTCCGCGCCGAGGTGCTTCGTGACGACGTGCTCTTCCCAGGCGTAGCCGCCTTCGAGGATCGCGGCGGTCACCGGGCTGCCGGCGTGCGTGAGGGCAGGAACGCCCTCCGCCGCGGCGCGCTTCGCGGGCGTCGCGTGGTAGCGAAGGTGTCGCTCGCAGTCGTGGAAGAAGAAGCGGGCGAGGCGAGATGGGCCCAGGGTGAAGCGCGCCATGGGTGATGGCGGCTGACCGTCGCCCGCGCGGCCGCGCGGATCGGCGCGCCTCACTTCGCCACCGCCGCGAGCCGCGGATCCGAGCCGATCTCCTCCGCCGTCGCCACGACGACGCAGCCTACCGTCGCGCGCGTCAGCGCCACGTGCATGCGGACGTCGTGGCGCGTCTCGCCGAGGGAGAGCTCGGTGACGATCACCCACGGGCGCTCGAGCCCCTTGAAGCGCAGGAAGGTGTCGGCGACGACGTGGCTCGGCGCGTCCTCGGCATCGGCGCGCACGACCCTCCGATCGCCCAGGTGATCCGTCGCGCAGACCCGCGTGCGTGTCTGGCCCGCGAGCGAGAGCACCGCGATGTCGGAGGGAGCGGCCCCATCGGCGATGGCTCTCTCGACCTCTCGCGCGACCTCGTCCGCGAGCGTCGCGGCGCTCGCGGCCCGGACGACGCGCAGCTCGTCGGTGGCCGCGATGGATGGCTCGCTCTCGCGCGCCGCGTCGGGACGGTACCGATCAGCGAAGCGAGCCAGCGACTCCGGGCATCGATAGCGCGTCTGCAGTCGGACGCTCGCGGGGAACAGCGCCGCGGGCACGGCTCGGTCGGCCCAGAAGCTCTGGCCGCCGTCGGCGAAGCACCAGAGCGGGTGCGCCCCGGCGAGCGCCTTCACGAGCTCCCAGTCGTTCGTCGACAGGTCCTGCCCCTCGTCGACGACGACCGCGTCGAAGCGCGGCCCGATCGCGGGGAGCGCGTCGAGCGCGCATCGCAGCGGCGCCGACTCCCACGTCGCGGGCGTCCACGCCGACAGGGGCGCTCCGTCTTGCAGCGCGACGCCCGCCTCCTCGAGGAGCGCCGCGGCGAGCTCGCGCACCGTCCATGCGTCCGCGAGGCCGCCCGTGCGGAGCCCCGACGCGAGCGCGCTCGTGAAGCAGAGGTACACCGGCCTGGCGCCGCGGGCGCGGAGCCGCTCGACCATGTCGCGCGCGAGCAGCGTCTTGCCCGTGCCCGGTCCGCCGTAGACGACGCAGCGGGCGTTGTCCTCGACCATGTCGAGCACGTCGAGCTGCGGTTGGTCGAGCGCGACGAGCTCCCGCTCGCGAAGGCGTGCGCGCCCGCCGAGCGTGAGGCGCGGTGTCCACGTCTCGCACCAGAGCGCGTGGAGCGCGTCGACGAACGCCGCGTCGACGGGCGGGCGCGCGTCCACGAACAGCCGATCGACCATCGCGAGGAGCGCCTCGCGCAGGTACGGCAAGTCCTGCTGCCCGATCACGACACCGCCGAGGTCGCCCGCGCTCGGCGGCTCGGAGAACGGCGTGTCGGGCAGCGCCGTCGCGACCGCGATCCACGGCGCGCCGTGCGGCGTCACCTCGCGGAGCTTGTCGCGCAGCTTGCGCGAATACTCGAGCCCCTGGTCGCGCGGCGGCTTGCCCATCGGCCGCCCGTTCTGCAGCCAGAGGCCGTTCTTCACCTCGACGCTGCCGCCCTTCACCTCGAGCACGAGGATGCCGCGGTCTGGGATGGCGAGGACGAAGTCGCCCTCGCCCTCGAGGTTCCTCGCGGTGCGAATGCGGAGCGAGTGCCACGCCGTCCAGCCCGCGGGGAGCGACGCGCCGAGCGCGCGATGGACCGCTTGCTCGGCACGACTCAGCGTCGGGCGAGGGGCGCCGCGGGGGTAGAGTCCGGTGGGCGGCACGAGCCCATCCTATCGGGTTGCGTGGCGCGTTCCGAGCGGGACGCGCCCTCACCTCACCAGCGTGAGAGTGGGCCCGCGCGAATCGCGCCAGAGCCAGCACGTCGCGCTGTGACACACGGGGCAGCGCGTCTCGGCGTCGGGCGGCTCCGGCCCGCGTGCTCGAGCGGCGACCATGTCGTCCTCGGCCTCACGAAGCAGTGCCTCCAGCGAGTAGCTCCAGAGGTCCTTCGGCTCGTCGGCCTCCACCTCGGTGATCGTGCGCGTGACGAAATCGACGCGGATGAGATTGGCCATGTCGTCCTCCGAGAAGAGGTCGCGTTCTTTGCGATGGCGGAATGCCAGCGTACGCGTTCACGGGTTGTGTAGGCTCGCGACGGCGCGAATGATCCTATGCGACCACCTGTGATCCTATGCGAATGGGGGGGGACAGAAGGCGCGCCGTGTGATGAAACGTCGAGGTGGCCGACGCACGCGACGAGGAGATTGCCGACCTTCGGCGCCAACTCGCGGAGCGCGACGCGGTCATCGAGCAGCT